>JANQNZ010000142.1 GCA_028279315.1 Rhodophyticola sp. | reverse complement strand
CCTCGACCATCTTGGAGCGAACCTGTTGCGACAGCGCGGGCAAATCGGTTCCGATCAAAATTGGCCTTGTGGGCCTTGCGCCGCCTCAGACCCTGACCTGGGACCAACGGCTTCTGAGCGGCAAGCTGATTGCCGAGGATATCGTGCTTGCCGCCGAGCGCGAGGTGGCCGACCTGAAAGCGCGCGGGGCCGATCTGGTGATCCTGATGAGCCATACCGGGCTTGGGCCCGCAACGGTCACGCCACTCATGGAAAACGCGGTCATTCCGCTTGCCAAGCTTCGCGATGTCGACGCGGTGATTGCGGGCCATACGCACCAGCTGTTCCCCGCATCCAATGTCGACATGGATGCGGATATCGACCTTCTGCGCGGGACGATCCACGGGACACCGGTTGTGCAGCCGGGCTCTCTCGGCTCCCATCTTGGGGTGATCGAGCTGGAACTGGCGGTGGCTGAGCCCGGGTGCTGGCGGGTCGTCAATGGCCGCAGCCAACTGTTCCCGGCGGCACCGGCGCATCAAGCCCCAAAAGACTTGATGCGCCTGACCGAGCCTGCACATCGGGCCACCTTGTCTTACATCCGCAAGCAGATTGGCGTCACTCACGCACCGCTTCACACCTATTTCGCGCTTTTGCACCCGTCGGGCGCCGTGCAACTGATCAACGACGCGCAGCGCGCCTTTGCCGAGGCGCGGTTGGCCCATGAGATGGACCTGCCGCTCCTCTCCGCCGCCGCGCCTTTCAAGGCGGGGGGTCGGGGTGGCCCGGGATATTTCACGGATATTCCGGCGGGGCCAATGGCGATCAAGAATGCGGCCGACCTTTATCAGTATCCAAACACGCTGGTGGTCTTGAAGATCACCGGCGTGCAACTCCGCGAATGGCTGGAACGCGCCGCCTGCGCCTTTTACCAGATTGTGCCCGGGCAGCCTGGCCAAAAGCTCTTCGATCATCGGTTTGCCGCTTATAACTTCGATGTGATCGACGGGCTGACCTATCAGATCGACGTCACGAAACCGGCCCGCTACAGCGCAGATGGGGAGGCGGTGTTCGAGACAGAGGGGCGAATCCGCGATCTCGCCCATGGCGGATTACCCGTGAAACCCAAGCAGGAGTTTCTAATTGTGACGAATAGTTACCGCGCCGCCGGCGGCGGCCATTTCTCTGCCCCTGCCGCTGCCGAGACCGTCTTCAGCGATCCAAGCGCGATCCGTGACATCATCATACGCTACGCGGCAGACCAGCCCGCCCTTGCGCCTATCGTGCGGAAAACATGGGCGTTTGCCCCCATCGGCGGCACGGAGGTGATTGTCGAAACCGGCCCCGGATCACTGAACCATCCCGCGACCATCGAGGCGCTTGGCCTCTCCCCGATTGGCATTGGCGACACCGGCTTCATGCGGTTTTCGATGCAAATCTGAGCGCCTTTGGCCGTCGCGCTGCGCCGGTATTTCCGGCACGGCGCTTGTTTTTTGAGCATCGCCTCGGCCATGCTGACGGATGATGCGCGCATGGATTGACCATCCGCCCGCCCGTGCCGACGAGTTAACCGGTCATGTCCAAGCTGCCCGAAACAAGGAGGGAGAGATAAAGATGTTCACACGCGCCTTCACCATGGCCGCAGCGACCCTGGCCCTGGCCAGCCCGCTTGCTGCCGACGATATGGATATCGCCTTTGCGCTTGATTGGCGGTTTGAGGGGCCTTCTGCGCCCTATTTCCTTGCCATCGACAATGGCTATTTCGCCGAGGCCGGTCTCAATGTCGAAGTGACAGCGGGCCAAGGCTCCCTCGACGCGATCCCGAAAGTGGCGACCGGGTCGTTCCCGCTTGGCTTTGCCGATATCAACTCGCTGATCCGGTTCTTGGATCAGAACCCTGGCGCGCCAGTCACCGCGGTGATGATGACCTACGACAGCCCGCCCTTTTCCATTGTGGGCCGGGTGAGCCAGGGCATCTCTGGCATCGATGATCTGGAAGGCTCAACCCTCGGCGCGCCGCCGCCCGATGGGGCCTGGGCACAGTTCCCGATCCTGGCGGAGGTGAACGGAATCGACGTCTCCACGATCACGGTGGAGCCTGTGGGCTTCCCCACGCGGGAACCGATGCTGGCTGAGGGGAATGTGGACTCGGTCACCGGGTTCAACTTCTCCAGCTACCTGTCGCTGGCGCGCCTCGGCATTCCTGAGGATGACATCACCACGATCCTCTTCGCCGATCATGGGGTGGAGCTTTATGGCAACGCCATCATCGTCAACACCGATTTCGCCGCTGAGAACCCTGAGGCTGTTACCGGGTTCCTGACCGCCGTCGCACAAGGCTGGTCTGACGCCATTGCAGACCCCGCCGCGGGCGCCGCGGCGGTGATCGCGCGGAACCCGGCTGGCGACGCGGAGCTTGAGGCACGGCGCCTGCAACTGGCCATCGACGCCAATGTCCTGACCGATGCGGTGCGCGAAAACGGGATGGGCCAGGTCGACGCGGACCGCTTGGGCCGCGCGATTGAGCAGTTGCGCCTGACCTATGAATTCCAGAATGAACCGGACGCCGCGCTCTATTTCACCGACGCCTATCTGCCTGCGGGCGACGTGCGGATGATCGCGCCATAACGGGGCGGAGCAATGAGACCGTCTGCGGGGCGCGGGATGCCCGGCCCCGCAGGCGCTTGTGTAAAAGGGGGGCAGGCCATGACATCCCAGATCGAACTGCGTGCGGTCACCCACGCCTATAAAACCGCCGCCGGGCCGCTGCCGGTTCTGGACCATCTGACGCTGGATATGCCGAAAGACACGTTCACGGCGGTTGTCGGCCCCTCGGGCTGCGGGAAATCGACGCTGACGCGCCTGGTTTCGGGCCTGATGCGCCCCAATGAGGGGGAGGTTTGGCTGGCCGGCGAAAAGGTCACCTCCCCCCGTCCGACGGTTGGCATGGCGTTCCAGAACCCGGTGCTTCTGGAATGGCGGACGATTTTGCAAAACGTCCTTCTGCCGCTGGAAATCGTGAAATCGAAGATGAGCAAGGCGGAAGGGTTGGAGCGCGCCAAGCACCTTCTGGAACTGGTTGGCCTGGCCGGGTTTGAGGATAAACGCCCCTCGGAGCTGTCCGGCGGGATGCGCCAGCGCGCCTCGCTTTGCCGCTCGCTGATCCACCGGCCTGAGGTCTTGATCCTGGACGAACCCTTTGGCGCGCTTGATGCCTTCACGCGCGAAGACCTCTGGTGCACGATGCATGATCTGCGGGAGGAGGAGCCGTTTACCTGCCTCCTCATCACCCATGACCTGCGCGAAAGCGTGTTCCTGGCCGATCAGGTGATTGTGCTGTCGGGCCGCCCGGCGCACGCGCAATACGTGCTGAACGTGGATATCCCCGGCAACCGCACGCTGGACGACCTCTACACCCCAAAAGCGGTCGAGATGCTGGCGGTCCTGCGCCACCAGATCCAGGTTGCCCAAGGCCGTGCGTCGACCGCCGACGAACCGCTGGCCGAACACGCCCCCGCCGCCTCAGCGAAAGAGGGGATGGTGCAATGAGTGCCGAAACCTGGCGTAAGATCCTTGTCCCGATTGCCTTCATAGTCGCGGTTCTGGCGGTCTGGGAATGGTTGGTCTGGGTCTATGACTTGCCGGATTTCCGCATGGCTTCGCCCTCGGATCTGCTACCGAAATTCTGGCAATTCCGGGAGCTCTTCCTGGTGAAAAGCTGGGAGACGCTCTGGCGCACGGTCGCCGGGCTTGGCCTTGCGGTGATCTTCGGCACGGCGCTTGGCATGATCATGGGCTTCAGCAAGATCGCGCGGGAGGGGCTTTACCCACTGCTGGTGGGCTTCAACGCGATCCCGAAGGCGACCGTGGTGCCGATTGTGGCGCTGATTTTTGTCGGCCAGCACGATTTCAACACGATCCTGATCGCCTTCATGATCTCGTTTTTCCCAATCGCGGTTTCGGTCTCGATCGGCCTCTCGACCTTGGAACCAGAATACCGCGACATCCTGCGCTCCCTCGGCGCGTCGAATTTCACGATCTTCTGGAAGATCGCCCTGCCGAAGACCCTGCCGGAGTTTTTTGGCGCGCTGAAGGTGGCCGTGACGCTTGCCTTCATCGGCACAAACCTGATGGAGATCGTCAGCCCCCATGGCCGGGGCCTGGGGGATCTCTTCGACAGCGGGCGGATCAGCGCGGATTACCCGCTGATGTTTGCGGTGCTTTTTGCGCTCGCGGCCTTGGGGATCTTCCTGTTCTACATCGTGGTGTTTCTGGAACGCATCTTCGCAGGTTGGGCCGAGCGCACGCCGGGGCAGTAAGTGGCGGCTTGGCCCCGCTCGTCGTTTCACTTGCGACTCCCCGGCCAAAGGCTTATCTGACCTCTCGAGGGGTTGGCGCGGGCAAGCGCCTCGCCAACCTGGTCAGGACCGGAAGGTAGCAGCCACAACGAGCCCCGCTTGGGTCGATGTCCAACCTCTCACTTACCTCGGGCGCCGTGCCAGCACGGACCACCCCGGGGGTTCTAGAAAACACCGTCCGGAGGGTTCATGGAGAATGTCGCCCCCTTCCGGGCCAGCGCCGCCTAAACAGGCAGCCCTGACGCCCGGACCGTTTGAACCTGCGAGGGCCAACCCAGCCCCCGCCCCTTCTGACGTGTTTTCGGGATATCCAAACCTTGACCCAGTTTACTTTGTCCGACCTCGGATGGTCGGCCCGCTTCCTCGCGCAATTGAGCCCTGAGGAAGCCGAACACCTCCCCGCCGCCCGCATCACCACCGTGGCGCGGGACCGTTTGGGCGCGCGTGATGCGACCGGCCCCCTGACCCTTCTGCCCGCCTCAAGCGACAGTACGGGGGATTACGCCACCGGCGATTGGGTGGTTCTGACGCCTGACCGCGCCCGCGTGCTCAGGCGGCTGGAGCGGCAGACGCTTCTGTCCCGCCGGGCGGCGGGCACAGGCGCCGAGCGGCAGTTGATCGCGGCCAATGTGGACACGCTTGGCATCGTCACCTCCTGCAATGCGGATTTCAACCTGGCGCGGTTGGAGCGCTATCTGGCCCTGGCGGCGACGGCGGGCTGCCTACCGCTGGTGATCCTGACCAAGGCTGACTTGGTCGAGGACCCGCGCGACTACGCACGCCGGGCCGAGCAACTGTCGCCGCTTGTCACCGCCATCGCGCTCAACGCGACGGATGTGGAGGAGGCAGATGCGCTCGCGCCGTGGTGCAAAGCCGGGCAGACATTGGCGCTTGTCGGATCGTCTGGGGTGGGCAAGACGACGTTGCGGAACGCGCTCACGGGGCTGGCAGACGCCACCCAAGGCATTCGTGAGGACGACGCCAAAGGGCGGCACACAACCACGGCGCGTGGGCTGGCACCGACACGGTTCGGCGGCTGGCTGATCGACACGCCGGGGATGCGCGCGCTGCGGCTGACCGATGCGAAGGCTGGGATTGATGCGGTTTTCGCCGATCTCGAAGAGTTGGCGGCCAACTGCCGGTTCTCGGACTGCCAGCATGAGACCGAGCCCGGCTGCGCGGTGCAGGCGGCGATTGCAGAGGGGGTGCTTGATGCGGATCGGTTGACCCGCTGGCGGAAGCTTGCGCGGGAGGACGCCTATAACAGCGCCACGTTGAAGGAGCGGCGCGACAGCGAAAGGGCCTTCGGCAAGCGGGTGCGGCGCGTCATGCATGACAAGCGGCGGGAGCGGGGGGAGTGACGGTTGGCAGCGGGGATTTGCGTTGGCGTTGCCATTGGCGCGAACCCGAGCCGGGCATCGACAGGCCGTGGGCTGGCGA
>JANQNZ010000098.1 GCA_028279315.1 Rhodophyticola sp. | reverse complement strand
ACCTTTGCCCAAGACAGCCTGGATCCAAAGCTGTTCTCCACCCTCTTCCACGTCGGCTGACGCAAAAGACGCGCCCGCATCGGGCGCGTCTTTGGTTGCGCTTCCAAGCCAGACTTGTGTAACAGCCTTAGCCGCGGCCAAACCCGGCGGGATCGACAATTGGGCCGTTGTCGACATCAGTGATCCCGGTGCGGAAGGACCTGCGTCCACCACGGCCATTGCCCGCGGGGTCAACGATGGGGCCGTTATCGGCGTCGGTGATCCCGGACGTCACCTGCACAAATCCACCGGCGCCACCGCGCCCAAACCCGGCCGGATCGACGATTGGGCCGTTGTCCGCGTCGGTGATCCCGGTGCGGAAGCTGCGCCGCCCGCCACGGCCCGCGCCAATCGGATCGGTGATCGGGCCGTTATCGGCATCGGTGATGCCCGTTGCGGGCACCGTGACACAGCCCGAGAGGCCAAGCCCCGCGGCACCAACGCCCAACCCGCTTAGCACCCGGCGCCGACTGACGCCGCGCGCTGTGGTGATCTCGGCCTCAGAGAGGCTTTTCTTTTTCCGTTTGTCGCTCATCTCAATCCCCCAATTGAAATCCGCTTAAGTCGCCGAATGGCAATGGCCCCTGCGCCCCATCGGGGCAGAGGCCCCGCAGCCTATCAGCCGCGCCCATTCCCACCAGGGTCCGAGCAATTGCCCTGATCGATATCGGTCACACCGCTGGCGAAGTTCCGGCCCACGCCGCGGCCTGCGCCGCCCGGGTCGGTCCAGTTGCCATTATCCTGATCGGTATAGCCCGCACGTTGCTGCCGCCCATCACCCCGGCCATTGCCGCCCGGATCGCGCCAGTTGCCATTGTCCTGGTCCGTCACGCCAGAGCTGTAGGACCGGCAGAAGCCGCGTCCGCGCCCGCCCGGATCGGTGATCGGGCCATTGTCATTGTCGGTGCCGGCCTCTGCCTGACCGGTGCTTGCGCCGACCACGGCAGCGCCAAGCGCCACCGTCCCGGCGCCGCGCAAAACAGTGCGGCGGTCAAACCCGCTGCTCGTCACAATATCTGAATCGGAAAGAGTTTTTTTGTCGCTGTCGCGATCTGCCATCGATTTGTCCTCCTGGCGTGTGGTCCCAATACGGCCACGGGGCTAAGGGTCTGCCAGTGCGCGGGATTCGACGACCGCGGTCCTCAAAACTGGCGACATAGGCTGAGGCTATCGCGGCGGGCGAAACATGACAACAAAAATGGCGTGGCAGGGTGGAAGATCGTAAGGGCGGATCGCGGCCATCCCCGGTCACCCCCTCTGGCTTGACAGTTGCGCGGCGCCGCGCCAACGCTCGGCCCCATGTTTGACCTGCGCCCGGTGGGCTATGTTCTGGGGCTGTTGGTGTCGGTGCTTGGCGCAACGATGCTGATCCCCATGGGCATGGATCTCTATGCCCAGAACGGCCATTGGGCCAGTTTCGCGGAAAGTGCGCTGGTCACGATCGTCATCGGCGGGCTTCTGACCTTGGCCTGCGCCAATGCGGTGACCGCGCGGCTGAGCCTGCAACAGACCTTCCTTTTGACAACCGGTGTTTGGCTGGTTCTGCCGGTCTTTGGCGCGATCCCCTTTGTCCTTGGCGCGACCGAGGCGCGATATGTGGATGCGTTTTTTGAGGCGATGTCGGGTCTGACAACAACCGGCTCCACCGTCCTGGTCGGGCTGGACGGGTTGCCGGAGGGCCTTCTGCTTTGGCGCGGGCTGCTGCAGTGGTTCGGCGGGATCGGGATCATCGTGGTCGCCATGGTGTTTCTGCCCGAATTGAGGGTCGGGGGCATGCAGATCTTCCGCTCAGAAGGCTTTGATACCTTTGGGAAAATCCTTCCCCGCGCAACCGAGATCGCCAGCCGGATTTCAGTGATCTACCTGGCGCTCACCTTGATCTGCGCGGGCACCTATCTGGCCATGGGCCTCGGCGCGTTTGACGCCCTTGTCCATGCCATGACGACCGTTGCAACCGGCGGCTTTGCCAATTCCGATACGTCCTTCGCGGCGGTCGCCCCGGGGGTCGAATATGCCGCCGTTGTCTTCATGCTGCTCGCCGCTTTGCCCTTTGTCCGTTATGTCCAACTGGTCGCGGGGAGCGCGCGGCCGCTTTGGCGCGACAGCCAGATCCGCGCGTTTTTTGCCACCGTTGCGATCCTCTCGGCTGTGGTCGCATTTTGGTTGAGCGTCGGCCAAGGCACGGCGACGGAAGAGGCTTTTCGGAAAGCGCTGTTCAACACCGTCTCGATTGTCACCGGCACCGGCTATGCCAGCGCGGATTACATGCAATGGGGTGCCTTTGCGGTCGTCGTGTTCTTCTTTGCGGGGCTGATTGGCGGCTGCGCGGGCTCCACCTCCTGCTCGATCAAAGTGTTCCGTTATCAGCTTCTCATGGCGTCGATTTCCACCCAGGTGAAGCGGCTTTACGCCCCCCATGGGGTGTTTGAGCCGCGCTATCAGGGCCGCCCGGTGGCCGAGGATGTGCTGAACTCGGTCATGGCGTTCTTTGTGCTTTTCTTCGTGACCTTGGGCGTGGTGGCGATTTTGCTTGGGCTGACCGGGCTTGATTTCATCACCTCGGTCTCGGGCGCGGCGACGGCTTTGGGCAATATCGGGCCAGGGCTGGGGGCTGAGATTGGGCCCGCGGGCAATTTCGCGGGGTTAAACGACAGCGCGAAGTGGATCTTGTCGGCGGCCATGCTGATTGGGCGGCTGGAGCTGATGGCCGTCTTCATCCTCTTCACCGCTGCGTTCTGGCGCGGGTGAGGCGCCATGCGCGCGGGCCCTGCCGCCCGACCGGGTTCTGCTGGGCTGACAGCCGAATGATGGATTTTTTTGAGTATTTGAGAAGCAAAGACGGACTGGGACACCCCTCTTCGTCTTTGCTTCCAAAATACCTCCCGCCGGAGGCAAAATCGCCCGGCAAGGGCTCCTCGTCAGAGGAGCGCGCGGTGGGCGATCCCCCTTTGAACGATACGCTTCAGTCCTTGAAATTCCGGCTTTCCTTGACCTGATCCCAGGCCCAGACAACCTCTTGAAGCCGATCTTCATCACTCCGGTCGCCGCCATTCATGTCGGGATGAAGAACCTTGATCAGCGCCTTGTAACTCTTGCGAATTTCGGCACGGGTCCAATGGTCTTTCGCCTCCAGGATATCCAGGGCGCGGCGCTCGGTCGGGGGCAATTTGCGCGTGCCCGTGATCGACCGGCCTGGATTGCGCGTGGCGTTTTCGCCCAAGACCTGGTGTGCGTCATCAACCCCAAGCCGGGCCCAGGCCCGTTCCTCCGCCGATTGTTTGAACGGTTTCGTTGGCCGATCCCACACCCGATCGCGGTCAAGCTGCGCCTCGATCTCAGCCTCAGTGGTCCCTTCGAAGAAGTTCCACTTCAGATTGTACTCGCGCACATGCTCCCGGCAGAACCAGTGATACTCGTCCAATGTATCGGGCGATTTTGGGGCCCGGTATTGCCCGGGCTCATTGCAGCCGGGGTATTCGCACACCCGTTGCGAGGTCTCAAACGCACCCGACATGCCCCGCCGCCCACCACGGCGTTTCTTCTTGTCCGTGGAGACGCGGAGATCAAAATTGAACGGGTCGTTATTCGTCATTCGGGACATGCCTTCTCGACTCGGAACAGGCAGTTTAGAGTTTTGAGCGCTGAGGTGAAGAGGAAGAGTTCGAAATAATGTCGCGAACCGAGAAAATCCAGACCCGGTTGGAGGCGGCGTTTGAGCCGCGCGTCTTGTCGGTGATCGATGACAGCGAAAGCCATCGCGGCCATGCCGGGTATCAAGAGGGCGGCGAGAGCCATTTTCTGGTGGAGATCGAAAGCGCGCGGTTCGCGGGCCTTAGCCGGATTGCGCAGCACCGCGCCGTGCATGAGGCGCTTGGGAAAGAGCTGATGTCAGAGATTCACGCGCTGCAGCTGACCATCCGGGCCTGACGGCTCGGGGGCGGCGTCTGGTTCACCCTCCGCGGCCGGATGCGCCGGGGTCTCTTCCTCAATCGCAATCTCCTCGGGCTCCGGCTCGGGCGCTTCGATCTGCAAAGGCGCCGGGGCTGTCGCCTCTTCCGCTTCAGCCACTGGTCGGCGAAACACCAACACATTGCGATAGACGGTGTGAGACGAGGTCAAGCCGCTGCGTTCCTGCACCGGCAGCGTATCGGCGCGGACATAGTCCCAGCCTTCCGCGCCCAGCTCATTCATGAGCATCTCAAGGGTCAGCGCAAACCGCTCCGCCCCGGCCTTCACGCCTCTGGCCTTCTGCCCCTTCTCGGGCGCCGGAACGACCTTGTATTCAAACGCTTGCATGATGCGGCCCCCTCGCGATTTGCGAAGGTGAGCATAAGGCAAAAGGGGTGGAGGGCAAGGGCGGTTGCGGTTGGCGTGAGCGTTGCACATCCTGGGGGCCGAGCCATGCTAAATCCGAACCGTCTGTATACGCCTCTGCCCGAATAATGCGCCGAAGGCGCCGGGCATCGACAGGCCGCCCGGGCGGTCTGGCGATTGGGTTGAGCCTGGGTGCTTAGATCGGAGCGAAGAGGGGTTTGGCTGCCATAAAGCGCGGTCGCTCAACGGTCGGATCGCCAGCCCTCGGCCTGTAGATGCCCGGCTTGTGTTGTGCAAATTGCGCCAGCCATTAGGCTCAACACCTAATTTGTGGCGGTCGGCAGCAGTCTGGACGGGCCACGAACGCGGCCCATATCTCACAGCCCCAGCTTCGCCGTCACAATCTCATTCACCGCTTTTGGATTGGCCTTCCCACCTGTCGCCTTCATCACCTGACCCACGAACCATCCGGCCAGCTTCGGGTTCTCCTTGGCTTCCTCCACCTGGGCCGGGTTGGCGGCGATGATCTCATCAACCGCCGCTTCGATGGCGCCTGTGTCGGTGACCTGTTTCAGGCCCCGTGCTTCGACAATCTCCGCCGGGTCGCCGCCTTCGGTATAGACGATCTCAAACACATCCTTGGCGATCTTACCCGAGATATCGCCGGATTTGATGAGCCGGATGATCCCGCCCAATTGCGCGGCGCTGACCGGCGTCTCAGTGATTTCGTGATCTTCCTTCTTGAGCCGCCCAAAGAGCTCATTGATCACCCAATTCGCGGCGAGCTTCCCGTCATCCGACGCCGCCACCACATCCTCGAAGTAATGCGCGGCGTCCAGATCGGCGGTCAGCACGCTCGCGTCGTAATCGCTCAGCCCGTAATCCCCGATAAACCGCGCCTTCTTGGCGTCCGGCAATTCCGGCAGACCGGCGGCGATGTCATTAACCCAGGCCTGTTCGATCTCCAATGGCAGCAGGTCAGGGCAGGGGAAATAGCGGTAATCATGGGCCTCTTCCTTCGACCGCATCGACCGCGTTTCCCCCTTATCGGGGTCGTAAAGCCGGGTTTCCTGCTCCACCTCACCACCCGCCTCGACAAGCGCGATCTGGCGGCGGGCTTCAAACTCGATGGCTTGCTGGATGAAGCGCATCGAGTTCATGTTCTTGATCTCACACCGGGTGCCGAGATGGCTGAAATCCTGGGTCTCCTGATACCGCTCATAAGCCCCCGGCGCTGAGATCGACACATTCACATCCGCGCGCAGATTGCCGTTCTGCATATTGCCGTCGCAGGTGCCGAGATACAGCAGAATTTGGCGCAGCTTCGCCAGATAGGCCGCCGCCTCCTCCGGCCCCCGGATATCAGGGCGGGAGACGATCTCCATCAGCGCCACGCCGGTGCGGTTGAGATCCACGAAACTCATCGCGGGATCCATATCGTGGATCGATTTGCCCGCGTCCTGTTCCAGATGGATACGTTCGATCCGCACGATCCGGGCGGTGCCGTCGCCCATTTCGACCAGCACCTCCCCTTCGCCGACAATCGGGTGGTAAAGCTGGGAAATCTGATAGCCCTGGGGCAGGTCCGGGTAGAAATAGTTCTTCCGGTCGAAGGCCGAATTCAGATGAATCTCGGCCTTCAACCCCAGCCCCGTGCGCACGGCTTGTTCCACGCAGAATTCATTGATGACCGGCAGCATCCCCGGCATGCCTGCGTCGACGAAAGCCACATTCGAATTGGGCTCGGCCCCGAATGTGGTCGAGGCGCCCGAGAAGAGCTTCGCCTTGGAGGAGACCTGGGCATGGACCTCCATCCCGATCACCAGTTCCCAATCCTGCGTCGCGCCCGCGATCACTTTGGGTTTCGGGGTGTCATAGCTGAGATCGAGCATGGGGTGGCGCCTCCATCACGCGGGTCCGGCGAGGGGTTTAGGGGAGGGGGAACTGGCCTGCAAGGCCGCTATCGCCGATGGAAGATCACCGACAGTTCATGCAGCGCGTCCCGTTGGCTGTCGCTGAGACCGCCGGAGGCCGATGCAACCGCGTCCACGACCTTCAGCGGTGCATCCAACGCAGCCGATCCTCCAAGCTTGAACAGCCGTTTGCCAAGCCGGGTCAGAGCTGGGTTCGGACCATGGCATTCATTCACAAACCAATGACCCAGGACCAAAACCTCCTCAGCCTCTGGTTTGCTCAGGCCCAGATGCGATTGCAGCGCCAAGAGATGCGTGTCGCGCTGTGCTTGGGTTGCTGATGGCCCGAGGTCCAGAAAGGCGACGCTCAAGGCGCCCGCGGCCAGGTTGGCATCTTCGATACTGTCCACCGGGTGGGTGTTGTATTTGCGGCGGAAGCCGAACCGCCGTGCCGCAGCCATGACGTCAGAGGCCATATCGGCCAGCTCCCCCGCCGCTTCGCTGGCCGCCCGCACCCGGTAAACCCAGAAAATAATGGCGCCTGCAATGGCCGCCGCGGCAATCAGAATATGCATGGGTTAATGCCTCACCAATTCTCAAAGAAAGAGTCCAAACAACCTTCACGAATGAAACGATTAAGGAGCGATTTCTGCCCGCCATCAAGCCGTTTCTTTTTGGATGGCAAGGGGGGTGCGCCCGCAGCCTGCCGCGGGCTGCGCAAGACCTTCGAAATCCATCCGATCTGCGATCCCCGATGGCGAGGCCGAGGCTGCGGATCGGCCATTCAAGGCAGGCGCATTTCGGCCCTTGCGCAGGGTTCATATTCTGGGGCATGAAGATATGTCTATTGATTGTTTCTCTTTGGAGATCAATGAGATGTGGGGGAAATCTCGACTTCTGCCCGGCTTGGCCGCGGCGCTTCTGCTTGTGGGCTGTCTGCCGGTGCCGGACGCCTCAACCTCGAACATGCCGCCGCCCATGCGCTGGGATTTCCGGCCTGAGGGCGCGGAGTGGACCGAGGCGTCTTTGGCGATGCTCGACGGCGACGCGGCGGTTCTGACGCAAGTGGTGCCGCGCGATATCCGCAACTGGTGCCCGGCCTACCCGGAGGCCGATACCGATCAGCGGGCGGTGTTTTGGACCGGTCTTCTTTCGGCGCTCGCAAAACATGAAAGCACCTGGAATCCTGAGGCTGTGGGTGGGGGTGGCCGCTGGTTCGGCCTGGTCCAAATCGCGCCCGCGACCGCGCGCGGATATGGTTGCGCGGCGCGCAGCGGGTCTGCGCTTTTGAACGGGTCGGCCAATCTGCAATGTGCGCTTCGGATCTGGTCCACCACAGTTCTGCGCGATGGCGTGGTCTCGGCGGGTGGCGGTGGCGTCGCCGCGGATTGGGGCCCGATGGTGATGAGCCGGAAGCGCGAGGAAATGCGCGCCTGGATCAGCCAGCAAAGCTATTGCCAAGGTTAGGCACGAAGCCGCCGAATTAGGGAAAGGTCGCCCCGCAACACCTTGATTCGATTGTTTCCATCCGGTCGACAATAACCCCTTGCGGCGGCGTTAACCAATTTGCCATTGTGGCCTTTGTGTCTGCCATGGGGGCCCGGGGGATGCTGGTCCGCTCACTTTGTTTGTCACTTGCTGTCCTGCTGTCGCCGGTCCCGGCGCTGGCCGATGACGGCGATCCGGCGCCTGAGGTGACCGCGGGCTCGATGAGCTTTGCGCCGCGCCTGGGCGACGAACACCTTTTGGATGGTTTGGAGCTTGCGCCAGCGATCAGCCCCGTCCCAACTCGCCGCGATCCTTGGGCGATGCCGCCCATGCGCTGGGACAGTCACCCACGTGGCGCGCGGTGGAGCCAAGCGGTGATGGGCGCGCTCAGAAGCCACGGGTCCGGTCTGATGGATGTGGTGCCCGAAGACATCGACACCTGGTGCCCGGCTTACGAGACCGCGGACCGGGATCAGCGCGCGGCCTTCTGGGCTGGCTTGGTCTCGACACTTGCCTGGCATGAAAGCACCCATCGCCCCCGCGCTGTTGGCGGTGGCGGGCGGTGGTTCGGCCTGGTGCAAATTGCCCCCGGCACGGCGCGCTGGCGGAATTGCGAGGTGCGGTCGGGTCAGGCGTTGCTCGATGGCGCGGCCAATCTGCGTTGCGGCATTCGGATCATGGCGATCACCGTGCCGCGGGATCAGGTGGTCTCGGAAGGGATGCGCGGGGTGGCCGCGGATTGGGGGCCGTTCCATTCCCGGCGGAAGCGAGAGGATATGCGCTCGTGGGTCAGCCGTCAGGATTACTGCCGCGCGCCGACGCGGCCCGAAATGCGGCCCGCGGGGCTGATCCCGGAGCCGGTTTTGCCGATCCCGCGGCCCGAACAGGCCTTGCTCAGGGTTGAGTAGCGCTTAGTCCTGACGCACCGGTACGCCGCGATCCGTGGCTTCACGAATCAGCACCATTGGGGCTGGCACGGCCAGATCGGGAACCGCGATTTCCTCACCATCATTGGTCACGATTGTACAATCGGCGGCGCCGTCGCGGTCTTTGATCCGGACATGGGCGATGGATTTTGTCGGTACGCTCCGATCGTCAGGACCGTCGAAGATATGCCACGCATCGCGCGACAGGCGCATCCCATAGATCGGCGTCACAACCATCTGCCAGAGGCAAATCAGAAGCGCCGGGATCAGGAGGAGCAGCACAAAGCCGGGGATGGCGTGCCACAGAAAGGCGGTCAGAAGGCTCAAGCCCGCAAAGGCGATAGCGCTCAGCATAAAGCCACCGGGGCGGGTGCGATATTCGAAATCTCCGGTCATGGGAAAAGTGTTAAGAAAGCATTGCGCCCGCATTGTGGCGCGGATGGGGAAAGCTCAGGCCCAACTCGTGCGTAAACCGGGGCGGCGGCGCGGGAAAAGCGGCTGGCCGGGCCGGGCATCGCGCCCCGAAAGCGCCAAGGTGCGGGCGCGCAGGACTTCTGAGGCCGCCGCGCTGTCGGGCGGCAGCTCCTCTGGGGCAATCGCCCGGCCGATGGTCACGCGGAAGGGTTGCCGAGCTTTGTTGACTGTCTCATGGAACAGCGTGATGTCCCGCAAGGTCGGGTGCAACGCGTCGAAGGCATAGAAAAGCGCCGAGTTCCGCGCCCGGATATGGACCGGGATCACAGGCAGGTCGTATTTCCGGGCGACCATAGCGGCGGAGTGCATCCAAGGCCGTTCATGCAGGCGCAGGCCCCGGCGTTTGGCGAGCCGTCCGGCGGGGAAGATCACCCCGATCCGCCCGTCAGCGATGGCTTGGCTGAGGGCGCGCATGGTGGCTTTGGTCTTCGCATGGGCGCGTTTCTCAGCCCGCCATTCGACTGGCAGGATCAACTCCCCCATTTGCGGCAGAACCCGCAGGATATCGGCATTGGCCATGATGAAGGCGTCACTGCGCCGCCGGGCAATCAGGTGATGCAGGATGATCCCATCCGCGATCCCCGTCGGGTGGTTGGCAACGATCAGCGCGGGGCCGTCGGTGGGGATATGCGCCAACCCCCGCACGGTCACATCGCGGGCAATCAGATCGGCAAGCGCCCCCATGATCTGCGTCATCGGCAGATGTTGCAGCCGGTCGCCCAAGGACAGTGTGTGATGATAGCCCAGAAGGGCGTTCAGCGCCGCGCGGGCCCAGGCCGTCCCAGGCCGGTCCGCGAACAGCCAGGGCGCGCGTTCGGCAATCAGCGGGTCGATGCGGGCCGCGATCTCCATGGCTCCGTGACCTAGCGCCCCTCTGTGACGCGGACGTGACGGGCGCCAAGGCGTCACCCGCGATTGGCGAAGCTCTGCCGGGGCGCTAGGGTCGAGGCGCAAAGAGTGGAGGATCGATGGCGGAGGCCGTGGCAACAGGAGCAGGGGCGCCGCCTGGGCGGATCGTGGCGTTGGATCTGGCGCGGAGTGCGGCGCTTCTGGGCATGGTTATCTATCATTTCACCTTCGATCTGGCGCTGTTCGGTTATGTCCCGGCCAATCTGCCGGTGACGGGCGGCTGGGCGCTGTTCGCCAAACTGGTGGCGGGCAGTTTCCTGTTTCTCGCAGGCGTCAGCCTATGGCTGGCCCATGGGGCCGGGTTCCGCGCAGGCGCGTTCTGGCGCCGGGTTCTCGTCATCGCCGGT
>JANQNZ010000110.1 GCA_028279315.1 Rhodophyticola sp. | reverse complement strand
CGCAAATCCTCCACCCGCCTCGTCCCACCTGGCACCGAGATCGACGTGCCGCCTGCGAAGCAGACCATCAGCGACACATTGTCGATGACCGCGCCATTGCCGCTGTTTTCTGCGGGATTGAAGATCTCGGTGAACCGCAGCGTGTAGGTCCCCGCAGACGGGAAAGTGACCGGCAGACTGTACGGCTGCAACGTGTTGTTGGTGGGCAGCAGGGTGTCGCTGGCGATTGCCGTGCCGCCGCTGTCGAGGATTTCGACCGTGAACCCCTCATTGCCCGCGTGCGCGTTGGCAGTGAGGCGCAGCGCCACGTCGAAGGTCAGCTGGGTCGAGGTGGGATTGGTGACCGTGAAGCTCTGCTGCATCACCGTGAGCTGGCCACCGGTCCCGTCGATTTCAGCAATGATGGACGTACTTCCATTGCCGAGATAGAGGTCTTCGATATGCCAAGCCTCGATATCGGTCCCGGACCAGTTGCTTGGTCCGCTCTCGAAGTCTCCGTTGACGATAAGCTCTGTTGGCGGGGGCATGGCTCACTCAATACTGACCGCTTTCGGGGGCCAGACTGTCCCAAAAACCTGAGGAAAGAGTGAAGCTGGCGCAGATTTCTTCGAGGCAGGGCCGCCCGGGGCATCGGGCCGTTCGATCTAAAGCGGCGCGATATCCCCCATCGCGCGTTGCTCATAAAACCCCGCCTCCCACGCCGCAAACCGATCCTCCGCAATCGCGGCGCGCATCTCTGCCATCAGGTCCTGGTAATAGTGCAGATTGTGCCAGGTGAGCAGCATTGACGACAGGATTTCGCCCGACCGGAAGAGGTGGTGGAGGTAAGCGCGGCTATAGCCCGTACAGGCCGGGCAGGTGCAATCCTCATCCAGCGGGCGCGGATCGTCGGCGTGGCGCGCGTTCTTGATGTTGACCACGCCCCGCCTGGTGAAGGCCTGGCCCGTACGCCCCGACCGTGAGGGCAGCACACAATCCATCATATCGATCCCGCGTTTCACGGCGCCGACGATGTCGTCGGGTTTGCCCACCACCATCAAGTATCGGGGTTTGTCGGCGGGCAGCATATCCGGCGCGAAATCGAGAACGCCCAACATCGCCTCTTGCCCCTCCCCCACGGCCAATCCACCCACGGCATAGCCATCGAACCCGATTGATATCAGCGCTTCGGCACTTTCTTCGCGCAAATCCCGCTCAAGCCCACCTTGCTGGATGCCAAAAAGCGCATGTCCGGGTCGATCCCCAAACGCCTCCCGCGAGCGGGCCGCCCATCGCATCGACAGTCGCATGCTCTCCGCGATCTGCGCGCGGTCCCCCGGCAAGGCCGGGCATTCGTCGAAACACATCACGATGTCGGAGCCGAGGAGCTCTTGGATTTCCATCGAGCGTTCGGGGGACAGCATATGCTCCGACCCGTCGATATGAGATTTGAACCGCACGCCGTCTTCGGTGAGCTTGCGCAGCTCAGCGAGGCTCATCACCTGAAACCCGCCGCTATCGGTCAGGATCGGCTTTTCCCAATTCATGAAGTGATGCAGCCCGCCTTGGTTCGCCACCCGATCGGCCCCGGGCCGCAGCATCAGGTGATAGGTGTTGCCCAGAAGGATGTCGGCCCCGGTCGCGGCCACACTCTCCGGCAGCATCGCTTTCACCGTGGCCGCCGTTCCAACAGGCATGAAGGCAGGCGTCCGCACCTCCCCCCGCGGGGTCTGGATTACGCCAAGGCGCGCTTTGCCACTGGTTGCGGTTACGTCGAAGGAAAACCGATCCGTCATGGCCCCCGCTTAGGGGCTTCGGCGCCGAATTGCAAAGCGCGTTGGACGATCCTGTTCAGGGATGCCCGCCACCGCCGCCATTATCGTCGTCATCTCCCTCCGAGAGCACATGCGGCGGCCGCGGCGACGGGTAATCACGGTCCGGCTCGTCACAAGCACTCAAGGGTAAGATGATCGCCAAGATCAAGGCTAGGCGGAGGATGTTGCGTGGCATCAGGGTCTCCCATTCCGTCGATGTCACGTGCGACTATATCCAGCCCTTTCAAGTGAGATGATTGACATAGGTCAAATACCGGCAGCCGTAAGCAGTATTGGTTTTGGGATGCGCCTCGTCATCGGCGCCGACGAGGTGCTCAGGCCTGGTCAGACGGGCTCATGGGCGCGGAACGTCTCCAACTGCGCCTCAAGCGCCCGGGCAAAGGCGGGCCGGGATAGGCACCGCGCCAGATACGCTGCCAGGTTGGGATGCTGCGCGAGGAGGTCGTGATCCTTTATCGCCCGCAACACAGTCGCCATCATGATATCGGCAACGCTGAAGCGCCCAGTCAGCCAATCGCGTCCGTTGAGCCAATCCGCAAGGCCTTTCAAGCGCTTGTCCACCAGCGCCTCCGCATGGGGCCGCTGGCCCTCGACCCAAGCCTCGCCCAGATGGAAGAGCGGCGGCAGCACCAGATTGTCGATTTTCGGCTCAACCGAATTGAGCGCGGCGAAAACCCAAGCCTCAACTCGCCCGGCCTCGGCGCGATCCGCAGGCCGCAACACCTCGGACAGCTCCGCAATCCGCAACAGGATGGCGCCGGATTCAAACAGCTCCACCTCATCATCGCGATAGGCAGGTACCTGGCCAAAAGGCTGCCAGGCGCGATACGCGGGCCCATCGGCATCATCCGGGCCCAACAGATGCACCTCATAAGGCAGACCGGCCTCTTCCAAAGCCCACCGCGGGCGCAAGTCCTTCACATTGCCTTGGGCGAAATCGGGCACCCAGGCAAAGGCGCTGATGGTTATCGTCATGTCAGTCCTCCAGTGGCGGGCCCAAGAACTCCGCCTCGATCTCAAACCGAACCTCGGCGCCGACGCCAAGCGTCTCCCCCTCTGGCGGCACCCCAAAGCCCATCTCGAAATCCCGCCGGTCCAATTGGCCGGTTGCCGAAAATCCGATCCGTGCATTGGGGTCGAAGGGATGCCCCTCATAACCGCCGTTGAACGTGACCTGCATCGTGACTGGGGCCCCAACCCCATTGAGTGTCAAAACGCCTGTGACATCCGCCGTGCCGTCGCCGGTCAGCGCCACGGCATCCGAGGTGAAGCGGATCACCGGATGTGTCTCGGCCAGGAACCACGGCGCGGTCAGCATTGTCTCCAGAAACCCCTCCGGCGGCGAGGGCAGATCGAGGGAGGTCACGTCGATCTCCGCCTCCACCCGCGCCGCGCCGGGATTGGCTGGATCAATCAGAAGCTCCGCCTCGAGGCGGTCGAACCCGGCCACGTAATCGGCAAATCCTAGATGGCTGACCCGGAAGCTGAGGCTCGCATGGGCCGGGTCCAGCTGATAGGTGCCTGCGGGCAGGTCCTGGGCGGCGGCGGGTGCCGCCACCGCCAAGGCCAACGCCAACAAGGCCGCTCTCATGCGGGCACGGCGGCCTTGGCTTGGAAAAGCGGTTTGAATCCGCCCCACATCATCCGCATCCCGTCAAACGGCATCTCACCGCCCATCTGGGCCTGAAGCTCCGGATCGGTCATGATCTTCTCCCACGCCGCGTCATGGGTCGCCTTGTCCGGCCAGATCATCCAGGAGAAGACCACAACCTCCCCCTCTTCCAGCTTCACGGCTTGCGGGAAAGAGGTCACCTTTCCCGGCTCCACCGCATCGCCCCAATTCTCTTGGGATTCCAGGCAGCCCAAGCTCTCAAACACAGCCCAGGCATCTTCACTCATCTTCCGATACGCCTCTTTGTTGGCCTCCGGTACGGCCAGAAGGAACCCTTGAACATACGACATTGCAGACACTCCCCTATCAGAATCGGTGGCATCAGCTTGACAGGCATTTAGGTTGATATCAACATAAATAGCATGATGGACCCCGATCTACCGCTTTCCGCCACCCATGAGGTGCGTGATCGCTGCCTCTGCCTGCACACGCAGCGGACGGCGCGGGCGGTTGCGCGGATGTTTGATGAGGCGCTCAGGCCGCATGGGGTGACGAATGGGCAATTCTCGCTTCTGATTGCGCTTAATCGGCCTGATGGCCCGCGGATCAGCGACCTGGTTCCGCTTCTGGGGATGGATCGAACCACGCTCACCGCCGCGCTGAAGGTGCTGGAACGGCGCGGGCTGGCGGAAAGCCGACGGGGCGAGACCGACGCACGCACCCGGCGCCTGGCCCTGACCGATGCGGGCCGCGCGCTTCTGAAGTCTGCCCTGCCCGTCTGGCGCGCCACCCATGACCGGTTGGATGAGGTGCTGGTCTCGATCACACCCGATGCGTTCCGCGCGGGGTTACGTGACATCGCCTAACGGTGTCGGCGGCCCGACCCTTTACGCCCCTTTCGCCATTCCTTATATCTTCTCTCAGGAATTTCTTGAGGCCACCGCGACATGACCCAACCGCAAGAGCATCTGGAAGGCACCCCGCTGATCAAGCCGTCAAGCACGGATCACCCGCTTTATGACAGCGTGGTGGAGGCCTGCCGCTCGGTCTATGACCCTGAAATTCCAGTGAATATCTACGATCTGGGCCTGGTCTACACGATCGACATCAACCCCGAAAGCGATGTTGAGATCGTCATGACCCTCACCGCGCCAGGCTGCCCGGTGGCGGGCGAAATGCCGGGTTGGGTGGCGGACGCGGTGGAGCCGCTCGACGGTGTCAAAACCGTCAATGTGCAACTTACCTGGGACCCGCCCTGGGGCATGGATATGATGAGCGACGAAGCCCGGTTGGAACTGGGCTTCATGTGATCACGCGCGCGGTCTGAAAAGCCGCCGCAGAAGGCTGACCACTTTCCAATCCTGCAACTCCGTTTGCATTTCTGCAAACCGCTTCTGTTCTTTCTGATATTCCGTACATGTCTGCTCTTCGATATGAAGGGGGCGGATAACGGGCATCATGTGTCCTCCTGGCTTTCGATTACGTGCCAGAGGTAGCGAGTGACCGGCTCCGAGAAGAGCCGCCGAAACCAAGACCGGAGTTGCAGAAATGGAAAGCGCGCCACAATGGGACGACTACGCCTATTTCACCGCCGTTGCGCGCACTGGCGGGATCGCGCGGGCGGCAGAGGTCACGGGCGTCAGCGTGGCCACGCTCAGCCGCCGGATGCGCGCCTTTGAAGCCCGGCTTGGCCGCCGATTGTTCCTCCACGGCGCTGCAGGCTATGCACTCACCGCGGATGGCCGCGCGCTCTATGAAAAAACCCAAGAAATGGAGGAGGTTGCAGCCGATATTTCACGTTGGCATGCGGATGTCACAGGCCCCATCTGTGTCCGCATCTCAGCCGGCACGTGGACCGCCACCGACCTCGCTGAGCATGTCGCGGCGTATTGGAGCCCCAACGCCACTTGGCTGCCCGAATTTGTCTATTGCGATCTCAGCCTCGATATCGCCCGGCGCGAGGTTGATATCGGCATCCGCAACACCCGCCCCGATCAAGCCTGGCTGGCAGGGCAGCAGATCGGCCATGTGGACTATGCCGCCTATGCCACCGGTCCTGACATCACCGGCTGGATCGGCCCGGCTTATGGCGCGGCGGAGACCCCAAGCGTGAAATGGGTCAAAGCCCATCACGGCGATGCTATTGTCACCAAGGCCAACAGCCCGCATTTGGCGGCCTCTCTGGCGAAAGCCGGGCTTGGACGGATCGTGTTGCCCACCTTTGTGGGCGACGACATGGCGGGGCTGACTCGTGTCTCAGAGCCCATCACAGAGCTTCGGAGCGAACAATGGCTGGTCAGCCATCATGAGGGCCGCCATGAACCCCCAATCCGCGCCGCGCTTGACGCAATTGCGGGATATCTGCGCCAGCGTAGCGCGGTCTCTTGAGCCGCGGCCCAAGCTCCCCTAAATTAGACGTAACACAACGATGGGTTGAGACATGTTCGGCATTCCCGGCAAACAGGCCGTCACGATCACCGACGCCGCCGCCACGCAGATCGCCAAACTGATGCAAAAAGACGGCCATCAGGGCCTGCGCATCGGTGTGAAGAAAGGCGGCTGCGCGGGCATGGAATACACCATGGAGTATGTGACGGAGGTCGACCCCCATGACGAGGTGGTCGAACAAGACGGCGCCCGGGTGATGATTGCGCCCATGGCGCAGATGTTCCTGTTTGGCACCGAGATCGACTATGAAGTCTCGCTTCTGGAGGCCGGGTTCAAGTTCAAGAACCCCAATGTCACCGATGCCTGCGGCTGCGGTGAGTCGATCAAGTTCGACGAGGCTTTGGGCAAACCCGCGTGAGCGTCTCCGACGCTGATATCGCCTTTGCAAAAGAACTCTTCAGCGGTCTTGGGCCGCTCACATCGCGCAAGATGATGGGCGGGCTGTGCCTCTATTCCGAAGGCACGATCTTCGCGCTTCTGCATTCCGACGGCACCGTCTGGATCAAAGGCGCGGGCGCGTTTCAGGACAAGCTAACCGAGATGGGGCTAACTCGCTGGACCTATTCCCGCGACGGTAAGAAAGAGGTCGCGATGCCCTA
This sequence comes from Rhodophyticola sp., assembly GCA_028279315.1. GTDB lineage: Bacteria > Pseudomonadota > Alphaproteobacteria > Rhodobacterales > Rhodobacteraceae > Rhodophyticola. Next base: position 121 of record JANQNZ010000110.1, on the reverse strand, counting down.
TTGGCGGCTGCCCGAAAGCGCGTTGGACGATCCAGACGAGGCGGTGGATTTGGCGCGTGAGGCGCTGAGCCATTTGTAGCGCCGCGAAACATCCGCACAGAACGCGCGCCATCGTCCTCCC
>JANQNZ010000108.1 GCA_028279315.1 Rhodophyticola sp. | reverse complement strand
ACGCCATGAAAGCCGCCGTTCTGGTCTTCCCCGGGTCCAATTGCGACCGCGATCTGCAAGTGGCGTTTGAGCGCGCGGGCTTCGACACGACGATGGTCTGGCACAAAGACACGGCCCTGCCTGACGGGGTCGACATCGTGGGCGTGCCGGGTGGGTTCTCTTATGGCGATTACCTCCGCTGTGGGGCCATTGCAGCGCAATCGCCGATTGCGGGGGCCTTGGTGGGTCATGCGGATCGGGGCGGTTATGTTTTTGGGGTGTGTAACGGGTTCCAAATTCTGACCGAAACTCGGCTGTTGCCCGGGGCGCTGTTGCAGAACGCGGGCATCAAATACCTTTGCAAGGTGGTGACGCTTCGGGTGGAGACCACAGACAGTGCCTTCACCTCCGCCTATGCTGAGGGCCAGGAGATCGACATCCCCATTGCCCATCATGAAGGCAATTACACTGCCGATGCAGAGACGGTTGCGCGGTTGCAAGGGGAGGGGCGGGTGGCCTTCCGCTATCTCGACACGCCCAATGGCGCCACCGCCGACATCGCAGGCATTCTGTCTGAGAACCGGAGGGTCCTCGGCATGATGCCCCATCCCGAACGCCGCGCCGAACCAGCCCATGGCGGCACCGATGGGGCGCCGCTTTTCAAAGGGCTGGCCGAGGCGCTTGTCGCGGCCTGAGCGCGCCCACGCTTGAGGCGCCCCCCGGCAATCGCGTAGTTTAACCCCCATGACGCAACCCGGTGACCCCATGCCCAAGGCCCGGATGTCCTGGCTGCAACGCAGTTGGGCGCTGCGTGGGCTGACGATCCTGTTCCTGGCGGTTGCGGTTGCGGTGGTCTGGGTCTCGAACATGTGGCTGACGGACCGGTTCACCGAAAGCACGCGGAACAGGGCAGAGCTTCGGTTGGCGCTTTATTCCGGCACGATCATCTCGGAATTGCAGCGCAATCAGGTTGTGCCGCTCCTCCTCAGCCGCGATCCGCTTTTGATCCGCGCGCTCGACCAGAGCGATTTCGCCGCCACGTCCCAACGGTTGATCTCTTATGGGGAGGAGATTTCCGCGGCCTCGATCATCCTGCTCAGCCGCGATGGCCGCGTGGTGGCCGCAACGGACCGCGCGCTGCTGGGGGAGCTGCGCGCAAATGCGCCCTATTTCGTGCAGGCGCTTCGCTCGACCGACACAGTCTTCACCTCCACCGAAACCGAGGCGGGCGCGTTTGAGTTCACCTTTGCCCGCCGGATCGACGACGATAACCGGCTTTTGGGCGTCGTCTTGGTCGGCGTTGATCTGGCCCGGCTGGAAGACCGCTGGCGTGGCACCACGGAAGCCGTGTTTGTGGCCAATTCCGAAGGCCGGATCATGTTGACAACCGAGCCGCGCTGGCGCGGCCGGACGGAGGAGGAGGGGCTGGCGCTGCAATCCCCGCCGACGGCGATCCAACGGGCGATTGAGGCAACCGGCGATTGGGCCTTTGGCGATCCCCGCCCCTATTTCTTCGGCGACAGCACGATCCGGTTGGAGACCCGGATCCCGTTCCGGGGCTGGCAGCTGACCTCCTTCACCGCCTATGCCTCGATCCGGGAACGGGTGAACGGTGTTCTTGCGCTCCAAATCATGGGATTCGCCCTGCTTCTGGCGGGCGCCTTCTATGTTCTGAGCCGCCGGGCACGGATGCAAAGCGTCGTCTTCCAGCGGGAATCGGCAGAGCTTCGCCGGTTGAACGAACGCCTAGAGCGGGAAATTGCCGAGCGTCAGCGGGTGGAACAGACCCTTGAAGAGGCCGAACAAAGCCTCGCGCAGAGCCAGAAACTGGCTGCTTTGGGGGAGATGTCGGCCGCCGTCAGCCATGAGTTGAACCAGCCATTGGCGGCGATGAAAACCTATCTGGCTGGCGCGCAGCTTCTCTTGCAGCGGCGGCGCCCGGATGAGGCGCTCAGCTCCTTCCAGCGGATCGACGATCTGATTGAGCGTATGGGCGCGATCACGCGGCAGCTAAAAAGCTATGCCAGAAAGGGCGGAGAGGCGTTTGAACCGGTCGATCTGCGGGAGGCCTTGGGCGGCGCGCTGACGATGATGGAGCCGCAACTCCGCGCCATGACGGTGGAGATCACCCAGAACCTGCCGCGCCGTCCGGTGATGGTGATGGCCGATCGGCTGCGACTGGAGCAGGTGATCATCAACCTCCTCCGGAACGCGCTTGATGCGATGAAGGGCGAAAGCCAGCGCGAGCTGGATCTGATCGTCGCGGGCGGGGAGGAGGCGGTTCTGACCGTCCGCGACAATGGTCGGGGGATTGACGATCTCGAAGCTTTGTTCGAGCCATTCTATACCACGAAGAAACCCGGGGATGGTGTGGGCCTAGGCCTCGCGATTTCATCCGGGATCGTGGCGGATTTCGGCGGGCGGCTGACCGCGCGCAACGCGCAAGCAGGTGGCGCGGTGTTTGAGATGCGGCTCCCGATCCTCGACCGGGGCTCGGAGGCGGCGGAATGAGACGAAGGAGCGATGGCAAATGAAAATCGCGATTGTCGATGATGAGCAGGACATGCGCCAATCGATCAGCCAGTGGCTGGCCTTAAGCGGGTTCGATACTGAGACCTTTGCGAGTGCTGAGGATGCGCTGAAAGGGATCGGGCCAGATTACCCGGGCGTTGTGGTCAGCGACATCAAGATGCCCGGCATGGATGGCATGGCGTTTCTGAAGCGCCTGATGGGCATGGATAGCGGGCTGCCCGTGATCATGATCACCGGCCATGGCGACGTGCCGATGGCAGTCGAGGCAATGCGGATCGGGGCCTATGATTTCCTGGAGAAACCCTTCAACCCGGACCGGATGACCGAGCTTGCCAAACGCGCCAGTCAAACCCGGCGCCTGACCCTCGACAACCGGGCGCTGCGGCGAGAGCTGTCGGACGGCACGGTGCTGATGCGCAAACTCATCGGCTCGTCGCCCGTGATGGAGCGGCTGCGGGAGGACATTCTTGATCTGGGCCAAGCGGATGGTCATGTGCTGATCACGGGGGAGACCGGGACCGGCAAAACACTTGTGGCCCATGCGCTCCATGCGGTTGGACCGCGGGCTGGCAAAAGCTTTGTCACCGTCAGTTGCGCCGCGCATGAGGAAGAGGTGCTGGCCACCATGCTCTTCGGCCCCGTAGGTGAGGGTCAGGATTTGCCGCTGATGGAACAGGCGCGTGGCGGCTCACTGGTGCTCGAAGATGTGGAAGCACTGCCGCAAGGCCTCCAAGCCCGGCTTCTGACAGCGATCAACGACCAAGGCACGCCGGCGGAAACCCGGATCGTGGCCATCTGCAACGCGCCGGAGCCTGAGGGCTGCGAAACCGCGCTTCGCCCCGATCTCTTCTATCGGCTGGCCGCGATGCGGATCGACCTGCCGCCGCTTCGCCAGCGGGGGGAGGATATCCTGACGCTCTTCAACCGGTTTGGAGAGCAATTTGCCGAGGAATACGGCACCGACGCGCCTGAAGTGGCGGCCCAAGAGGCGGCGCAGCTTTTGCAAGCGCCCTGGCCCGGGAACGTGCGGCAACTGATCAATATTGCTGAGCGCGCCATCCTCCAGCAGCGGCGCGGGTCGGGGACCATTGCGTCGCTTCTGATGAGCGACAATGCCGAGATCACGCCCCAGGCCGTGGGCGAGGGCAAACCGCTGAAAGAATATGTCGAAGCCTTTGAGCGGATGCTGATCGACAACACCATGCGCCGCCATCGCGGCTCCATCGCCAGCGTGATGGAGGAACTTTGTCTTCCGCGCCGGACCTTGAACGAGAAAATGGCAAAATACGGGTTGAGCCGGTCGGATTACCTCTGATTATGGCGGGATGACGCCTGCTTATATCCGGATCGAGGGGCTTGGATCGGCCCTTGCGCTCCTTGGTCTCTACGGCCTCGCGCTTCTCGTTGCCCTTGTCGTCGCGCTGATTCTGATCCGGCGGGGTCGGTGGCGATGGGGCGCCACGCTGTTGCTGGCGCTGGTGGCACTGATGTTTGGGCCAAATCTCTGGTCAGAGCAGCGCCGTGCAGCGGCTGAGGCACGGATGCTGGCGCTCAGCTACTGGCCCGAGGCTGTGACGTTGGAGGGGCAGACGATCCTCTTTGTCGCCGTTGGCGGTGAACGATGTGGCTCCCTCTGTGACGCGACGGCGGCTCAGCACCCTTCAGCACAGGTGTTCAGCGCTCATTTGCGGCCCAGCTTCGATCAGCGCGGGGCTTTGAGCGACGTTGACCGTGAGCTGCGGCTCTTGAGCCGGGTTGAGGTCATCAGTCGGGAGTTTGGGGTGCAAACGGGTTTGCGCCAGGTCGAGACCATGCCCCTTCCCGATCTGGTC
>JANQNZ010000103.1 GCA_028279315.1 Rhodophyticola sp. | reverse complement strand
GCGACAATCTCCGTCGTCAGCCCGATCTGCCGATCCGCACCCGCACCATCGCCGATGGCCGCGAGGGATTTGGCATGGCGCGTATAAGCCTCCCGAAATCCGGTGCGGGGCAGGCCGCGGGCGTCATGACGGGCCTCGATATCCGCGAAATCTTTGTGCTCGGCGAAGGCCAGAAAGCGCTCCCACTCCTGATAAGTCAGACGCCGCTCGGTGGTCTCATGCACGATGATGGCAAGCCCCTCGGACAGCCCCTCCATTGTCAGGGCGGGATGGTCGCCGATACGGCCGTCCACCTCTCTGACTGTCTCCCCCTGGATCACCTCGAACCGCGTGAAATTCCGAGGGAGAAAGGACTGGCTCACGCCGTCGAATTCCTGGCCCACCCGCAACGCCGCCACAAGCGGTGTCTCGGTCGTCAATTGGTAACGTTCGGGGTCTATCCAGAATTCATGGGCCACGGCCTTGCTGACCATCGTCGCGAGCGCCATGGTGGCTGCCAGAAGGAGATGCCGCATGTCCGTTTTTCCTAGCCGTCTGATGCAAAGCTTGGCGCGCGCCGTGGCGCTGTCAATGGCGCTGGTCTTGGGGTCAATGGCTTCGGCCCATGAAATCCGGCCCTCCGTCGCGGATGTGGAGGTGGATGAGGCAGAGCTTCGGATGTCGATCCGTCTGACGCTGGAATCCTTCGTGGCTGGGATCAATCTGGAGGGGCTGGAGAACACCAACTTCTCCCCCGAAGCGGCGCTTTATGACCAATTCCGGGCGATGACCCCCGCCGCGCTGGAGGCCGCGGTCCGGGCCGATTGGCCACGGATTGTCCAAGGGTTTGTCATCGAAAGCGGAGACACGCGTGTCGTGCCCGAGATCGTTGGCATGACGATCCCCGCGCCCGGAAATCTGGAGCTGCCGAGGGATTCCACGCTGATCCTGCGCGCTGATTTGCCAGAGGGCGATGCGCCGGTCCAGATCGGGTGGGATGCGAGCTATGGCGAGTTGGTGTTACGCCAGGTGGGCGGCGGTGAGGAGGCTTATGAAGGCTTCCTAACGGGTGGCGATCTGTCGGAGCCGCTGCCCCGCGCGGGTGTTTTGACAGAAAGCGCCTGGGCCGTGTTCTTGCGCTATGTCGGGGCGGGATTTGAGCACATCATTCCGCTTGGCCTCGACCATATCCTCTTTGTCCTGGGCCTCTTCTTCTTCGCCACGCGGTTCGGCCCTCTCTTTTGGCAGGTCACGGCCTTCACACTCGCCCATACGATCACCTTGGCGCTGGCGGCCAACAATATCGTTTCGATCCCGGCCAGCGTGGTGGAGCCGCTGATTGCCGCCTCCATCGTCTATGTCGGCGTCGAAAACACCTTTGGCTGGGGCAATGTCCGGGGCCGGACGGCGCTGGTCTTTGCCTTTGGGCTTTTGCATGGCCTCGGTTTTGCCTCCGTCCTTGGCGATTACGGCATCGCAACGGAGCGGTTCGCCGCGGCCTTGATTGGCTTTAATATAGGGGTGGAATTTGGCCAGTTGGCCGTCATCGCCATCGCCTTTGCGCTGGTCGGCTGGTTCATCCGCCGCGACTGGTATCGCCGGGTGATCGCGATTCCGGCCTCTCTGGTCATTGCCGCCATTGGCGCCTACTGGGTGGTCGAACGCACGCTTCTCTGAGACAGACCCATGTATCGCTTTCTGGCCGAAAACCGTCGCTGGCTGACGACCGGCCTCTTGCTCGCCTTCGGATCGTCCTTTGGGCAGACCTATTTCATCTCGTTCTTCGCGGGGGAAATCCGGGCCGAATACGGGCTGAGCGATGGCGGTTGGGGGCTGCTCTACACGGTGGCGACGCTGGCCTCGGCGGCGCTCCTGCTTAGCCGCGGGTCCTGGGCCGACACGGTGCCGTTGTCGCGCCTGGCGCCCATCGTCGCGGTCTGCTTTGCCGGAGCCGCGGCGCTGATGGCACTTGGCTGGAACGTCTGGACACTTGGTCTGGCCGTCTTTCTGCTCAGATTCTGCGGGCAGGGCATGTTCATCCATATGAAGGTGACGGCCATGGCCCGCTGGTTCGTCGCGACGCGCGGCCGCGCGATGGCATTGACCAATCTGGGGCTTCCGGCCGGTGACATGCTGCTGCCGATCCCGGCCCTGATCCTTGTGGGCGCAATTGGCTGGCGCGGGACGTGGGGCGTTGCGGCTCTCTTCATCCTGCTCTTCATCCTGCCGGCCCTTATGGCTCTTCTTGCGCAGGACCGATCCCCTAAAGGCCGTGCAACGGTGTCGGGCAGCCCGGGCCTGCAAGGGCTGCACTGGACGCGGGCCGAAGTGTTGCGACACTGGAGTTTCTGGGCGCTTGTCCCACTATTTCTGACGCCCGGCTTCATCGGAACGGTGATCTTTTTCCACCAGGCGCATATTGCAGAGATCAAGGGCTGGACACTGCCCGCCATGGCAGCGGCGTATCCGGTGTTTGCCATCACGACGATCGGTATCGGTTTCCTGGCCGGCTGGGCCTGCGACCGGCTGGGCCCCGCGGTGCTGTTGCCGGCGGTCGTTCTGCCGATGGGTCTTGGGATTGCGCTGCTCAACCCTGCGGAAACCACATTCGGCTGGATGCTGGTCCTCGGCCTGATGGGTGTAACGCAGGGCATGATGGCGGCCGTGATGGGCACGCTACTGCCCTGGGCCTATGGTACGGACCACCTTGGCGCCGTGCGCTCAGTCGCGACCGCGCTTCAGGTGCTGTCCACGGCGATCGGGCCTGGCATCACGGGCCTCTTCATTGACTGGGGCGTCAGCTTCCCCGAGCAGGGTATGGCCCAAGGCATTTGGTGCCTTGGGTTATGCATCGCCATGATCCCTGTGGCTGTACGCCTGATCCGGGCGGGTTAGCGCCGCGCGATCACATCAATTCTCGCACGTCCGTCAGCCGGCCCGTCACCGCCGCCGCTGCCGCCATAGCTGGCGACATCAGATGGGTGCGCCCGCCCCGGCCCTGACGGCCTTCGAAATTGCGGTTCGAGGTGGCCGCACAACGTTCGCCCGGGGCCAACTGATCGGGGTTCATCGCCCGGCACATGGAACAGCCCGCAAGCCGCCATTCGAACCCGGCCGCTTTGAAGATATCCGCCAGCCCCTCTTCCTCGGCCTGGGCGCGCACAAGGCCTGAGCCCGGCACAACCATGGCCCTGAGCCCGTCCTTGATCTTCTTGCCTTTCAGGACCGCGGCGGCGGCGCGCAAATCCTCGATCCGGCCATTGGTGCAGGAGCCGATGAACACCGTGTCGATCTCGATATCCTGGAGCTTCGTGCCCGGTGTCAGGCCCATATAGTCCAGCGAGCGCTGCGCCGCGTCCACCTTGCCGCCTTCGAAACTGTCCGGCGTGGGCACCACATCCGTGATCGGCAGCACGTCCTCGGGGCTTGTCCCCCAAGTCACCACAGGTGCGATGTCCTCGCCTCGGATCGTCACCACCTTGTCCCAATGGGCGCCGTCGTCGGATTTCAGCGTCTTCCACCAGGCGAGCGCGGCCTCCCATTGTGCACCTTTCGGGGCATGGGGACGGCCTTTCACGTAGTCAAACGTCGTCTCATCTGGCGCGATGAGGCCCGCACGCGCGCCGCCTTCGATCGCCATATTGCAGACGGTCATCCGCCCTTCCATGGAAAGCGACCGGATCGCCTCGCCACAATACTCAATCACATAGCCGGTGCCGCCTGCAGTTCCCGTCTCTCCGATCACCGAAAGCGTGATGTCTTTGGCGGTCACGCCTGGGCGAAGCTGCCCGGTGATCTCCACCTTCATATTCTTGGATTTCTTTTGGATCAGCGTCTGGGTGGCGAGAACATGCTCTACCTCAGACGTCCCGATCCCATGGGCCAAAGCGCCGAACGCGCCATGGGTCGCGGTGTGGCTGTCGCCGCAGACCACGGTCATGCCCGGCAGGGTCCAGCCCTGTTCAGGGCCCACGATATGCACAATTCCCTGGCGGATATCGCTGACCGGGTAGTAGTGAATGCCGAAATCCTTGGCGTTCTTGTCGAGCGCCGCGACTTGAACCCGGCTGTCCTCGGTCATGTTCTCAGGGTTCTCGCGGCCCATGGTTGTGGGCACATTGTGATCCGGCACCGCGATGGTCTTCTCAGGCGCGTGCACTTTGCGGCCCGCCAGGCGCAGCCCTTCGAAGGCTTGCGGGCTGGTCACCTCATGCACCAGGTGGCGGTCGATATAAAGCAGACTGGTGCCATCCTCAGCCTCATGGGCCAGATGGGCATCCCAGATCTTGTCGTAAAGCGTTTTCGGGGCGGTCATTGCTTGGACACTCCTCTCCCGATGGTGGTTTGTCGAAAGGGTGGCGGGGCTGGGATCAGCCGTGAAGTCGCCCGCGGATTGCACGCGCGGCGCCAAAGAACCGCCAGGGCAGGCGGGCGCGGTCATCCATGTCGAAAACCCGTGTCATCAAAGGGCAGATACACATCCCCAGCGCCGCTCGCAAGCCTCCTGCCTTGCCGGATGGGGCATTCGGAGTAGACTGGCCAGACAAGACAGCTGGAAAGGACCGGAATGGAGCCGGACGCAGCGACCGAGCAGAGTACCCAGTCAGACCCGGCCCCTATTTCGGCCGATGAGGCGATCGAGCAGGCCTGGAGTTTGGGTCAATACCTTCTGGAGCAGGGCCAAGTCCTTTGGGAAAACCTGCTCCGGCCTTGGAACTTCTACCAAATCTGCATCGCCCTTGGCCTGATCCTGGTGGCCGAACTGCTGAAACGGCTGTTTGGGCCGCGCATCCGCGCCTGGATGGGCTCTCGCGAGGGCTGGCCGAAATGGCGGATGCGGGTTCTGGCTGTCATCCACCGGCGGTTGATGCCGATCTTCTTCGTAATGCTGATCTGGCTCACCGTCTGGATCATGCGAGAGGTCACCTGGCCAAGCCGGAGCTACCTTCTGACGATCATCGCGCAACTGGCCACGGCCTGGCTGTTCGTTGTGCTGCTCACGCGGTTGATCCGCTCTCCGGTGATGCGAACGTTGGTGCGCTACGGGGCTTGGACCTATGTCACACTGGCGATCCTGGGGCTGACCGAGGATGCGGGCCGATTCCTGGACGGGATCGGTTTCAATCTCGGCGATATGCGCCTCTCGCTCCTTCTGGTGGTCCAGGGGATTGTGATCCTGGCGGTTCTGATCACCGGCGCGCGTTTCATTACCGGCACGACGGCCAGCCGCATTCAGGCGAATGAAGAGATCTCACCCTCCATGCGGGTGCTGGTGGTCAAGGCGCTGCAAGTCCTGCTTTACGGTGCGGCCTTCTTCATCGGGCTGCGGGCCATTGGGGTTGATCTGACCGGGCTTGCCGTCCTTTCGGGCGCCATTGGTGTCGGGCTTGGTTTCGGGTTGCAGAAGGTCGTTTCGAACCTGGTCTCGGGCGTCATCATCCTGTTGGACAAGTCGATCAAACCGGGCGATGTGATCAGCCTGGGCGACACCTTTGGCTGGATCAACACGCTTGGCGCGCGTTATGCCAGTGTGGTGACCCGTGACGGGCGGGAGTATCTGATCCCGAACGAGGATCTGATCACCAACCAGGTGGTCAACTGGTCCCATTCCAATGAATTTGTCCGGCTGGATATCGAGTTCGGCACCGCTTACGGGGACGACCCGCATAAGGTGCGCAAGATCGCCTCCGAAGCGGCGGCGACGGTTGATCGGGTTTTGGAGTTTCGCCCGCCCGTCTGCCATATCGTGGGGTTTGGGGACTCCAGTGTCGATTACATCCTGCGGTTCTGGATCAGGGACCCGACCGATGGGCTGACCAATATCCGCGGCAATGTCTATCTCGCGCTTTGGGATGCGTTCCAGGAGAACGGCATTTCGATCCCGTTCCCACAGCGGGAGGTGAAGCTGTTGGAAGGCTCAGAGATTTCCGCGACGCCAAGCGACTGAACGGCACATTGCCAAGGATGGCGCAGGCGTTAAGGGTTTCCCGGTATCAGTGATAAGGGGGCATGGCCGATGGCGTCTGGACAACTCTTGGGGATTTGCGGGTCGCTTCGCGCCGGGTCGTTCAACAGGCTTCTGTTGAGGGAGGCGGCGCGGGTTTTCGAGCCCGCGGAGTTCACCGAGGGTGATCTACGCTTTCCCCTCTACGATGGCGATCTTGAAGAGGCCGGCGGTGTTCCGGCAGAGGTTCAGCGCCTGGCTGATCAGATCGCAGCCGCGGATGCGGTGGTGATTGCGGGGCCGGAATATAACAAGATGCTGTCGGGCGTGTTGAAGAATGCTCTTGATTGGGTGAGCCGGGTGAAAGGTAACCCGTGGCGCGGTAAGCCGGTTGCGATTATTTCCGCCACGGCGGGCCGTGCGGGAGGTGAGCGGACGCAATGGAGCCTGCGCCTGGCCCTCGGCGCGTTTCGGCCAAGGGTGTTGCCGGGCCCCGAAGTGCTGATCGGCCAAGCGTCGGGTCAGTTCGATGCGGATGGGCACCTGACCGATGAGCGTGCCGCGAAGCTTCTGGCAGAGCTGATGGATGAGCTGCGCAGGGTGTCAGATTTGGCCTAACGGCGCAGGGCGTCGTTACTAGTGGTTTTGGGCAGACTCGCCTCGGGGCGGAATTCGGGCGGGATCGCGTCGGTCCCCTCCAGGATCAGATCGGCCATCAGCGCGCCGATCTTGGGTGCCATGCCAAACCCGATCTTGAACCCGCCATTGGCGATGAAGGCCCCTGGTCTTGTTGGGTGCGGGCCCAACATGGGGGCACGCGACCGGGCGCGGGGGCGCAAGCCCGCCCATCGCTCGATCACCGGTGTGTCCGCGAGGGGTGGGCAGAGGCGGCGGGCTTTCGCGATAAGTGCATCTAGCTGACCATCGGTGGCGGATGGATCTGAATATTCTCGTTCCGAGGTGGAGCCGATGGCGGTGGTCCCGTCCCCATGGGGGATAATGTGCAGCCCATCGACAAAAAGCTGCGGCAGATCGCGGGCGTCATGGGCCAGAAGTGCCGCCTGCCCCTTCACACCATTGCCGATCTCGGCGCCAAGCGCCTCGGACAGCTCGGCCAATCCGTCCGCCCCGGTCGCCCAGACTTCGGCGCCTTGCGAAGGGCCGTCGGCGGTGATCTCCACGCCGAGCGCGGTCAACGCCGCTGCGAGCGCTTGGGTGGCCTGCCGCGGATGAAGCCGCGCGCTGAGACTGTCGTGGATGAGATAGCCGGTGGGGGAGGGGGCATAGGGTGCGAACCGGTCGATCTCAATCACCTGCCAGGTGAATCGGCCTTGCCAGAGGGCCTTCGCCGTCTCCTCTCGCGCGCGGGCCAATTCGAGAGCGCCCTGATCGAGGATCGGTTGCAAGCGGCCAAGCCGGGCATAGCCAGGGTCTTGGCCTGAGATGTGCGCGACCTCTGCCCACATGTCCTCGGCCATACGCAAGCTTTCGAACTGGAGTTGCTTCGTCGGGTTCCAGTTCTCCGGCACATGCGGCGCCAACGCGCCGACCAATCCGCCGCTTGCACCTGCGCCGACGCCGTTTGGGTCGATCACCCGGACAGAGGCGCCTTTGCGGGCGCAGCTCCACGCCACCGAAAGCCCAAAAATCCCGGCCCCAAAGACCGTCACATCGACCATTGCCAATCCGAAACCGCTTGCCCAAAGTCGCGGGCGAATTCCCCGAAGGGTCTTAGGGCAGGTGATGGGCGAGGGCCAGACAGATCGGGTGCTGTGGCGGTCCGGCGATGTGCCGGTGTCGGCGCGCTTTGACGATCCCTATTACTCGCTGGAGGATGGTCTGGCCGAGGCGCGCCATGTGTTTCTGGGTGGCAATGATCTGCCTGCCCGTTTTGTTCCGGGGTTCCATATTGCTGAGCTGGGGTTCGGCACCGGTCTCAATTTCTTAGCGGCCCTTCAGGCGTTTCGCGAAGCGGTGGTGCCGGGCCAACTCCGCTACACAAGCTTCGAGGCTTTCCCGCTGACCGGAGCCGAGCGCGCGCGGGCCCTCGCGCCGTTTGCGGGCCTGCCGGTTGAGGCCTTGGACGGGGATGGGCCGCGGTTCGAGGGGGTGGATTTCCGGTTGGATGTCATCGCGGGCGATGCGCGGGCGACCCTTCCGGCTTGGGATGGGCAGGCGGACGCCTGGTTCCTGGACGGGTTTGCACCGGCCAAGAACCCGGAGCTTTGGGAACCGGCGCTT
>JANQNZ010000087.1 GCA_028279315.1 Rhodophyticola sp. | reverse complement strand
GAAGGGCCGATGGCCCACCTTTGAGCCCCCTCCTCCTCCCTTTGGGGGTAGCTCAACCCGAACGGCGGTTCCCTCCTCCTCCCTTGGGGCCGCCGTGACATTCCGGGCCTTCACGGGCCCAACCGATCGGCCCCCTCTCCTCCTCCCTTTGAGGGGTGCTGAGATCTGGCGGTGGCACCTTCCTCCTCCCTTAGGTGTCACCGCCTTTTTTCTTTTTGACGCTAGATCAACGGCGCACAGGCCATAAGCGCAATCAGAGCCGGGCATCGGCAGGCCGGGGACTGGCGATCTTACGCTTGAGCGGGTGCGCTTTATGGCGACCAAACCCCTCCTCGCTCCAATCTCAGCGCCAAGCCAACCCAATCGCCAGACCGCCCGGGCGGCCTGACGATGCCCGGCGCCTTCGGCTTGATTCCGGGCGGGGGGACAGAACCACAGTTGTTCGACGGCGAAGCCACCCCTCCCTGCCTCAGGCCCGCTCATCCTTCGGCGAGCCCATCACCACATAGGTCGTGATCGTCGCGACCTGGGGCAGCGCGCCCAGGATCTCCGTGTGGAGCTGCTTGTAGCTGACCAAATCCGGCGCTTCGACGCGCAGCAGATATTCCACCGCCCCGGTGATGTTGTGGCATTCCCGCACTTCCGGCGTTTGCGCAATCGCCCGCTCAAACGCCTCCTGCGCCTGTTTGGTATGTTCTGAAAGGCCCACGGCGATATAGGCCGTGAAGCCAACCCCCATCCGCGCGGGGTCCAGCACCGCGCGATAGCCTTTGATGACCCCCGCCGCCTCCAAAGCCGACACACGGCGGAGACAGGCCGAAGGCGACAAGGCCACCCGTTCGGCCAAGTCCAGATTGCTAATCCGCCCGTTCTGAGACAGGACACGCAATATCTGGCGATCTTTCTGGTCCATCTTCGTCATTAGTTGCAAGAATAGCCCATTCGCGCAGCATTTCGCAATTTCATTGCGCCCGGAGCGGCCTAGCGTTGCCTTCATGACGATAGACCTCATTCTCGCGCTGGCGCTTTACGCCTTTGTCAGTTCCATCACGCCGGGGCCGAACAATCTGATGCTGATGGCCTCTGGCGCCAATTTCGGCATTCGGCGGACCGTGCCGCATATGTTGGGCGTCGCCTTGGGCTTTGTGATTATGGCACTGGCGATTGGGGTTGGTCTGATCCAGGTCTTCGACGCCTACCCGATCATCTACGACATCCTGAAGATCGTCAGCATCGTCTATTTGCTTTATCTTGCATGGAAAATCGGCAGCGCCGTGCCGATCTTGCCTGAGGTGCAGGCGGCCGGCACGCCGCTGACCTTCCTGCAAGCCGCCGGATTTCAATGGGTGAACCCCAAGGCGCTGAGCATGGCGCTGACGGCGATCACGGTTTACACACCGCCCGGGCGGGGCCTGGGGGACCTTCTGATCATGGCGGGTGTCTTTGGGCTGGTGAACCTGCCCTCGGTCGGTTCATGGGCTTGGCTCGGCCTGCAAATGCGGCGGCTTCTGACCAATCCGGCACGGCTGCGGGCCTTCAACATCACCGCCGCGCTGCTTCTGGTGGCCTCGCTTTATCCGATCCTTGTGGCCTGACCCGCGCGCCTGAGCGCCTCTCGCATCACGGCGCCATGGCTCGGCCCCGAAACCGACCGCCGCGTCTTCCGCGCCAGATCGACAATCTCACAATCCGGGTTGCAGGCCCGCGCCACCGAGAGGATCGCGTGGCTGACCCCGCCCAACTCTCCCAACGGCAGGCACAGGCGATCATATCGGGTGGCGATCAGCATCAACCGGGCCTGGCCGGGGCTTTGGGCCAAATGGCAGGTGTCGCTGGCATCGCCAAACCGATCCTCCCACGCGCGGGCGCGCAAACGGTTCGGGTCTAGAATCAGGGTCTTCATGGCACATCCCTCCAGGCCGGGCACTCTTACCCGCATCAAGACGTGCATTCCGTTCGCACCCTGCCCTCATACCGGGGTTAGAACGGCACATCCCCGGCGCTGTCCGCGGCAACCAGGAATCTCCCCACCACATGTTTGACGCCCGCTTTGTCAAAATCAATCTCGACTTTGTCACCTTCGACGGATTTCACGCTGCCATAGCCGAATTTCTGGTGAAACACGCGGTCGCCAAGCAGGAAGGCGCTGATGGCTTCGGCATCAATGGTCATGTTGCCGCCATCGCGGGGCTGGCTCATGCCGCGTCTGCCCTGGTTCGCTTGCAGCCGTTTCCAGCCCGGCGAGTTATAGACATCTGCGCGCGCGGCTTTTTCCTGAAGGTCCGAACCCCGCATCATACCCGCGGCGGGCGAGGCGGAGGCCGACATGCCGCCGCCATGGCCATAAAGCCCGGGCGGAGTCAGCACCTCTACATGATCCTCGGGCAATTCGTCGATGAAGCGCGACGGCATCTGGCTTTGCCATTGGCCATAGACCCGCCGGTTGCCCGCGAAAGAGATCGTGCAGACTTCTTCGGCCCGGGTGATGCCGACATAAGCCAGGCGCCGTTCCTCTTCGAGGCCTGTCAGCCCTTCCTCATCCATCGCGCGTTGGCTTGGGAAGAGCCCATCTTCCCAGCCGGGTAAGAAGATCGCCGGGAATTCGAGGCCCTTGGCGGCATGGAGCGTCATGAGGGTCACCTTCGGCTCCCCATCCTCCGCCTCATTATCCATGATCAGGCTGACATGTTCCAGGAAGCCTTGGAGATTATCGAAGCTTTCCAAAGCTTTGATGAGTTCCTTGAGGTTCTCCAACCGCCCCGGCGCTTCGGGCGTTTTGTCGGTCTGCCACATCGCGGTATAGCCGCTTTCGTCCAGGATCACCTCGGCCAGCTCGATATGGGAGAGCGTGTCGCCGGTGCCCATTTCAACCACCAGATCATCGCCACCCGCGGGCACGGCCTCGGTGAGCATCGAGCGCCAGCGGGCAATCCCTTGCAGAAGCAGCCCCAACTCTTTCGCGCCCCGCCCGGTCAGCGATTTGGTGTCCAGGCACAGCCGCGCGCCCTCGATCAGGCTGACCCCATTGGTCCGCGCCATGGTCTGCATCTTCTGCATCGCTTTGTCGCCCAGGCCGCGTTTGGGCGTATTCACAATGCGCTCAAAGGCCAGATCGTCATCGGGGCTGACCACCACGCGGAAATAGGCCATGGCATCGCGGATCTCCATCCGCTCATAAAACCGCGGACCGCCGATGACGCGATACGGCAGGCCAATGGTCAGAAACCGGTCCTCAAAGGCGCGCATCTGGTGGGAGGCGCGGACCAGGATCGCCATGCCTTCGGGGCTGATCGCCTCCATGCCACGCGTGCCACGCTCCATCGCTTCGATCTCATCGCCGATCCAGCGCGCCTCTTCTTCGCCATCCCAATGGCCGATGAGGCGGAGCTTCTCGCCATCCTCGCCCTCGGTCCAAAGCGTCTTGCCCAGACGGCCTTTATTGGCAGAGATCACGCCAGAGGCGGCGGCGAGGATATGGCCGGTGGAGCGGTAATTCTGCTCCAGCCGCACCACCTTGGCGCCGGGGAAATCCTTCTCAAACCGGAGGATATTGCCGACTTCAGCCCCGCGCCAACCATAGATCGACTGATCGTCATCGCCGACGCAGCAAATATTGTTATGGGATTGAGCGAGGAGGCGCAGCCAGAGGTATTGGGCAACATTGGTGTCTTGGTATTCGTCCACCAGGATATAGCGGAACCAGCGCTGATATTGCTGAAGCACATCCGGATGGGTCTTGAAGATCGTCACCATATGCAGCAGCAGATCGCCAAAATCGCAGGCGTTGAGCGTCTTCAGCCGGGCCTGATAGGCGGCGTAGAGATCGGGGCCGCGGCGGTTGAAGGCCCCGGCTTCGGCCTCCGGCAGATTGTCCGGCGTCCAGGCGCGGTTTTTCCAATTGTCGATGATGCCGGCAAGCATCCGCGCGGGCCAGCGTTTGTCATCGATATTCTCGGCCTGGATCAGCTGTTTCATCAGGCGAATCTGATCGTCGGTGTCGAGAATGGTGAAGTTGGTCTTGAGGCCAACCAATTCCGCATGGCGGCGCAGAAGTTTCACGCAGATCGCGTGGAACGTGCCAAGCCAGGGCATCCCCTCCACCGCCTGGCCCAGAAGCGTGCCAACCCGGCCTCGCATCTCGCGCGCCGCTTTGTTGGTGAAGGTCACGGCGAGGATTTCGTTGGGCTGCGCGGTGCCCGTCGCCAGAAGATGGGCAATCCGCGCGGTCAGCGCGCGAGTCTTGCCGGTGCCCGCGCCCGCCAGCATCAGAACCGGCCCTTCAAGAGCTTCCACCGCCTCCCGCTGCGCGGGGTTTAACCCGTCGAGATAAGGCATCGGCCGGGCTGAGATCGCGCGGGCGGAGAGGGAGGCGCGCTCAAACGCCTCGGAATCGTCAAAACTGCTCATGGGGGGCAAGCATAGAGGGGGTTTGCGCCTGTGGGAAGAGATGTTCGTAGAATGTTCTTTGTTGCGCAAGGTCCGGCGGGTGGGAGCGAGGGGCTGCCTGCCCCTCGCGCTCCCCGGGCGTATTTGGGGAAAGATGAAAGGGGTGGACAGGGGCGGGCCGCGCGCGTTTCTTGGGCGGATGGATTTGGACAGCCGATATCCCGCTTTGAGCGATCTGAAAGTGCGGGCGAAGGCGCGGGTCCCGCATTTTGTTTGGGAATATCTGGACAGTGCCACCGGGACCGAGGCGGTGACCGGGCGGAGCCGGGCGGCGTTGGATCGGGTCTTGTTTCAACCGGCGGTGCTGCAAGGCGAATTCACGCCCGATCTGAGCTGCGCGTTTCTGGGGC
>JANQNZ010000075.1 GCA_028279315.1 Rhodophyticola sp. | reverse complement strand
CATGACAGTTTCGGGGCCAAGGCGCTGAATTTCGGCCTCAAGCTCATCCGCGGCGCGTAGGCCATAGGCCTCGGGGCTTTCATCGTCACGGCGCTCGCGATACTCGAAACAAGGGGCGATATGGTGGGTTTCGACCAGGAGCGGGGCGTATTTCTCCCGCCGCCAGGCGTTGCCGCCCGCCGCCAGCGCGCCGAGTGTATTTCCGTGATAGCTCTGCCGCCGGGCAATCAGGCGGTGGCGTTCTGGTTGGCCAATCTCCAGGAAATACTGCCGCGCGAGTTTGATGGCCGCCTCCACCGCTTCCGACCCGCCGGCCAGGAGATAGACCCGGTCGATCCCCTCAGGCGCGTGAGCAATCAGAAGATCGGCCAGCTGCTCCGCCGGTTCGGAGGCGAAGAAGCCGGTATGGGCAAAGGCCACCTGATCCAGCTGCGCGTGGATCGCTTCGCGTACAGCCGCGTCGGAATGGCCAAGGCAAGACACCGCCGCGCCGCCAGAGCCGTCCAGATAAGCCTTGCCGGTCTTGTCGTAGAGGTAACAGCCCTCGCCCCGGGCCACCATCGGCAAGGTCGCAGCGCTGCGGCCAAAGATATGGCTCACCGGCCTTACTCCCCCCGGACAACAAAGACCGATTGTTTGGCGTGACGGACAACCCGCGCGGCGTTGGGGCCAAGGAGGTAGTCGCTCAGTTCAGGCGTGTGGGAGCCCATGACGATGGCGTCCACATTGAGGCTGTCAGCCGCTGAGATGATCTGGTCATAGACCCGTCCGTGCAGGACGTGGGGGTGCGCCTCGATACGGGCGGGCACATGTTCGGTCATCCAATCAGTCAGCTTCTCACCCACTTCGTGGAGCGCCTTCTCCTCAAACCCCGGCTCAAAGAAACTCCCCACCACGGAGAGGCCGAAATCGGGCACCACGGTTGCCACATGCAACACGGTCTCACCCGCGCCGCAAAGTTGCAGCGCCGCAGGCAGGGCTTTGACCCAAGAGTTCGGTGCCGACAGATCGACAGGCAGCAGGATGGTTTTGAACATGGATGTCCCCCCTCAGAATGCCGGTTTCGTTTGCCGCCGCCGCTGAAGCAGGACGACCAGCCCAAGAAGCAGAAGGGCCGGGATATAGAAGACCTGTTCCGGCATCCGGGCCTGCGCGATCTGGACCGAGGCCAATTGTACCGGATCATCGGTGTAGAAGTCGAAATCGATCAGGGCTTCGGCGGTGTCGGTTCCGAACATCGGCTCATCCAGGCGCATGACCTCACCCTCCGGGATCAAGAGAAGGCCGGTATTGGCCAGCCGCTCCGCCGCCGAGGCGCCAATGGCGTCGACAACTAGGGTCGTTTCCGCCGTCTCGCCGGTATTGAAATCCGGGCCTTGGATCAGCAAGCGCAATTGTTCGCCGTCTGCCGCCTCGGCCAGGGCGGTTTCGAACTCCGCCGGGGCGATGTCGCGGAACGGGTCCTGCACCATGTTGAGCCAGACATTGGGCACAAAAAGCGTGAAGGCCACCAGAAGCAGCGCCGCGCTTTCATAGATGCGGGAGCGGGCCAGGAAATAGCCTTGCGTCGCCGCCGCGAAGAGCAGCATGGCGAAGGTCGCCACGACGAAGACCATGACGGCCTGTAAGATGCCCTCCCACGTGCCCAGATCGACCCCGTAGAGGATCAGCGTGGGGTTGAAGATGAAGAGGAAGGGCAGGGCGACTGTCCGAAGGCTGTAGAAGAACGCGGTGAAGCCGGTTCGGATTGGGTCACCCCCTGACACCGCCGCGGCCGCAAAGCTGGCGAGGCCCACGGGTGGCGTCACATCCGCCATGATCCCGAAATAGAAGACGAAGAGATGCGCCGCGATCAGCGGCACAATCAGCCCTTCCTGCGCGCCAAGCGAGACCACAACCGAGGCCATAAGCGAGGACACCACAATATAATTCGCCGTTGTCGGTAGGCCCATCCCGAGGATCAGAGAAAAGAGCCCGATCAGGACCAGCATGATGAAGAGGATTCCGCCCGACAGCTGCTCCACCAGCCCGGCAAGTTCCGTGCCGATGGGTGTGCGGGTCACGGTGGCCACGATGATGCCCGCCGCTGCCGTCGCCACCCCGATCCCGATCATATTGCGCGCCCCGGCGATCAGGCCCTCGCGCAGATCGATCAGCCCTTCTTTGAATTCCGAGGCGACCTGCGCGGCTTGACCACGGAACATGGCTTTCAGCGGGCGTTGCGTGGCGATGATCCCAATCATCAGGGCGGTCGCGAAGAAGGCGGAGCGGGCAGGGGATTGCCGTTCCACCATCAGGAACCAGACCAGAACCACAATGGGCAGCACATAATGCAAGCCGGTTGCATAGATGTCTTTCACCTGCGGAAGCTCGATCTTCTCGGCATTGGGGTCATCGACCTCCAAATCCGGCTTCCGCGCGGCGATGGCGACAAGCCACAGATAGACAATCGCCAGTAGCGTCATCATGATCGGGCCGGTCAGGCTTGGCACCAAATCGCGCAAGGCGCCGACGCCGTAGATGAGCGCGGTAAAGCCGATGCCGGCGACGACAAACCCCAAGAAGAACTTGCCGATCATGCCGATGAAGCTTTTGGCCTCTCCCAAGGCGGGCATGTCCTTCTTCAGCGCTTCCAGATGCACGATATAGACCAGCGCGATGTAGGAGATCACCGCCGGGATGAAGGCGTGTTTGATGACCTCCACGTAAGAAATCCCGATGAACTCCACCATCAGGAAGGCCGCAGCGCCCATCACCGGCGGCATGATCTGACCGTTGACGGAGGAGGCGACTTCGACCGACCCGGCTTGTTCATTGGTGAAGCCCACGCGTTTCATCAGCGGGATCGTGAAGGTGCCGGTGGTGACCACATTCGCAATGGAAGAGCCGGAGATAAGGCCGGTCATGGCTGACCCGACCACCGCCGCTTTTGCCGGGCCGCCGCGCAAGTGGCCAAGGCCCGCGAAGGCCAGCTTGATGAAGTAATTGCCTGCGCCTGCCTTATCGAGAAGCGAGCCGAAAAGGACGAAGAGGAACACAAAGGCGGTCGAAACCCCAAGCGGGATGCCGAAGACACCCCCGGTGTCGAGCCATTGCGCGTTGATCAGCGCTGTAAAGCTGAGACCTTCATGTTCGATCAAATCCGGGATCAGCCAGCCGGTGCCCATATAGGCGTAGAGCAAAAATAGCGATCCAACGACAGTCAGCGCGGGGCCAAGCGCGCGGCGGCTTGCCTCCAACAAGACCAAAATCCCAACCGCGCCGATGATCACTTGTGTGTCGGTTGGTAGGCCGGAGCGGGCCGTCAAAGCCAGCACATCGGCGAACCAGAAGATGTAGAAGGTACAGAAGCCCCCGATGGCCATCAGAATCCAATCGCCAATCGGGATGCGGTCCCGGGGGGAGCCTTTGAAGGCGGGGTAGGCCAGAAACGCCAGCACAATCGCGAAGAACAAATGCAAGGGCCGCGTTTGGGAGGAGTTCATCACCGAGAACCACTCGCCGAACCATAGCATGGGCTGCGCGATCCAAAGCTGGAACAGCGACCAGACCAGCGCCAGTCCTGAAATCAGAAGCGCGATGTTGCGATTGCGTGGTGCGCGGGCGCCGCTATCGGTGCTCGCCACAAGATCCTGCAATTCCTCGTCAGAGAATTGGCGCCCCTCGCGCCCGTCTTGATCCGCCATCGGGCCGTCCCTTACCAGTCACGCTTTGCGTGCGTTACGTGATTGGATCCCGGGCGCAGGGTCTTGCGCCCGGGATCGGTCTTGTCCCTTACGGGTGAGCGGACGTGATCATTCGATCAGGCCAGCCTCCCGGAAATAGCGCTCGGCACCCGGATGCAGCGGGGCGCTGAGGCTGTCATTGGCCATCGTCTCGGCATCGAGATTGGCGAAAGCCGGATGCAGGCCGCGGAACTGATCGAGGTTCTCGAAGACCGCTGAGACCACCGTGTAGACAACCTCCTCCGGCACATCCGCCGAGGTCACGAAGGTTGCGCCGACGCCGAAGGTTTCCACGTCATTGTCATTGCCGCGATACATCCCACCCGGGATCGTGGCGGTCCGGTAGAAGGAGTTTTCGTCGACAAGTGCCGTCACCGCGTCATTGGCGACGGTCACCAAGACGCTGTCACAGGCGGTCGTGGCCTCTTGGATCGAACCCGACGGGTGGCCGACAGTGTAGATCATCGCGTCGATATTGTTGTCGCAGAGCGCTTGGGATTGCTCTGCCGCTTGAAGTTCGGACGCAACGGCGAAGTCATCCATGGTCCATCCCATGGCCGCCATCAGCACTTCCATCGTGCCGCGCTGGCCAGAGCCGGGGTTGCCGACATTCACGCGCTTGCCTTGCAGATCCTCGAAGGTCTCGATGCCCGCATCTGCGCGGGCGACAACGGTGAAGGGCTCTGGATGCACCGAGAAGACGGCGCGCAGGCCTTCGAACGGGCCTTGCTCCTCAAAGCGCGAGGTGCCGTTGAAGGCATGGAACTGCCAGTCCGACTGCGCCACGCCGAACTCCAACTCCCCGCCGCGAATGGCGTTGATGTTGAAGACTGAGCCGCCGGTCGATTCCACGCCGCAGCGGACGCCATGTTCGGCCCGGTCGCGGTTCACCAGACGGCAGATGGCGCCGCCGGTTGGGTAATAGACGCCCGTCACACCCCCGGTGCCGATCGCAATAAAGGTCTGGTCCTGTGCGGACGCGGCCCCGGCTGCAAGCGCCGTGGTCCCCGCCACCAGCGCGGCAATCACATGCTTCTTCATAATACACTCCCTGACAGTTTATTGTTGGATGAGCGCGACAATGAAACAAATCATTGAAAATCGTCAAGGACTGGAATCAATTGTTTCGCATGCCCGATGATGAAAGACCCGATACGCCAACCCTGGATGAGCTAAGCCGCGCCCTTGCAGAGCTGACGCGAGAGGGGACCCCGGCGATTTCCGGCCTTGCCCAATGGGTTCTGGAGCAGCCGCAGGAACTGGCCTTTCATTCCGTGCGCGGCCTGGCGGACGCGGCGGGTGTCAACGTGAATACCGCGTACCGGCTGGCCCTGGCGCTTGGCTTCTCGGGCTACGATGACTGTCGCCGGGGCTTTCAGGAGGCGTTGAGGCAAGCGGGTGGCCTTTATGGCACCCGGGCCATGCAGCTCTCGTGGCGTGGGAAAGGGCGGCTGATCGACGATCTGCGGGAGGCGGCGCAAGCCAATCTGGACGAGGCGTTTTCTGAGACCAATATCGACCGGATCACCGAGGCCGCGCAGCAGCTTTTGAGCGCCCGCCGCATCTATTGCGTGGGGGTTCGTAGCTGTTTTTCGCTGGCGCATTACCTGTCTTACACCGGGCGCATGGCCTTCCCCAATTTCGAGCGCCCTTTGGTGGAGCCGGGCAGCATCGCCGATACGCTGGCCCAAGCGGAAAGCGGCGACGTTGTGATCCTGATCAGCTTCTCGCTTTATTCGGCCGAAGTGGTGCGGGCCCATGAGGCGGCGGTGGCCAAGGGCCTCACCGTCATCGCGATCACCGACAGCTATGCCTCCCCCATCGCGCGGCGGGCGTCGATTGTCTTCTGCGTACCGATGGCGGGCCCGCAGCCCTTGCCCTCTCACGGCGCGGGATTTGCGTTGGTGGAAGGGATCGTCTCGGAAATGATCGCGGCCAGCGAGGACGCGCCGGAGCGAATTATGGAGTTTGAGAGGCTGATGCTGGAGTTGGGGAGTTATGTGACGGCGGATTGAGGAGGGGTGGCAGGGTTGGGCTTCTGGCGGCTTTGAGCCCCGAGTGCTTAATGCTGCGCGTTGCGCGAACGTCGGCTATGCGCGCGAAGCGACTTAGCAAATTCTCTGCTGTTTGGTTTGCTCGGCCCGAATGGGCTTAACTCTTGCTAGCTTTCTGCAACAGTCAGGAACGGACACGCTCTTAGCAAGGCGTCCGCCACGGCTTCGACAAACTTATCTAAAGTCTTGGAACGACGCCTCGTTCTTGAAGCCCACTCATTTGCCGCTTTGCGATAGTGCGACCGATACGCTCGCTTGCTCGGTTCACGGTCGTCAGACGGATCTGTAAGTTCGAGCAGAGCGATTCGAGAAATCGCCACATCATCGAACGCCTCATGGTGGTGAACACCATGCCTTGCTCTAATTTCTTGATCGAATTCCTTGTCAAACTTCTTGATAAACTTACCAAAATCTAATCCATGATCGGGAACCGCGCCTTTGACGGCCTTAGATAGCACCTTTAGTCGCTCTCGAAATTGATAGAACCGCGCAAAATACATTTCACAACAGTATTTTAAGTGACTTTCGCGTGTAACGGGTGCGCGGGAAAATGGGTAGCGCCGAAAATACCATTCGACATCGCGTAGCGCGTTGGCAGTGCTCAATAGCTCCATGTATGAAGTCACGACTGCATGCTCTAACTCCATCTCAGGCGAGAACTTGAACTCTTCAGCATGTTTTTCGGGAGGCATGAATTCGTCGTCAAAATTGAGCGTATAGCCGATTTGTGAACGCTTCCATTCTCGCCAACCAGGATACTCTCGCAGCTTATGCATCCAATACCTAATTGCGTTCGAAATTCGTTCTTGAGCAGTACTACTGGGGTGCATCTTTTTTGCAGCTCGTTTAATGCTCGCGGGAAGCAGACCAAATTCACATCCCTCGACCAATCCAACAAGACAATCCAAGTAAGTTCAAGTGCTGTTCCGGGGCAAGAAGCGGCCATTGACGGTGACCGCGCAAGCGGAAGCTTCGTCCCGCAAAGCGGACATCGATCTGATCTGAGACCTCGGCCCTAACGGCCAAACTGGCGGAGAGACAGGGATTCGAACCCTGGGTAGGCTTGCACCCACAACGGTTTTCGAGACCGCCCCGTTCGACCACTCCGGCACCTCTCCGCGCTTGGGGTCGTGGGGGCGTCAGATAGCGCCCGGGCGGGCGAGGCGCAAGAGGGGTTTGAGGTGAGGCGCGCACTCGGCGCCTGGCGCGAATTGGGCGGCCTCCCGCTCACGTCCGCGCGACGAAACACGCTCTGCTGTAGAATTTCCCGCCCACCTGGCCCATGTTTGACAAAACCTGGGCGGCAGAGCCCTGACCACCTGGATAGAAGATGAGGAAAAGGAGCTGGTCCATGTTGCGTGCAGTTTGCTTGGCGGGGGTTGTCGCTATCGCCCCGATTGCGGGGCTCGCAGAGACGACGCCGGATGTGCCGACCGAGGCGCAGATGCCTCATGGCAGCACGCTTGCCGCCGAGGACCCGGAGCTTTTTGCGCTGTTCCACGCCATGGGCCTCTACGACATCCTGGAGATCATGTCGATCGAGGGGGTCGATTATGCGGGCGATCTAGAGGCCGAGATGTTCCCCGGCCAAGGCGGCCCGGCCTGGCAGGCGTTGGTGGGGCAGATTTACGGCCTCGACCGGATCACAACCCAATTCGAAAGCGCCCTGCCTGAGGAGGTGTTCTCGGACGATCACATGGCCGAATTGGCAGCCTTCTTCGCCTCCGAGACCGGGCAGCGGATTGTGGAGGGCGAGATCCTCGCGCGGCGGGAAATCATGGATCCGACCGTCGAAGAGGCCGCCAATATCATCTATCGCGAGGAGCGCGCGGCGGAGAGCCCGCGGCTGCAGCTCCTCGATGAATTTGTGACCGCCAATGCCATGATCGACCTGAACGTTTCTGGCGCGCTCAATTCGAACTTCGCCTTCTACCGGGGGCTTGTCGATGGCGGCGCGTTCGATGTGGAACTGCCGGAAGACGTGATGTTGGCCGAGGTCTGGGGGCAGGAGCCGGAATTGCGGGAAGAGACGACGCTGTGGCTCTATTCCTATCAGCTCATGGCCTATGACGATCTTACCGATGAGGAGCTTCGGGCCTATATCGCGCTGTCCGAAACCCCCGCCGGGCAGCGGCTGAACCGGGTTCTGTTTTCCACCTTCGATGCGATGTTTGAGGCGGTCAGCTACAACCTTGGCACCGCCGCGGCGGTGTTCATTGCGGGCGATGAGACCTGACCGCGGATTGGCCCGCTAAAACACCTCTCCGATCCCTTGACAGGGCAGGGCCGCTCGGGCATATGCGGGGCCTCTGACGCCGCCGGGCTCTCTGGCGGCGTTTGATATTGAGCGAATTGCCCTGAAAGACGGGCACGCTGCCCGAGGCGCGGGAAACCGCAAAAACACCTGGAGACGGGGGCCACAGGGCGCGGGGTAAGAAGGAAGAAGCCCATGTTTGCGGTCATGAAGACCGGCGGCAAGCAATACAAAGTCCAAGCCGGCGATGTGCTGCGCGTGGAGAAGCTGGCTGCAGAGGCGGGGGATACCGTCCAATTCAATGATATTCTGATGCTTGGCGGCAAAAGCCCAGTTCTGGGCACGCCGATGGTGTCGGGGGCTGCGGTGCAGGCCACCGTGATCGATCAGATCAAAGGTGAGAAGCTGATCCATTTTGTGAAGCGCCGTCGGAAGCATTCCTCCAAGCGCACCAAAGGCCATCGTCAGCAGCTGACGCTTCTCCGGATCACGGATATCCTGGAAAAGGGTGCCGATAAATCCGGTGTGATGGCGGCGATTGGCGCAGGCTCGGCCAGCGCGGTTGAGGCGGCACCGAAGAAGAAAGCGCCAGCGAAGAAAGCGGCTGAGCCAAAAGCAGAGACGCCGAAGAAGGCTGAGACCAAGAAGGCCGCGCCGAAGAAAGCCGAGGCCAAGACAGCGGCGCCTAAGAAGGCGGCGGCACCTGCGGAAGGCGGCGACGATCTGAAACAACTCTCAGGTGTCGGACCGGCTTTGGAGAAGAAATTGCACGGGGCGGGGGTGACCACCTTTGCCCAGATCGCCGCCTGGAGCGCCGATGACATCGCGGCCATGGACGAGCAATTGTC
>JANQNZ010000067.1 GCA_028279315.1 Rhodophyticola sp. | reverse complement strand
GCCCTGCCCTGGCGCCGTGTGGGCAATGCGCTGATCGTCGTGACCAATCGGCCCGACCGGCTGGACCGGCTCCGCGCCGCTTTGCCTGAGGGGCAGCGGATTGTCCTGGCGCTCGCCTCTCGCGCCCATATGCAGGCCGCGCTGACCCGCACCTATGGCGACCGTCTGGCGCGGCTGGCCGAGGCGCGGGTGCCGCTTGGATCAAGCTGCCGGAACTGGAACGGCGCGCGGCTGAGCCAAATTATCCTGGCCCTTGGGGCGGGGTTTTTGGCGCTTGCGGCCCTGACGCCGCTGACAGCGGCGATCTTGATTTACGGCCTCGCCTTGTTGGTTTTTGTCGCAAATACCGGCCTGCAAGCCGCCGCTTTCGCGGCGACCCTGCGCAATCCGGTGCCAAGTGATGCGGAGGTGGTGCAGACGCCGGACCCCATCGCATTCCTCCGCCCGCCGACGCAACCCGTGCCGATCCGGCGGCAGCCGGTGGTGAGCCTTCTGGTCCCGCTTCTGAAGGAAGACGATATCGCCGGGCATCTGGTAAAGCGCCTCGGCCGTCTCGATTATCCACGAGAGCTTCTGGATGTGATCCTGGTGCTGGAGGCCGATGACACAGTGACGCAAGAGGCCTTGGCGGCCTGCACACTCCCCGGCTGGATGCGCGCCATCACCGTGCCGCCGGGCCACCCCCGGACCAAGCCGCGCGCGCTGAACTACGCACTCAATTTCGCACGCGGATCGATCATCGGGGTCTATGACGCCGAAGACCGCCCCGAAGCCGACCAAATCCGCAAGGTTGTCCGCCGGTGCGCCGAAGCCGCGCCCGATCTGGCCTGTCTGCAAGGGCGGCTCGACTATTACAACGCGACCCATAATTGGATCAGCCGCTGTTTCACCATTGAATATGCCCGCTGGTTCCGGGTCCTCCTGCCGGGGGTGGAGCGGTTGAAGCTGTTTGTGCCCTTGGGCGGCACCACGCTTTTCCTCCGCCGTGCGGCGCTGGAGGATGTGGGCGCGTGGGATGCCCATAACGTGACGGAGGATGCGGAACTGGGTCTGCGCTTGGTCCGCAACGGCTATCGCACCGAGATCATTCGCACCACGACTTATGAAGAAGCCAACTCGGCCATCATCCCCTGGATCAAGCAGCGGTCGCGCTGGCTGAAGGGCTATGCGATGACCTGGGCCACCCATATGCGCGACCCGGTGGCGCTGTGGCACGCGCTTGGGCCCCGCGCCTTCATTGGGTTTCAGCTTCAGGTTCTGGGCACGGTCCTGGGCTTCCTGGGCGCGCCGCTTCTCTGGAGTTTCGCGATTGTGCCCTTTGGCTTTGCGCATCCGCTCAGCCCGGTGGTGACCCCGCTCGGCTTCGGCATCATCGGGACGGTGTTCGTTCTCAGCCTGACGCTTCTGCTGGTTATCAGTTTCGTCGCCTGCCGAGAGCCACATCTGAGGCGTCACCGAGCCTTCGTGCCGCTTCTGGCCGTCTATTTTCCGCTCGCCTCAGCCGCGGCGATGCTGGCGCTTCTTGAGATGGCGCGGCGGCCGTTTCATTGGGCCAAGACCGCCCATGGTCATTATAGCTGGGGGCGCCGCACCGTGCCGCTTCATGAGAAGGTCTTGGCGGACCCTGAGCTTTAGCAAAGGCGTGGGGGCGAACCCAGATCGCACGGCGGGACAAGTCCCGCCCTACACAGCCCCGATGGTTCAATCCTGAAACCTCTGCTTAGAGGCTTGTCCCAAGACGATCCTCACCCCGTTCTCTTTGCTTTCCAAATACCTCCCGCCGGAGGCAACGCGGGCCGAGGAGGGCTCCGCGAGGAGCCTGACGAGGCGCGCCCGCCCGGTTTGGACATGGGCGGCGCCTTGGGTTTGCCTTGGATGCCTCCGGCGGGAGGTATTTGGAAAGCAAAGACAGCACGGCCATGCACGGAGGCTCCGCGTCAGGTCTTTTGGCAGAACAGAGTTATGGACCGCCTCACTCCCGCCCGGCTTCTTCCTTCAGCCGCACCTCGAAGGCAATCGAGAGATGATCGCGCAGCGCCTTGGCCGCCGTATCGCCATCCCGCCGGGCAATCGCCTCCACAATTGCCGCATGTTCAGCCAGCGCATCCTCGCCCCGCCCAGTGGCCGCAAGCGAGGTTGTCGCCATCAGCGCCATGGAACGGTGCACCAGATCCAATTGCTGCACCAGATAGCGGTTATGGCTCGCCAGATGGATCTGCTTGTGGAACCGCCGATTGGCCCGCGACAGCGCGGGCGGATCATCGATCAGCGCGCGGTCGGCCTCCACCATCTCGCGCAACACGCGGATTTCTTCCTCGGCGGCATGTTTGGCGGCGAGCCGCGCGGCCAGGCCCTCCAACTCGGTTCGGACGGCGTAGAGCTCCGCTGTCTGGGCGTGGTCGAGGGAGGCGACAATCAGGCTCCGCCCATCCCGCGTCAGCAGGCTTTGTGTCTCCAGCCGCTGCAAGGCTTCGCGGATCGGCGTCCGGGAGACGCCGAACCGATCCGCCAATTCCGATTCCACCAGCCGGTCGCCGGGGCGGTAAACGCCCACGTCGATTGCCTCTAGGATCAGGTCGTAAGCGTCCTTTTGCGGGGGTCTTTTCTGCGCCATGGGCCTCAAACCATTAGGTGTGCTCACGCTAGGGGGCGGGCCGATCCAAGGCAAGCCTTGCTCAGGCCGCACCTGGCGCCTACACCGGCTCCCATGCCTGCCGCCTTCTTTGCACATGTGAACACGTGGGTCTTCGACCTCGACCACACGCTTTACCCGCCTGAGATGGCGCTCTTCGATCAGATCAACGTCAAGATGACGGCTTATGTGATGGAGGCACTTGGGGTTGATGAGACAGAGGCGAACTGGCTGCGTCTGAAATACTGGCGCGAGCATGGGACGACGCTGGCGGGGCTCATGGACAATCACGGGGTTGATCCCGGCCCGTATCTGCATGATGTGCACCAGATCGACTTCACGGTTCTGACCCCCGATCCCGATCTGGCTGAGCGGATCGCGGCGCTTCCGGGCCGTCGGATTGTCTATACCAACGGCACGGCGGATTATGCGCGGGAGGTGATTGCCCATCGCGGCCTCACAGGCCTCTTCGATGCCGTCTATGGGGTGGAAGAGGCGCGATTCCGCCCGAAACCCGAGGCCCAGGCCTTTGCGGCGGTGTTTGAGGCAGATGGGCTCGACCCCACGCGCGCGGCGATGTTTGAGGACGATCCAAGGAACCTTGCCGCGCCGCATCAGATGGGGATGCGCACGGTCCATGTGGCTCCAGAGCCGGATCCGGCGGAGCACATTCATCACCATACGGATGATCTGACCGGGTTTTTGGAGCGGTTGGTTCCGTAGGGGGGCGAGCCGGAGCGCCTTTTCAATTCGTAGGGCGGGACTTGTCCCGCCATCATCGCCTTGGCGCGGCGGGACAAGTCCCGCCCTACACGCTGCCCAAACGCGACGGTCTCCGTCCCATCGCCCTTGAGCAGCCCGATCCCTGTGCGCGTTTGACGCTTCGACGGGGCGCCATGGGCGGCCTATCTCTCTGGATAAGATGGGATCACGGGTTCAGACGGATATCCTGGTATCGGGCGGCGGTGTCGCTGGCCTGACTGCCGCAGCAGCCTTTGGGGCGGTCGGGTTTGACGTGATCTGCGTCGACCCCGCCCCTCCGGTGACTGAGCGCGATGTGGCGGGGGCCGATCTGCGCACGACCGCTTTTTTGCAGCCAGCCCGCGAGTTTCTGGCCCGCGCAGGTCTTTGGGAGCGCCTGGCACCTCATGCCATGCCGCTGCAAATCATGCGGATCGTCGATGCCGGTGGTGAGACGACCGAGCCGCGCGTTGCCCATGATTTCAACGCCGCCGATATCTCTGACGCACCCTTTGGGTGGAACCTGCCGAACTGGCTGCTCCGGCGAGAGATTGTGGATCAGATCGCAGGGTTGGACAGTGTTGATTTCCGCCCCGGCACCGCGACCCAATCGATCCTGACGCGGGAGAGCACCGCGCTTGTAGAGCTGTCTGACGATACCCAGGTCGCGACCAAATTGGTCGTTGCCGCTGACGGGCGCAATTCGCCCGTGCGGGAGGCGCTCGACATTCCGGTCAAGACCCTGCGCTATGGGCAGAAAGCGCTGGCTTTTGCGGTCACCCACCCGATCCCGCATGAGAATGTCTCCACCGAAATTCACCGCTCGGGCGGGCCGTTCACCCTGGTGCCGCTCCCCGATTACGAGGGCGTCCCGTCCTCCGCCGTGGTGTGGATGGAGCGGGGGCCGGAGATTGCCCGGTTGAGCGGGTTGGAGCGGGCCGCGTTTGAAGAGGAAATGTCGCGCCGGTCAGGCCATCTTTTTGGGCCGCTGACACTGGTCTCGCAGCTCACCACCTGGCCGATCATCAGCCAGATTGCCGAGCGGATGGAGGGCGAACGGGTGGCGCTGGCCGCCGAAGCTGCCCATGTGATGCCGCCAATCGGGGCCCAAGGGCTGAATATGAGCCTGGCCGACTTGCGCGTGCTTCTGGACCTTGCCGAAGCCCATCGCGACGATCCCGGCGCGCGGACGCTGTTGCGGCAGTATCATCGGACCCGCCACGCCGAGGTTGTTGCCCGGGTGATGGGGATCGACGCGCTGAACCGCGCCTCCATGGTTGAGGCGCAAGGCTTGCGCGATTTGCGGATGCAGGCGTTGAATCTGATTTATTCTGCCGCGCCAGTGCGCCGGGGAATGATGCGGGCGGGG
>JANQNZ010000063.1 GCA_028279315.1 Rhodophyticola sp. | reverse complement strand
ATCGACTATGCCACGCGCGGGCTCGACCCCGACCGGATTGCGCAGATCCGCCCACAATCGCCGCTGGAGGTTGAGCTCTCGGACCAGCGTGTGCGGCTGGCTAACAGTTTCGCGGGCGGGGCGGGGTTTGCGGCCGACGGCTATATGGTGATGTCGGATCAGACCTTCCTCCGGCTTTTCCCGGCGCGCAGTTCCGGGGCGCCGGACCATATCCTGCTCAAAACCGACGGAACCGTGTCAGTGGAGGAGGTCATCACCCGCCTCCGCGCCACCCTGCCCGAAGGCTTGCGCATTCGCAGCGTGGATCAGGCCGCTGATGACGATCAGCGTTATCAAACGACGGAGCGGCCAACGGGCCTGATCTTTGGCTTCGGCGTGGTGATGGGGGTGATTGTGGGGATTGTGATTGTCTATCAGATCCTCTCCACCGATGTGGCCGATCACCTGTCGGAATACGCGACCTTGAAGGCGATGGGCTATGGCTCCTCTTTCTTCCTGGGGATTGTCTTTGAGCAGGCGATCGTTCTGGCGGTCATGGGATTTGTGCCCAGTTGGCTGATATCGGCGGGGCTTTATGAGCTTCTGCGGATTCTGACCGGGTTGCCTATGCAATTGACGCCCGAGACGATTATTGCGGTCTTCCTCGGCACCCTTGCGGCCTGCACGCTTTCGGGCGCGATTGCCACGCGGCGGCTCAACTCTGCCGATCCGGCTGATTTGTTCTGAGGCGGCTGATGATCCCGAACGCAGAAGCGCCGATTGAGATCACCGGTCTGAACCATTGGTTCGGCACGGGCGAGGCGCGCAAACAGGCGTTGTTCGACGTGTCGCTCAGGATTGAGCCGGGCAGTTTCACGGTGCTGATGGGGCCGTCGGGCTCAGGCAAGACCACGCTTCTGACGCTCGCGGGTTGTTTGCGCGATGTGCAGGACGGCTCGGTGCAGCTTCTGGGGACCGAGTTGAACGGATCGAGTGAGGCCGAGAACATCATGCTCCGCCGTCGGCTTGGCTTCATCTTTCAGGCCCATAATCTGCACAGCAGCCTCTCCGCGCTTCAGAATGTCCGTTTGGGGTTGGAGGTGCATGGCCAGCCGGACCGCAAAGGTCAGTTCAACGAAGCGGCGCGGCATGTGCTTGGTCTGGTTGGGCTGGCGGATCGGGTGGATTACCTGCCCGCCAATCTCTCGGGTGGTCAGAAACAGCGTGTCGCCGTCGCCCGCGCCTTGGTTGGCAACCCCGATATCGTGATGGCCGATGAGCCGACTGCCGCGCTTGATAAAGACAGCGGGCGGCGGGTGGTCGAGATTTTGAAGCGTTTGGGTGATGTGCGCGGGACCACAACGCTGATGGTCACCCATGACAACCGCATCCTCGATATGGCCGACCGGATTGTGACGATGGAGGATGGGGCGCTGGTGTCGGATGAGCGACGTTAGGTTGGGATGATCTAGGGCTCTACCGAACACCCCTCATTCGACGTCCCCAACCCGGAATCAAGCCGAAGGCGCCGGGCATCGACAGGCCGTCCCGCGGCCTGGCGATTTGGTGAGGCCTGGTGCGAGATCGAAGCGAGGCCGGATTTGGCCGGGATAAAGCGCTGCCGCTCAATCCGAGGATCGCCAGTCCCCGGCCTGCCGATGCCCGGCTCCTGTTGTGCTTGAGGCAATGCCGGTTTAGCCGACGGTCTTCTGTCCACCAGATGCCGCCTTGGCCTCAGGTATTGAACAAGAAGTGCAGGACGTCCCCGTCCTTCACCTCATAGCCCTTGCCTTCGGCCCGCATCTTGCCCGCTTCCTTCGCCGCCTGCTCCCCACCCAAAGCGACGTAATCCTCATAGCCAATTGTCTCGGCCCGGATGAAGCCTTTCTCGAAATCCCCATGGATCACACCCGCGGCCTGCGGGGCCAAGGTCCCGACCGGGATCGTCCAGGCCCGCGCCTCCTTCGGTCCGGCGGTGAAATAGGTCTCCAGATCCAAAAGCGCATAACCCGCGCGGATCAACCTGTCGAGCCCCGCCTCCTCCAACCCCATCTCCTCCAGGAACATCGCCGCCTCGTCCGCCTCCAACTGGCTGATTTCCTCTTCGATCTGGGCGGAGATCACGACAATGCCTGCACCCTCCGCCGCGGCCATTTCTGCGACCTTGGCTGACTCCGCATTGCCGCTCGCCGCCGCCGCCTCCTCCACATTGCAGACATAGAGAACGGGTTTCGTGGTCAGAAGCTGAAGCCGCTCCCACGCCTTTTGATCATCCTCGGCCACGGGCACCAGGCGCGCCGGTTTGCCATCCTCCAGCATCGCTTGCGCAGCTTGCAAAAGGCGCTCCTGCTGCACCGCTTCCTTATCGCCGCCGCGCACCTTCCGGACGATATTCTGGAGCCGCTTCTCGATCGACTCCAGATCGGCCAGCATCAGTTCGGTCTCGATGGTTTCCGCATCGGCCACCGGGTCGATCCGGCCCTCCACATGGGTCACATCGCCATCTTCAAAACAGCGGAGCACATGGGCGATGGCATCAACCTCCCGAATATTGGCGAGGAATTGGTTGCCCAGCCCTTCACCTTTCGAGGCGCCTTTCACCAGCCCCGCGATATCGACAAAGGTCATCCGCGCCGGGATCACCTGTTTCGACTGCGCAATGGCCGCGATCTTGTCGAGCCGGTCATCAGGGACCGCAACTTCGCCGACATTGGGCTCGATGGTGCAAAACGGGAAATTCGCGGCTTGAGCGGCGGCGGTCCGGGTCAGCGCATTGAACAGGGTGGATTTGCCCACATTGGGCAGCCCCACAATCCCCATCTTGAACCCCATAATCGCGCCCTTTCCGCGGTAGGTTGTTGTCGCGGCGCATCTAGGGTGGGGAGGGGGTGGGGGTCAAGTCATGGGTAGGGGCGTCGTGACGGGTCTTCGTGGAAAGCAGCGGGCTGGCGATTTGGTTGGGCTTGGTGCATCGACTTGAGCGGGGATGTGTTTGGCTGCCATAAAGCACTGCCCTTCAAAGGTGAGATCGCCATCCCCCGGTCTGGCGATGCCCGGCGCGCGGGGTGCCAAGGAGCCTGACCAAGCAAGTCGAAATGGTCTGCACCCGCACCCCCCTTGACTCCCCCCCGCCCAAG
>JANQNZ010000093.1 GCA_028279315.1 Rhodophyticola sp. | reverse complement strand
GACTTCTGCGCCTATTTCACCCGGCCCGATATGTCGCTGGAGAAGGCGCAAACCGCCAAGAAGCACCACATCGCCGGCAAACTGGTGCTCGAACCCGATATGGAGGTGTTTGAGATCGGTTGTGGCTGGGGCGGCCTGGCGCTGACCCTTGCGCAGGATTATGGGGTCAAAGTCCACGGTGTGACGCTGTCTGAGGAGCAGCACCGGATTGCGACCGACCGCGCCGCGCGGGCGGGCTTGTCAGACCGGGTGCGCTTTGAGTTGCGCGACTACCGTGAGATCACGGCGCAATATGACCGCATCGTCTCGGTTGGCATGTTCGAACATGTGGGCGTGCCCCATTACCGCGAGTATTTCTCCCATGTCCGCGATCGGCTGAAACAGGATGGCGTGGCGCTGATCCACACCATCGGCCGCGCCGCGCCGCCGGGCACAACCAGCCCGTGGATTCTGAAATACATCTTCCCTGGTGGCTATGTGCCGGCGCTCTCCGAGATGAGCAGGGCGGTGGAGAAAGAGGGGCTTTATCCGACCGATATTGAGGTCTGGCGGCTGCATTACGCCGAAACCCTGAAACTCTGGCATGACCGATTTGTGGCCAATGAAGCGAAGGCCGTCGCGCTTTATGACGAGCGCTTCACACGCATGTGGCGCTATTATCTGAAGGCGGCTGAGATGACCTTCCGCCATCACCGGCAATGCGTGTTTCAGCTCCAGTTGACGAAACACCAACGCGCCGTGCCGCTGACGCGAGACTATCTCTATGACCGGGATCGGCCCGCAGAGCGGCTCAACGCCGCGGAATAGCCGAGCGGGTGAGGCGCGCCGCGTGGGATCGAACAGGCTAGCGCCTGTCCGACTGGGCAACGGCCCAGCTCAGGCCACCTTGCGGCAGCCATCGCTGAGCCCGTGGGCCTCCGGCGGGAGTATTTGGAAAGCAAAGACAGGGGGACCGGCTTCTTAGCCAGGGTCCGCCCTAGATGGCGACAAGCGGGGTCACCTCGCGAGCGAGGATCGTGGGATAAGGCCATTGCGTCTTTGCTTTCCAAATACTCTCGCCGAAGGCGGCCTCTCGGCATGCCATTACGCGCCCGGCTGTGACGTCTCACACCCGCCAACCCCCTTCCGGGGTTGCACCCCCCTGCCCCATCTCTATAACACCGCCAATTTGCGCATGTCCTGGGGGCCTCGATGCCAAAAAGAACCGATATCCGCTCGATCATGATCATCGGGGCGGGGCCCATCGTTATTGGCCAGGCATGCGAGTTCGACTATTCCGGGGCGCAAGCCTGCAAGGCGCTGCGTGAGGAAGGATATCGCGTCATCCTGGTCAATTCGAACCCGGCCACGATCATGACCGATCCGGGCCTAGCCGATGCCACCTATATTGAGCCGATCACCCCTGAAGTGGTCGCTAAGATCATCGAAAAAGAGCGCCCCGACGCGCTGTTGCCGACCATGGGCGGGCAGACGGGCCTGAACACCTCTCTGGCGCTGGAAGAATCCGGTGTGTTGGCCAAATTCGGAGTGGAGATGATCGGCGCCAAACGCCCCGCGATTGAGATGGCCGAGGATCGGAAGCTGTTCCGCGAAGCCATGGAGCGGATTGGCCTCGAAAACCCCAAAGCCACCATCGCCGAGTCCATGGACGACTGTATGGCGGCACTTGAACATGTGGGCCTGCCGGCGATCATCCGCCCGGCCTTCACGCTCGGCGGCACCGGCGGTGGCGTGGCCTATAACCGCGACGAGTATGAGCGTATCTGCAAATCCGGGCTCGACGCCTCCCCCGTCTCCCAGATCCTGATCGACGAGAGCCTTTTGGGCTGGAAAGAATATGAGATGGAGGTGGTGCGCGACAAAGCCGATAACGCGATCATCGTCTGTTCCATCGAAAACGTCGATCCGATGGGGGTGCATACGGGCGACAGCATCACGGTCGCCCCGGCGCTGACGCTGACCGACAAGGAATACCAGATCATGCGCAACGGCAGTATCGCCGTCTTGCGCGAGATCGGCGTGGAGACCGGCGGGTCGAACGTGCAATGGGCGGTGAACCCGGCGGATGGGCGGATGGTCGTGATCGAGATGAACCCGCGGGTCAGCCGCTCCTCGGCGCTGGCGTCGAAGGCGACCGGGTTTCCGATTGCCAAGATCGCGGCGAAGCTGGCGGTGGGTTATACGCTGGATGAGTTGGACAACGACATCACCAAGGTGACGCCAGCGAGTTTCGAGCCGACCATCGATTATGTGGTCACCAAAATCCCGCGTTTCGCGTTTGAGAAATTTCCAGGTTCCGAGCCTTATCTCACCACCGCGATGAAATCTGTGGGCGAGGCCATGTCGATTGGGCGGAGTTTCCACGAGTCGGTGCAAAAGGCGCTGGCCAGTATGGAGACGGGCCTGACCGGCTTCGATGAGATCGAGATCGAGGGCGCCCCGGACAAAGCCGCCATCACCCGCGCGCTTTCCCAACAAACGCCGGACCGGCTGCGGGTTATTGCCCAGGCCATGCGCCATGGGTTGAGCGATGATGACATCCAGGCGGTGACCAGTTTCGATCCTTGGTTCCTGGCGCGTATCCGCGAGATTGTGGAGGCCGAGGAACAGGTTCGTCGCGATGGTCTGCCCACCGATGAAACGGGTCTCCGCGCACTGAAAATGATGGGCTTTACCGATGCCCGGCTGGCCAAACTGACGGGCCGGACCGAGGCCTCGATCCGCGCCGACCGGCTGACCGCGGGCGTCACCGCCGTCTTCAAACGGATCGACACCTGCGCCGCGGAGTTCGAGGCGCAAACGCCCTATATGTACTCGACCTACGAGACCCCCGTCATGGGGGAGGTCGAGTGTGAGGCCCGGCCCTCGGGCGCCAAGAAAGTCGTCATCCTCGGCGGCGGACCAAACCGGATCGGCCAAGGTATCGAGTTCGATTATTGCTGCTGCCACGCCTGTTTCGCGCTGACCGAGGCGGGCTATGAGACGATCATGGTCAATTGTAATCCGGAGACGGTGTCGACCGATTACGACACCTCCGACCGGCTCTATTTCGAGCCGCTGACCTTCGAGCATGTGATGGAAATCCTGCGGGTGGAGCAGGAAAACGGGACGCTGCATGGGGTTATCGTACAGTTCGGCGGCCAGACACCTCTGAAGCTGGCCAACGCGCTCCACGATTCAGGCATCCCGATCCTGGGGACCACGCCGGACGCGATCGACCTGGCCGAAGACCGCGAGCGCTTCCAGCAATTGGTGGAACGCCTGAAGCTGAAACAGCCCAAGAACGCCATCGCGACAACGGATGCGGAAGCCAAGGCCGCCGCAGAAACCCTGGGCTACCCGCTGGTCATCCGCCCGTCTTACGTGCTTGGCGGCCGCGCCATGGAGATCGTCCGCGATAGCGCGCAGCTTGACCGTTACATCGCGGAGGCGGTCGTGGTCTCCGGCGACAGCCCGGTGCTGCTCGACAGCTATCTCGACGGCGCGGTGGAGGTGGATGTGGACTGCCTGTCGGACGGGACCGACACCCATGTCGCCGGCATCATGCAGCATATCGAGGAGGCGGGCGTGCATTCCGGCGACAGCGCCTGTTCCCTCCCGCCCCATACGCTGAGTGAGGCAACCCAGGCCGAGATCATCCGCCAGACGCAAGCCCTGGCCAAGGCGCTGAATGTGGTCGGTCTGATGAATGTCCAATTCGCAGTCAAGGACGATGAAATCTACCTCATCGAGGTGAACCCCCGCGCCTCCCGCACCGTGCCTTTTGTCGCCAAAGCCACGGACAGCGCGATTGCGTCGATCGCCGCGCGGCTCATGGCGGGGGAGAAGCTCTCCGCCTTCCCGCTGGCACCGCGCCAGAAACCGGTGCCCGACGATGTGGACCTGCCGCAAGCCGACCCGATGACCCTGGCCGATTTCCGCACCCAATGGTTCAGCGTGAAAGAGGCCGTGTTGCCCTTCGCCCGCTTCCCCGGGGTCGACACGATCCTCGGCCCCGAAATGCGCTCCACCGGAGAGGTCATGGGCTGGGACCGCACCTTCCCCCGCGCGTTTCTGAAGGCGCAATTGGGGGCGGGCACGGTACTGCCGGACGCAGGCACCGTGTTCCTGTCGATCAAGGATGCGGACAAGACGCCGGAACTGGTGGAGGCCGCGCAAATCCTGACCGATCTGGGTCTCACGATCCTCGCCACGCGGGGCACCGCGGCGTTCTTGTCAGAGCACGGGCTGGCCTCGGACGTGGTGAACAAGGCTTATGAGGGCGGGCGGACGATTGTGGACATCATGAAAGACGGGCATGTGAGCCTGGTACTCAACACCACCGAGGGCGCGCAAGCCGTCGAAGACAGCCGGTCCATGCGCGCCGTGGCGCTTTACGACAAGATTCCCTATTTCACGACGCTGGCGGCAAGCCACGCGGCAGCGCTGGCGATGAAGGCGGCGCGGGAAGGGGAGTTGGGGGTGAGGTCGTTGCAGGGGTGACGAGCGCCCGGAAAACAGTCCAGTGGACTGTTTTCAGCGAGGAACGGGCGGAGCCCAGAGAAGGCGTCGCACCGCGGCTTTGGAGCATGGGCTGCATCGAAGGCCCGTAATTCTCAATCCCCAACCCGGAATCAAGCCGAAGGCGCCGGGCATCGACAGGCCGCCCGGGCGGTCTGGCGATTGGGTAAGGCTTGGTGCTGAGAT
>JANQNZ010000055.1 GCA_028279315.1 Rhodophyticola sp. | reverse complement strand
ACCCCAGCCCGATCAGCGCGCGGGCGGGTCGGCCATCGGGCCGCGGAAGCAGCAGCTTTGCGCCCGCCTTCCCGGAAAACCCGTGAAACCCTGCCCAAGCCTGCTCCGCCTCCGGCAGATCGCCGAGCGCGCGCTCGACCTCGTCCGGGGTCAGCAGATGAACCGGAAGACTGGTCTCGGTTGGATCGGAAAATCTGGCGGGCATCGGCTTGGGCAACAGTC
Source organism: Rhodophyticola sp. (assembly GCA_028279315.1). Classification (GTDB taxonomy): domain Bacteria; phylum Pseudomonadota; class Alphaproteobacteria; order Rhodobacterales; family Rhodobacteraceae; genus Rhodophyticola. The sequence goes on along the minus strand of JANQNZ010000055.1, from coordinate 2,432 downwards.
CTTAACGTCCCGCCAGCCTAACGCGCATCGGATGCGCCGCAAGTCCCGATCAGCCGGAAAGGTCCTCTAGGTCCCAGATCGCGAGGATCGAGCGTTCGCCGACCCGGTGCAGCCGCGAGAGGGTGGAGGCCAAGGCCACCGCGTCATTCCGCTCCATACAGCCCAAGACATCCCGCGCGACCCGCGCAAGCGTTGCCATGCCAATCAAATCAGAGGCTTTGATCAGCGCCTCCAGCGGCTCTTTCAGCGCGCCCCAATCCTGAAACGGGTCCAGGCATTCAATCTGCCGAACCAGCGCGCCAATTGTCTCCAGCGCGTCGGCCACCTTGGTCTCAGCCCGCGCTTCCCCAAGCTCGGCACATAGGTGTTCCAGACGTTCCGGATTGAACCGCGCCGGTTCATCGATCCGCAAATATGTCACGGGTCGGTCCATCATTCGCTCCACTTCTGCCCCCACGGCATGCGGGCCAATTTGTGCCAAGCTGCTGAAGAAACGATTGAGGCGCGACGGAAAAACATCTCGAAATTGCGCAGAATGCGCGCTAGTCACGCGGCGCAGGAAATCGGAGGACGGCCCGATGCACCGCGTAAAGGCCCTGCCGCCCTATTTGATGGAGCGGTACAGGGGGTGGAAAGACACGACATTTGTCGAAAATCGCGACTGGTTCCAGAAACTCGCGGTCGAGGGGCAGCATCCGCGCGCCATGGCGATCGCCTGTTGCGACAGCCGGGTCACTGTGACCTCGGTCTTTGGGCAGCGCACGGGCGAGATTTTTGTGCATCGCAACATCGCCAATCTGGTGCCGCCCTATACCCCCGATGGGGAGCATCACGGGACCGCCGCGGCGGTGGAATATGCGGTCAAGGCGCTGGAGGTGGAGCATATTCTGGTCCTTGGCCATTCCAATTGTGGAGGTGTGCGCGGCTGCATCGATATGTGCAGCGGCGCTGCGCCTGAGTTGGAGAAGAAAGAGAGCTTCGTGGGCCGCTGGCTGGACGTGCTTCGGGTTGGGTATGACCGGGTGCGGGATATCGAAGACCCCGCGTTGCAACAGACCGCGTTAGAGAAGGAGGGCATTCAGGTCTCCCTGGAGAACCTCCTGAGCTACCCCTTCGTGCGGGAGGCCGTGGATGCGGGCCGTCTGACCCTGCACGGGCTTTGGGCGGAGCTTGCCGATGGCGAGATCGAGACCTTTGACGGCTCCGTCCGGCGGTTTGTGAAAAGCTGACAGGGCTTTACCTGGCCCGCCCACGCAAGTATCCGGGGCGGACTTTAGGTGCGGGGTGGGGATGGACGGTATTCTGGCATTGGCGGCGGACAATCTGATCTCGCCGATCATTCTGTTCTTCGTCTTGGGCGTGGCGGCGTCTTTTGCGCGCTCCGACCTGTCGGTGCCAGAGGCGGTCGCGAAGGGCATGTCCCTCTACCTTCTCTTCTCCATCGGGTTCAAAGGCGGGGCCAGCGTGGCCGCCCATGGGATCGACGCGACGCTTCTGATGTCGCTTCTGGCAGGTGTTGTTCTGTCCTTCCTGATCCCCTTTATTGCCTTTGCCCTTCTTCGCGTGATGAGCGGGCTGTCGGTGGTCGATGCCGCGGCGGTTGCGGGCCATTACGGCTCGATCTCGATTGTGACCTTTGTGGCCGCAACCTCGGTCATCACCAGCGCGGGCCTCGATAGCGAAGGTTATATGGTCGCCGTCGCCGCGGTGATGGAGGCGCCCGCGATCCTGTCCGCGCTCTGGCTGATCGCGCGGTTCGGGAAGGAAGGCCAGGCGCAGATGGATGCGGGGCTGATCCGGGAGATCCTGCTGAACGGCTCCATTGTGCTTCTCGTCGGCTCTTTCCTGATCGGCTGGATCACCGGGCAAGAGGGGCTGGACCTGATCGCAAGCTTCATCGTGGCGCCGTTTCAAGGGGTCCTTTGCCTCTTCCTTCTGGATATGGGTTTGGTCGCGGGGCGGGGCCTGCGCGAATCCCGGGGTGTGTTGCGCCCGCCGCTTTTTGTCTTCGGCATGTTGATGCCGCTGATTGGCAGTGTGCTGGGCCTGGCCGCGGGGCTTCTTCTGGGCCTCTCGCCCGGCGGAATCATGCTCTTCATGACGCTCTCGGCCTCGGCCTCCTATATCGCTGTGCCCGCGGCCATGCGCGTGGCCCTGCCCGAGGCGAACCCATCTGTCTATCTCACCCTGTCGCTTGGGGTGACCTTCCCCTTCAACCTGACGCTCGGCATTCCGATTTACCTCGCGGTGGCCCGGGCCGTGACCGGGGGCTGACCTCATGCAAACCCACAAGGCCAAACGCGCGGAAATCGCCATCGAATCGGTGATGGAAAGCCGCCTGACCGATGCGTTGATCGAGGCCGGAGTGACGGGGTTCACGGTTCTGCCGGTCCTTGGCGGCTCGGGCCGGTCGGGGCGGTGGAGCCGGGGTG
>JANQNZ010000010.1 GCA_028279315.1 Rhodophyticola sp. | reverse complement strand
AGACGATCCACGCTTCTGGGCCTCGGGCATCAGTCTGGTCGCCCATATGCAGAACCCGCAGGTCCCGGCTGTTCATATGAACACGCGCATGTTCTGGACACCCGAAGCTTGGTGGTTCGGCGGCGGATCGGACCTGAACCCCTGCATCGAATATGACGAGGACACAGCCGCCTTTCATGCGGTTTTGAAAGACCATTGCGACCGGCACGACCCGGAGTATTACCCGCGCTTCAAATCTTGGGCGGATGAGTATTTCTTTGTTCCACACCGAGGCCGGGCGCGGGGGGTCGGTGGGATCTTCTATGACGATCTGAACACTGGCGATTGGGAGGCGGATTTTGCCTTCACCCAAGATGTGGGCCGGGCGTTTTTGCCCGCCTTCCTGGGCGTCGTGGAGACCCGCCGTTTCACCGAGTTCTCGGAGGCTGACCGCGAGGCGCAGCTTGTCCATCGCGGACTCTATGCTGAATACAACTTGGTTTATGACCGGGGTACCAAGTTCGGGCTCGAAACCGGCCATGACGCCAATGCGGTGCTGATGAGCTTGCCGCCGATCGCGAAATGGATCTGAGATCGGCTTGAATCTGGGCGCCCACCAAAGCGATGTGCATTAGGTGCAAACGGTAGCCAGGCACCGACAGGCCGGGGACTGGCGATCCAACCGCCGAGCAGGTGCGCTTTATCTCGGCCCAGTCCGGCCTCGCTCCGATCTCCGCGCCCAGCCCAACCCAATCGCCAGGCCGCGGGACGGCCCCTCTCGGCAGATTTTCTGTGAAAATCGCCTACGGGCAATGCCGTCGATGCCCGGCGCCTTCGGCGCCATTCGGGGAAGGGATGTAGAAGGACGGATGCTAGACGTTGCTTTGCTTAGGGGGGCGTGGGTCAACCCAATCGCATCACGCTCTCGGCCAGAAGATCACGATAGACCTGCGTGATCGCCTCGGCCTCCCGCTCGATGCGGAAATTCGCCTCCATATGCGCGCGGGCTGCGGTGGATTGCCGGCTCCGCTCCGCGTCGTCATCAAGCAGCCGGGCCGTGGCCTCAACCATCGCAGACACGTCACCCGGCGGGATCAACGCGCCGGTTTCATCGGGAATCACCAGTTCTTCAAAGGCCCCAACCGTCGTCGCGATCACCGGGACGCCGCAGGCCATGGCCTCCAGCGGGGTCAACCCAAACCCCTCCCACCGCTGCGGTGCGATAAAAAGATCGAGCGCCTGATACCACCGGGCGATCTCATGGACCGGCACTTCTGGCTTGAAAAGGATGCGGTCGGACAACCCCGCCGCCGCGACTTTCTCGCGCAGCCCGCGTTCGAACCCCTGATGCTGCTCGGTCGCGCGTCCCAAAACAATCGCGGCCGCCCCGGGGCGATCCGGCAGCAGTTCGATCATCGCATCGACGAAAGCATCGGTGCCTTTCTGCGCCCGGATTCGCCCGAAGCAGCCAACCAGTGGCCCCGGCGGTAGCCCCATCTCTGCCTTTAACGCGGCGTGGTCGGCAGGGGGCGCAAACTCTCCCGTGTCGATCCCATGCAAGATGACGGTTGAGGGCCTGTCGAGATAACCCGCCGTCTTTTCCGACGTCGAAATCACATGGTCCATCTGCCGGATCAGCCATTTGGAATACCCGGTGTGATGGCGCTGTGAGGCCGAGGTGAAGAGGAGCTTCAGCCGCTTGCGAAACAGATGCTTGAGGATCAGCCCCGCCAACATCTCGGAATTCCGACGCGCATGCCAGACTCTCGGACCATTGGGGCCGAACCGGGGCATGGTCAGCAATCGGACCCGCGAGATTTGCGGCACATGGTCCGGCAGCGCCGGGGCAACCGCCGCAATCGCGATCTGGTGCGCCTGCAAAGGGACCAAGCGGACAACCGTGGCCGTTACGCCCGACAGACGGCGTTTGAAATTCGGCGCAAGCACGTCGATCTGGCCCGGATCGAGATAATTCATGGAGTGCCCATATCTTGCACCGCTCATCCGGACAAGCAGACCGGGCCGGGCCGGTTGGGCGGCTTTGGGTCAAAAACCGCTTATCACGAAACTGTGAGGGCCAGCGCCGTTGTGTCAAAGACAGGTCGCGCTAATCTCGCTTACACGAAGTGTGAAATATTCACACGCAACCCAAGGAAGCGAGGTTTTTGGTTATGCACGTGAAGATTTGGGCTCTTGGAGTGGCTTTGATGGGCCTTACCGCCCCGGCATGGGCGTCTGGTCCAACCCCGGCACCGGCACCGGCCCCGGTAACGATCCCGCCCGCGGTGCCGGCTTATGATTGGACGGGCCCGTCCATCGGTCTGCAATTTGGTCAAATCGATGCAGAGACCAGCGGGCTGGTCGGGCTGGAAGGTGACGACACGCTGATTGGTCTTCGGGCGTATTATGACTTTGACTTCGGCGATTTCATCGTCGGTGGCGGCCTGCAATACGACAATACCGAGGTCGATCTGGGCGGTGTCACCACCATCGACAACGTCCTGCGCCTGGGTGTCCGGGGCGGCGTCGATCTGAACCGGAACTGGGTCTACGCAACCGCTGGTTGGGCTCGCGCCGAGACCAGCAACCCGGTTGTGGGTGATAGCGACGGGTATTTCGCGGGCATCGGCTATGAGGTCTTTCTGACCCAAAACGTCACCGCCGGGGCCGAGATCCTCTATCACGAATTCGACGATTTCAATCTGGGCGGCTTGGAAGCCGAAGCGACAACCGCCGCGCTGTCGGTGAACTTCCGCTTCTGATTGCAGCAGCGCTCAGTTGGGCCCGGTGCGCACCCCCCGCGCGCCGGGTTCCCGGGTTGCATCACAACCGGTTCGTTACGCAAAGACCACGCGGAAATCGGCGTCATACCCCTGATCCGAGATGTCTTGGCCTAAGGCCACCATCGCCCCAAGCCGCCCCAGCTCATCACAACATTTCGCGCCCGCGCCATTGCCGCCGGTGAGGAGGGTGAGACGGTCACTCACCCGGTCGATATAGGGATAACCAGTGCTCGTGAAGCTGACCGCGCAAGCGCCGGTATGGGCCGACTGGATGGCGAGATCGGGCATCAGCTCGCGAAGATGCGCCAACAGCTCCCGGCCCATCGCCGAGCTGCCCTTGCTCTGAAACCACTCCGTCATCTCGACATCATTTGTCAGACGCGGGCTTTGATCCTCGCCGCCGATTTTCAGATAGAGCTTGCCATCGGGATAGCGGATCGGCGGGAGGAGATAGAGATCATAGGCCAACGCCTCGGGGATGAAGATCAGCGAAGGCATCTCTGCCAGCCGCGCGGCTTCGGCCTCATCGACTTCGGCAAAGGCGATGGTCCGGGCATAGACGCGCATCGCTGGCCTTTTGGGTAAGAGGCCATCCGTGAAGGCATAGGCGCCCGTGGCCATCACGACTTGGTCAGCGGAAATCACCGTACCATCGGCCGGCGTCATATGGCCTTCGGAGAGCGCGGTGACCGGCTGTCGGATCACCCGTGCCCTAGCCCGTTCGGCCATCAGGCCCTCCGCGTCGCGCAAGGCGCGCGGATTGATGTAACCGCCGGTTGCCTCCCACGCCGCATGGGTGCCAGGGGCGAAGCGGAAATAAGGAAAGCGCGCGGGCAGCGAGGCGTCATCATGGCGCTCATGGGCGATCCGAAGTACATCAGCGACGCGCAGAAAGGCCGAAGTGAACGCGGCGCCCGGGCCAGACCCCGGACCCGCCATCATCCCGCCGCAGGCCGTAAAGATGCGACGCCCGCTGACCGCTTCCAGATCGGCATAGCGCGCGATGGACCGGGTCGAAAGCCGGGACCAATCGGCGTCATGGGCCAGCTTTCTTGTGATCCGACCTTCATCATGGTGGCTGCCGAAGGGCCCGGTGTGGCGGGTTGGATCAGCGGGCTCATCCGGGCCGATCAGGGTGACTTCTACGCCTGCTTCGGTCAGATGCCGGGCGCAGGCGCTGCCCATCATGCCCCGGCCGATCACCGCGATATGAGGGCGGGGGGAGGTCATGGCCCGCCTCCCCTACCCGCGGATCGCCTCCAGCATCCGATGCACATTCTCCGGGTCCGCGTCGGGGGTGATGCCGTGGCCAAGATTGAAGATGTGTGGGCCACCTTTGAAGGCCTCGACGATCCTGTGGGTCTCATCGACCAGGGCCTGACCCCCTGTCACCATCAGTTTCGGATCGAGATTGCCTTGCACGCAACTGTCGGGCTGCAAATGCGCTGCCGCCCAGGCCGCATCAACCGAGGTGTCGATGGCCAGCCCATCCGCACCCACGGCTTTCGCGAAACCGACATAGGCCTCCCCCGCCTCGCGCGGGAAGGCGATGACCGGCAGGCCGGGATGGCGGGACTTCAGCTCTGAGATGATGCGTTTCGCGGGGCCAAGGGCGTATGTGGCGAAGTCTTCCCCTTTCAGCGATCCGGCCCAGGAATCGAACAGCTTCACCACTTCCGCCCCCGCCTCGACCTGTTTCGACAGGTATTCGATGGTGGCTTCGGTCAGAAGGTCGATGAGCGCTTCGAATGTCGCCCGATCCTCGGCCTTCAGCTTATGGGCCGGGCCCTGATCGGGCGTGCCCCGGCCCGCGATCATATAGGTCGCGACGGTCCATGGCGCGCCCGCGAAGCCGATCAGCGTCGTCTCTGACGGCAATTCGCGGGACAGGATGCGAACGGTCTCATAGACCGGGGCCATATGGTCGTGGATGTCGTCCTTGCCTTTCAGCGGGGCCAACCCCTCTGGTCCCGTGATGGTGGACAGCCGCGGCCCCTCCCCCGTCACGAACCAGACATCGGCACCAAGCGCGTGGGGCAGAAGCAGGATGTCGGCAAAAAGGATCGAGGCGTCGAACCCATAGCGGCGGATCGGCTGCAACGTGACCTCCGCCGCCAGATCGGAATTGTAGCAGAGCGACAAGAAGTCCCCCGCCTCGGCCCGGGTTTTGCGGTATTCCGGCAGGTAACGTCCGGCCTGGCGCATCAGCCACACGGGCGGGGTGGGAAGCACCTCACCAGCAAGCGCGCGGAGAAGGGTTTTGTCCTTGGTCATCAATCACATCCTTTGCCTTGCGCGCACCGTCGAACCCCCGCGCCCAACTGTCAAGAGACGCCCCGTTGTCAAGACAAGTTGACACATGTAGAGAGGGATTATGACCCCCGATTTGCCATCCCCCGCATCGCCTTTGAAGATCGGCACCCGCGGCTCCCCCCTGGCGCTGGCCCAGGCCCATGAAACCCGGGCGCGGCTGTCCAAAGCCTTTGATTTGCCCGAGGACGCCTTCGAAATCGTGGTGATCAAAACCACTGGCGACAAAGTGCTGGACAGGCCCTTGAAAGAAATCGGCGGCAAGGGGTTGTTCACCAAGGAAATCGAAGAGGACATGCTGTCAGGCAAGATCGACATCGCGGTCCATTCGATGAAGGACATGCCGGTGGAACAGCCGGGCGGCTTGGTGCTGGATTGCTATCTGCCGAGGGAGGATGTGCGGGATGCGTTTGTGTCTTTGACCCATGATAGCTTGGCTGCGCTGCCTTCGGGCGCGCGGGTGGGCACCTCAAGCCTCCGCCGCCGGGCGCAGCTAAAGGCGCGGCGGCCCGATCTGGAGGTCGTCGAGTTTCGCGGCAATGTGCAGACCCGGATGAAGAAGCTGGGGGATGAGGTGGCCGACGCGACCTTCCTGGCGATGGCGGGGCTCAGGCGCTTGGGCATGACCGAGGTGGTGAAGTCGGCGATTGAGGTCGAGGACGTGTTACCCGCCGTGGCCCAGGGCGCGATTGGTATCGAGCGGCGGGGTGACGACAGCCGCGCCGCGGCTTTGTTGGAGGCGATCCATGATGGCCCAACCGGGCAGCGCCTGGCCGCCGAGCGGGCGTTTCTGGCCGGGCTCGATGGGTCTTGTGAGACGCCGATTGCGGGGCTGGCGGAGTTGGAAGGTGGCCGTTTGCGCCTAAGGGGGGAAATCCTGCGGCCTGATGGGTCCGAGGTCCTGAACGACGATCAGAATGCGCCTATCGAGGATGGTGCCGCCTTGGGGGCAGAGATGGCCGCGAAGCTCCGGGCGCAAGCGGGCGGCGGATTTTTTGACTGGATTGGCGGATAGCGCGGGGCCGGAGTGACAGAACGATAGCGACCCGGCGGGGCCGGAAAAGCCGGCTTTTCCGGACGGATTTGCCGGCAAATCCGCATGTCCCTTTGGCGGTGCGCATCCATCCCGAGTGGGACCTCGTGGGGGAGCGCGTCTCGTCAAGCTCCGTTCCGGAGCCCTCCTCGGCACGCCATGCCTCCGGCGGGAGGTATTTTTGAAGCAAAGAGAGAGGGCCATCTTGGGACAAGAGTCATGGCCCTTGACCTTCCCGTGACTGGAAGCCTTATGTGAAGCGTCGTTAAGGACCGCCGCTTATGCCCAAAGACCTGACAGAGCCCACACGATTCGCCGTCGAGAACCTGTCCTGCGGCAGTTGCGCCGCGCGGGCTGAGGCGGCTTTGGCCGAAGTCCCGGGTGTCGAGCAAGCCGAAGTCAACTTCGCGACGCGGCAGGCGACCGTCACGGGCGGGGCTGATTTGGCCGCGCTGTCAGCCCATATGGAGGCGGCAGGATACCCGGTGAACCCGCTCGACCCAGTGGTCGAGGCCCCGGATGATCTGAGTGACGAGGCCTCCGCACTTTGGCGGAGCTTTCTTTGGGCCGCGATCCTCACCTTGCCGGTTTTCGTCCTAGAGATGGGCGGCCATCTCTACCCGCCCTTCCACCATTGGGTCATGGCGACAATCGGCACCTTCCCCTCGCAACTTCTGCAATTCGTTCTGACAACGGTGGTCTTGGTGGGACCTGGGCAGATCTTCTTCCGCCACGGGGTGCCGGCGCTGTTGCGCGGCGCGCCGGAGATGAACAGCCTGGTGGTCCTTGGCGCGGGCGCGGCTTGGGCGTTCTCTACAGTTGTTACCTTCGCGCCAGGGCTGATCCCCGAGACCGCGCGGTTCATCTATTTCGAGGCCGCCGCGGTGATCATCACGCTGATCCTGCTTGGGCGCTATCTGGAAGCAAAGGCGCGGGGGCAAGCCGGGGATGCGATCCGGAAACTCATGGGTTTGAGGCCAGACCGGGCGACGCTGGCCACAGGCGCCGAGATCGATGTGGCGGCCATTCAGCCCGGGGACCTCCTGCAGTTGGCCCCTGGGGAGCGGGTGGCTGTGGACGGCGAAGTGACCGGCGGCCAAAGCCATGTGGATGAGGCGATGATCACGGGTGAACCGGTGCCCGTTGCCAAAGGCTGCGGCGACACAGTGACCGGCGGCACGATCAACGGCACCGGCGCCTTGACCTACCGAGCGACCCATGTGGGCGCGGACACGGTTCTGGCGCACATCATGGCGATGGTGGAACAGGCCCAGGCGACCCGGCTGCCGATTCAAAGCCTGATCAATCGCGTGACGGCGGTCTTTGTGCCTGCGGTCTTGGTGATTGCGGCTCTGGCGTCGGCCGGTTGGCTCGCCTTTGGCCCGGACCCGGTGAAGGCACTGGTCATCGGGGTCTCGGTCCTGATCATCGCCTGTCCTTGCGCCATGGGTCTGGCCACGCCGGTCTCGATCATGGCGGGCACGGGGCGCGCGGCGAAGCTGGGCGTGTTGTTCCGCAAGGGAGAGGCGTTGCAAGGACTCGGCAAGGCCGACTTGGTGGTGTTCGACAAGACCGGAACCTTGACCGAAGGGCGGCCTGCGGTCACGCAGATCACCCCCGCGCCGGGCGTTGACGAGACAACCTTGCTGGAGCTTGCGGCACGTGGCGAGGCAGCGTCCGAACACCCGCTAGCGCACGCGATCGTGTCTGAGGCCGACGCGCGCGGCATCAGTCTGCGGCCGGTTGAGGGGTTCCAAAGCCACACAGGCGATGGGGTTTCCGCTATCGCCGATGGCAAGCCGCTGCTGATCGGCCAAGCGGCATTCCTGGAGCGCGCGGGCATAGCCGTGCCTGCCTCCGACGGCGCAACGGTGACCCTGGTACATGTCGCCCATGGGTCCCGCTATCTTGGCTGGCTCGGCCTGTCGGACCCGGTGAAACCTGACGCGGCGAGCGCAGTTGCCGACCTGCATGCGCGTGGGATCGACGTCGCGATGCTCTCAGGGGATGCGGAAGGGCCGGTTAGAGCGGTGGCCAAGACGCTTGGGATCGACACGGCCTACGCCCGGATGAGCCCCGCGGACAAGCGCGCGAAAGTCGCCGAATGGCGCCAGGCGGGCCAGCGCGTGGCCTTTGTCGGCGACGGGATCAACGACGCCGCCGTGTTGGTCGAGGCGGATATCGGGATTGCCCTGGGCACCGGCACCGATGTGGCCATGGAGGCGGCGGATGTGGTGCTGACCTCTGGCGCGCCGATCGGCGTTGTGACGGCGATAGAGGTGAGCCGAAGAACCATGGCCAATATCGCGCAAAACCTGGTCTGGGCCTTCGGATATAACGTGGCGCTGATCCCCGTCGCGGCGGGCCTCTTGGCGCTATTCGGCGGGCCGTTTCTGAACCCGATGCTGGCTGCGGGCGCGATGGCGGCAAGCTCGGTTCTTGTGGTGATGAACGCGCTGAGGCTGAGACGGATGAGGGCGGTATGAATATCGGAGAGGTGGCGGAGCGGACGGGCCTGCCCGCAAAGACAATCCGCTATTACGAAGAGATCGGGCTGATCACGCCCCATCGGAGCGCCAATGGCTATCGGTCTTTTGATGACACCCATGCCCATAAGCTCGCCTTTCTGGGCCGCGCTCGGGGTTTGGGGTTTTCCATCGAGGAATGCCGGGCGCTTCTGGCGCTTTATGAGGACCGCGCCCGCGCCTCGGCGGATGTGAAGCGGATCGCGGCAGGTCATCTGGCGGATATCGAGGCGAAGATGGCGGAACTGGCCGCGATGCGCGATACGCTGTCGGAGCTGATCGACCAATGCGCAGGTGATCATCGGCCCGATTGCCCGATCCTGGCGGATTTGGCGGAGGATGGTGGGGGGTGAGGGGCCGAGAGGCGCTTGGTGGTCGTCTTGAATCGGGACTAAGTAAGCGCACCGCCCAAACCAGCTTTGTCCCAAGCGCAACACAAGCCGGGCATCGGCAGCCCGTGGGGTGGCGATCCTCCCTTTGAGCCGGTGCGCTTTATCCCAGTCAAGCCCCCCCTCGCTCCGATCTCAGCACCCAGACTCAACCAAATCGGCAGGCCGCCCGGGCGGTCTGGCGAT
>JANQNZ010000008.1 GCA_028279315.1 Rhodophyticola sp. | reverse complement strand
GCCCTTCACCACCGGCGCCCGAAAGGGAGGAGGAGGGCGCCGGCAGCAAATCTCATTTGGCCTCAGCCGCGGTTATGCGCCGCGCCTTTGCCGAAAGCGGCCTCAAGGGCCACGGTTGTGATCATCGCGCGCGAGATGCCGAGATCGTTCAATTCGCGATCCGAGCAGGCGCTCAACTCATTCACGGTCTGCCGGTAGACCCGGCGCGCGGCCAAAGCCTCGGCGAACTGGGTCTTGATCTCGGCCAGCCGGTCGCCGAAAGAAAGGGCGGATGCCTTGGAGCTCGAAACATAAGCCATGGGTCGTACCTCAATTTAAGTGCCGGGTCCTGCACCTCGGGTCTGTTTTCCGAAGCGCTTTGAATCACGCGGCGTTCTGCCTCTTGAGATCGAAAGATAGGCCAATGCTGCGCCCGCACAATCCCCTTCGGTTTCAATGCTGCTATGCGGCAAGCGCATATCGCGACACCCTGCCGTGCCGCAACCGGGGGTTGAGCCATTGACGCGGGGTGCCTTCTCAAATCGGCAGTTTCGCCTGTTTTTCCTAGGGGTGTTCTTCTCCGTACAGGCGATCTGGATCCAGCGCGTGACCATCGCCTGGCTAGCGTGGGAGCGGACGGAATCGGCGGGGTTTGTGGGCCTGGTGGCCGGCCTCAGCCTGTTGCCGACGCTGCTGGCCGGCCCGTTTTTCGGCGTCTTGGCGGATCGGATCGATATCCGCCGCGCCTCGTTCATCACAAATGGCGGGCAGGTGCTCTGCATCACCGTCCTGGCCCTCTCTTTGCCATGGATCGGCGCGCCGGGCCTGGCGCTGGCGGCGCTGGCCATCGGGCTGGTCAGCTCCGCCCATCACCCGGTGCGGATGTCGCTTGGGCCGCGCCTGGTGCCGACGGAATTGGTGCAACATGTGGTGGCGGCCACCGCGCTCAATTTCAACATTGCACGGTTGGTGGCACCGGCGGGCGCGGGGTTCCTGATCGCCCAATTCGGCGCGCCGGTCGCGCTTTGGGTGGCGGTCGCGTTTTACCTGCCGATGCTGGCCGTCCTCAGCCAACTTCGCCCCCGCGCGCTGCCGCCCCGACCGCAGCGCCCTTTCTTCAGCGATCTGGCGGAAGGATTTGCCTATGCCCGCGATACGCCCCTCATCCGCACCGCCCTCCTCATCACCCTCGTCCTGGCGACCCTGGTGCGCGGAACCTTGGAGGTTTTGCCGGTTCTGGCCGATGGCGCGTTTCAGCGTGGGGCAGAGGGGTTGGGCCTTTTGACCGCTGCGGCCGGGTCCGGGGCGGTGATCTCGGCTTTTGCCAAGGCGATGGGCGTCGGCGCGATTGGCGCGCGTATCCACTGGGCCGTCTTCGCCGCCGCGCTGGCCGGGCAGGGGGCGGTGATCCTGATGGGGCTTGCGCCCAATTGGGAGATGGCGCTGGCGGCGACGGCGCTTGCCGGGTTCTGTGCCACATGGTGCGGCGTCAGCCTGCAGGCGGCCATCCAGACCGGTTTGCCCGATGCGCTGAGGGGACGGGTCATGAGCCTTTGGACCGTGGTGGGCTTTGGCACCGTTGCCTTGGGCGCCTTCGGGATCGGCGGCCTGGCGGAGTGGCTGGGGATCAGCACCGCCTTGGTTGTCGCCGGGTGCGTCGGGGTCGTAGCACAAACAATCCTGACGATCCGGGGTGTGCAGCGCTGAAATCTGGCTTATGTCAGAAGTAAATCAGACAGAAACACTCACCTTTTCACGGGGCCGCGCCAAATGACCCAGACCAAAGACAGTATCTTGCAGGCTTTGTCCGCGCTGACGCTTCCCGATGGAGGAGATCTGGTCAGCCTCGATTTGGTGCGGGCGGTGCAGGTGCAGGGCGATCGGGTCAGCTTCATCATCGAAACTGAAAGCCCGGAGATGGCCAAGCGCATGGAGCCCGTGCGCCTGGCTGCCGAGCAATTGGTGAAGAAGCTGCCCGGGGTGGCCTCTGCCACCGTGGCGCTGACTGCCCATGGTCCCACCGCCAAAGCGCCGCCCCGGCCCACGGCCCCGGCGGGTGAACCGCCGAGCCTGAAGATCGGAGGGCACCCGAAACCGCAATCCGAACCGATGATGCCAAAAGGCGTGGCGCGGATCGTTGCGATTGGCTCCGGCAAAGGCGGCGTGGGGAAATCCACCGTCGCCTCGAACCTGGCTGTGGCCCTTGCGCGCCAAGGGCGGAAGGTGGGGCTGCTCGACGCCGATATCTATGGGCCGTCGCAGCCACGCATGATGGGGGTGAACAAGCGCCCGGCCTCGCCGGATGGGAAGACGATCATCCCGCTCCACAATCACGGTGTGACGCTCATGTCGATCGGCTTCATGCTGCCAGAGGAAAAGGCCGTGGTCTGGCGCGGGCCGATGCTGATGGGCGCGCTGCAGCAGATGCTGACCCAGGTGGAATGGGGCGAGCTGGACGTGCTTCTGGTCGATCTGCCTCCGGGCACGGGTGATGTGGCGATGACACTCTGCCAGCGCTCCAAGGTCACGGGTGCGATTGTGGTCTCGACGCCCCAGGACGTGGCGCTTTTGGATGCGCGCAAGGCGCTGGATATGTTCCAGACGCTGAAGACCCCGGTTCTGGGCCTGATCGAGAATATGTCGACCTTCATCTGCCCCAATTGTGGGCATGAGTCGCATATTTTCGGGGAAGGTGGGGTGAAGGCCGAGGCGGAGAAACTGGACCTGCCGTTTCTGGGGGCGCTGCCGATCTCTCTGGAGACTCGGTTGGCGGGGGACGCAGGCGCACCGATTGCGGCGGGCGACGGGGCGATGGCGGAGGCTTATGGGGTTTTGGCCGCGCGGCTGGTGGGGGGCGGGA
>JANQNZ010000357.1 GCA_028279315.1 Rhodophyticola sp. | reverse complement strand
CGCTCTCCAAACCGCACCTCGGCGGCGGCGTATTGCGAGACAATCGCCCCACGGGCGTCGGTGCAAAAGCACGGCGCGGGGTCATGGGCGATGAGTTGCGTGGCCGAGGCAAGCGCGGGACCATCCCCCGCCCGACCGCGGAAAGACACCAGTGTTAGGATCAGCCAAACCGCCAGAACTGAGCCCGCGGCGGCATAAAGCGCCAGGGTCGCGGTTGGGTGTGGGAGGATCCAGCCCGCCACAGCAAGCACAAGCGAAAGGCCAAGAAGGAGCCACGGCTGACGCGGAGCATAGGCAGCGGAAACCGACATCTTGTCGGGCATGATCGCCTGATCCGCCACGTCCATCCTCCGTTTCGATTCGCCGATATGAACTTCACAAGCAAAACTTAAACGGGTCTTAAGATCGGCCGCTATTTACCAAGAGATGGAGTGAATTTAGGCGCGCTGCCGTCTGTCGGTCAACTCCGCCACAAAAAACCCGTCGGACGCGGTGAGGGGTGTGTCCACGTGGGAGGCCGTGAGCGCGAAGCCCGGGTCCTCTGCCAGAAACGCCTGGATCTGCGCCTCATTCTCCACCGAGAGAAGGGAACAGGTCATGTAAACAAGGCGCCCGCCGGGCCGGAGGAGTGTCGCGGCCTGGGACAGGATGTGCCCCTGGAGGGCGCATAACTCGCGCAGCCGCGCCTCGGTCAGCCGCCATTTCGCCTCCGGATCGCGGCGCCAGGTGCCGCTGCCGGAACAGGGCACATCGCAGAGTACCAGATCGTAGGGTCCGGTCAGCGCGTCGGTTGGTTGTTGGGTCAGGACCACGCCCGCCCGCTCCGCCCTGGCCGGAAGCTCAGCCATGCGGCGCGGGGCGGCATCATGGACGTCGATGTCAGCGTCCGAGACAGCCGCAATCGCCAGCGCCTTGCCACCGCCGCCTGCGCAGTAATCCAAGATTCGGCCCCTTTGGGGCCAGGTGATCGCGGCACAGGCGCGTTGAACGGAGAGGTCTTGGAACTCAAACAGCCCCATCTGAAATGCGCGGGTCTGCTTGAGCCGAGGCGCGCCGGAGAGAACCTCAACCGCCGTCTCGGACCCAGGCACGGGTGCCGCCTCGACCCCCTCCTCCGCCAGCCTTTGCACCACCGCCGCTGCTGTGGCGCGGCGCAGATTGGCCCTGAGGTAGACCGGCGCGCGATGGGTAAGCGCCGCAATCAGCCGAGGCGCGTCTAACCCATGATCGGCTTGGAACTGCTCCACCAGCCAATCGGGCATGTCCGCCTCAGGTAACACTTGCGGTGGATCATAGGCCCTCTCGGCCTCGGTCATTGGCGCCGGGCCATATCCCTCACCCGTGAACACCGCCGCCGGATCGACCCCATTCAGGCGCAGAAGCCCGATGATCCAGGCGCGACCACTCTCCCCGCCACCGGCGCGCGCGCAACTGATCTTCCGCCGCAAGACATCGAACACATGATCCCGGACCGCGCGCCGGTCTTTGGAGCCCGCATAACGCGCGCCCCGCGCCCACGCCGTCAGCGCCCGCTCCGCCACCTCTCCCTCATGCCAGCGATCGAGTACCTCGATGGCGGCTTGCAGACGCGCGGCGGGGGTCATGAGACCAAATGAAGAATGCCGGACAAAGCCTCTACCCTAAACGGTAATTCGGGCTCTCCCGCGTGATCTGCACGTCATGGACATGGGATTCCTTCAAACCCGACCCGGTGATGCGCACAAATTGGCATTTGCCCCGCATATCATCGATGGTTGCGCTGCCGGTATAGCCCATCGCGGCGCGCAACCCGCCCACCAGCTGGTGTACCACGGCCCCGGCGCTGCCCTTATAGGGCACCTGGCCTTCGATCCCCTCCGGCACCAGCTTGTCACTGGCCGCATCTTTCTGGAAATACCGATCCGCCGAGCCCCGCGCCATGGCGCCAAGCGAGCCCATGCCGCGGTAGCTTTTGAAGCTGCGCCCCTGATAAAGGATGACCTCCCCCGGGCTTTCATCGGTGCCTGCGATCATGCTGCCCACCATGGCGCAATGGGCGCCTGCCGCGATCGCTTTGGCGAAATCGCCGGAATACTTGATCCCGCCATCGGCGATCACCGGAGTCCCGCTTTCCGCCGCGGCCTCGGCGCAATCCAAAATCGCGGTCAGTTGCGGAACGCCCACACCTGCCACGATGCGTGTGGTGCAGATGGACCCCGGCCCAATTCCCACCTTCACCGCATCGGCCCCGGCGCCGATGAGCGCTCGCGTCGCCTCCCCCGTCGCGACATTGCCGGCCACGACCTGCACTTCGTTGGAGAGCTTCTTGACCCGCTCCACCGCCTGGCCCACGCCTTCGGAATGCCCGTGCGCGGTGTCGATCACAATCAGATCGCAGCCCGCGTCGACCAGCGCCTCGGACCGCGCAAACCCCGCATCGCCCACGGTGGTCGCCGCGGCCACACGCAAACGGCCCAAATCATCCTTGCAGGCCGTGGGGTTCAACACCGCCTGTTCGGTGTCCTTCAGGGTCAGAAGCCCGGTCAGCTTCCCGTCCCCATCGGTGACGAGCAGCTTCTCGATCCGACGCGCTCGCATTAGCGATTTCGCTTCATCCAGATCGGCGGGCTCTTTCAGCATCGCCAGATCGCTCGACGTCATCATCACATGGACGGGCGTATCGTCGGAGGTCGCAAAGCGCATATCGCGGTTGGTGACGATCCCCATCACACGGCCCGTGTCGTCCACCACGGGGAACCCCGTGAAATTATAGCGCTCAATCAACGCCTTGGCGTCCGCGAGCGTCTGATCGGGCCGCAGCGTCACCGGGTTATAGACAATCCCCGATTCAAACCGCTTCACCCGCCGCACCTCCCGCGCCTGATCCTCGATATCGAGGTTGCGGTGGATGACACCCATGCCGCCCGCCTGCGCCATGGCAATCGCCATCCGCGCCTCGGTGACGGTATCCATCGCGGAGCTAAGAAGCGGGATGTTGAGCGCAATCGATTTCGTGACCCGCGTACGCGTATCCGCCGTGGCGGGCAGAACCGCGGATTCCCCTGGAACCAAAAGCACATCGTCAAAGGTGAGCGCCTCGCGAATCTCCATCAGCCGGACCTCATGCGGGAGTTTCAGTTGGCATGGCTCTATCTCATGGGTGGGCGCGAAGGGAAAGCCCTAAATCTGGTAGGCCGCGCACTCTGGCGCTTTCCGTTTGATTTGAATCGCTTGTTCGCTGCCTCTCCCTGCGGTCGAACGCGAAAAGCGATCCTCCTCATTCGGATAAAACGAAAAGCGCGCTATTCCGCCTGCCGCCCCCGAAACCCGGTCGCGACCACGAATTTCTCTGAGCTATCGGCCCGGCTGGCCCCAGGTTTCACATTGGCAACTTTGGCGAAGCGTTGCTTTAGGCACTTCTGCAATTCGCCCTCGGCGCCACCGGCCAACACCTTCGCGACAAAGGTCCCACCCTCATCAAGCACATCGAAGGCCAATTCCGCCGCCGCCTCACAAAGCGCGATGATCCGCAAATGATCGGTCTGTTTGTGACCGGAGGAGGCCGCGGCCATATCACTCATCACCACATCCGCGGGCCCGCCTAACCAGGCTTTCACCTGATCATCCGCCCCGTCTTCCATGAAGTCGAGCACATGCAGCTCCGCCCCGGCAATCGGCTCGATCTCTTGCAAATCAACCCCCAGAACCCGGCCCACTGCCTTCCCCGGCTTCTCCCCAAGCGCATTCACCCGTTTGACGGCGACTTGCGTCCAGCCCCCGGGTGCAGCCCCCAAATCGACCACGCGCGCGCCGGGCACGAGAAACCGGTACTTGTCATCCAATTCCGCAATCTTAAACGCCGCGCGCCCGCGATAACCTTCCGCCTTGGCGCGTTTCACATACGGATCGTTCAACTGCCGCTCCAGCCAGCGGGTCGAGCTTAGCTTCCGCCCCCGCGCGGTCTTCACCTTCACGCGCAAATCCCGCTGCCCGCGCCCGCTTGTCTTCTTCGCCATGCCTGCCCCGGCCCTGCTTCTGTCTTTGCTTCAAAAATACTCCCGCCGGAGGCGAAGCGGCCCGAGGATGGCCCCAACGGGGCT
>JANQNZ010000331.1 GCA_028279315.1 Rhodophyticola sp. | reverse complement strand
CTCGGAGGCGGCGAGATAGCCATAGCCTTCGAGATGCTGGAGATGGCCGACGCACCGACGGCCTTTGTCGTCTCTTCCGTCTTTCCGGCCATCGGGGTCCGGCGCGCGGTGCTGGAGCGGGGGTTGGTCCTTGGCCGCGATATCTCCCTCATCACCCATGACGACGTGCTATCTTACCTTAACAACGACGCCGATGGCCCCGCCTTCACCGCCACCCGATCCTCGGTCCGCGCCGCCGGGCAGCGCTGCGCGGAAATCCTGATCGGCCGCATCCACGACCCGGACCAGCCCCATGTTCAAGAGCTTTGGGATGCTGAGTTGACGGTGGGCCGCTCCACAGGCCCTGCCCCCAACTGAGAGACATTTGCGTATGCAGTTCACACGTTCCGATTTCCCGGAAGGGTTTGTTTTCGGCACCGCCACCTCGGCTTATCAGATCGAGGGGCATGGGTTTGGGGGCGCGGGTGCGACCCATTGGGACAGTTTCGCGGCGACACCCGGCAATGTGGCGCGGGGGGAAAACGGCGCCCTGGCCTGTGATCATTACCACCGGCTGGAGGAAGACCTCGATCTGCTCGCGGGCCTCGGCGCGGACGCCTATCGCTTCTCCACCTCTTGGGCGCGGGTTCTGCCTGAGGGGCGGGGTCAAGTGAACGAGGCGGGGCTCGATTTCTACGACCGGCTGGTCGATGGGCTGCTCACACGCGGGATCAAACCCGCGGTCACGCTTTATCATTGGGAACTGCCCAGTCCGCTCGCCGATCTAGGCGGGTGGCGGAACCGGGATATCGCCGGCTGGTTTGCTGACTTCGCAGAGGTCCTGATGCGCCGGATCGGGGACCGGGTCTGGTCGGTCGCGCCGATTAATGAGCCCTGGTGCGTCGGCTGGCTCAGCCATTTCGACGGGTATCACGCGCCGGGCCTGCGCGATATCCGCGCCACCGCGCGGGCCATGCACCACGTGCTTTTGGCCCATGGCCGCGCGATCCAGGTCATGCGCGGGCTTGGCATGTCGAACCTGGGCGCGGTCTGCAATTTCGAATGGAGCACGCCTGCTAATGGCGGCGAAGCCGCAACCCGCGCCGCCACCACCTATGACGCGATCTATAATCGGTTCTTCTTGGGCGGCCTCTTCAAACGCGCCTACCCGACCGAGGTTTTGGTCGGTCTAGGCGCCCATTTACCAGATGGCTGGCAAGAGGATTTCGAGACCATCGCCGCGCCGCTCGATTGGTTGGGCCTGAATTACTACACGCGAAAGGTGATCGACCACGCGCCAGGCCCCTGGCCCAACTACCAGGAAGTCGAGGGGCCGCTCGAAAAGACCCAGATGGGGTGGGAGGTTTATCCCGACGGTCTGCGCGATTTCCTGATCCGGACGGCGACGGAGTATACCGGCGACCTGCCGCTTTACGTGACCGAAAACGGGATGGCCAATGCGGATACCCACAACACGCCCGACACCGCGCGGATCACCTATTTGGAGCAGCATCTTGGGGCCGTGCAGGAGGCGATTGCGGCAGGCGTACCGCTCCACGGCTATTTCACCTGGTCGCTGATGGACAATTACGAATGGGCGCTTGGGTATGAGAAGCGCTTTGGCCTCGTGCACGTGGATTTTGAGACGTTGGAGCGAACGCCCAAAGCCTCCTACCAGGCCCTCGCCAAATGGTGGAGGGCCTGACCCATGCACCTGACGCGCGCGGATTTCCCTGACGGTTTCCTCTTTGGTGTCGCGACCTCAGCCTATCAGATCGAAGGCCACGGGTTCGGCGGCGCCGGCCCAACCCATTGGGACACCTGGGCCGCAACGCCCGGCAACACGGCCAATGCCGAAAACGGCGCGGTGGCCTGTGACCATTACCACCGGCTCGACGAAGACCTGGACCTGATCCGCGATCTTGGTGCGGATGTCTATCGCTTCTCCACCTCTTGGGCCCGGGTCCTGCCTGAGGGGCGCGGGGCGGTGAACCCGGCGGGGCTCGATTTCTACGACCGGCTGGTCGATGGCTGTCTGGCCCGGGGGATCAAGCCGCTTCTGACGCTCTATCACTGGGAACTGCCCGCCGCTCTGTCGGACCTAGGCGGATGGAGCAATGCGGATATCCCCCACTGGTTTGCCGATTATGCGCGTGTCGTCATGGACCGGATCGGGGATCGGGTCTGGTCGACGGCCACCATCAATGAGCTTTGGTGCGTCAGTTGGAACGGTCATTTCCTGGGCCGCCATGCACCGGGGATGCGCGATATCCGCGCCACCGCCCGCGCGATGCACCATGTGCTGAAGGCCCATGGCTGCGCGGTTCAGGCTTTGCGCGCCGAGGGCATTGGCAATCTTGGCGCGGTCACCAATCTCGATTGGGTGATGACCGCCGATGACAGCGCGGAGGCCCGCGCCGCCGCCGAGCGTTATGAGGCGATCTTCAACCATTGGTTCCTGGGCGCGATGTTCAAAGCCCGCTATCCGGCGCTAGTGCTTGAGGGGCTGGAGCCGCATTTACCGGATGGCTGGCAGGACGACATGGCGCTGATTGCTGCGCCGGTCGATTGGCTCGGCATCAACTACTACACCCGCAAGCTCATGGCCTCCGATCCCGGCCCCTGGCCCGCTTATCGCGACGTGGCCGGCCCGCTTGAGACAACCTCCATGGGGTGGGAGGTTTATCCCGACGGGCTTTACGAGATCCTGAAATGGGTCGCCGAAACCCATACCGGCGACCTACCGCTCCACATCACCGAAAACGGCATGTCCGGCCCCGATAAGGTCGATCAGCCGGACACAGCGCGCATCGCGTATCTCGAAAGCCACCTCACCGCCTGCCGCCGGGCAATTGCCGACGGTGTGCCGCTCAAAGGCTATTATGCCTGGTCGCTGATGGACAATTACGAATGGGCCCGTGGTTATGAAAAACGCTTCGGCCTGGTCCATGTGGATTTCGAAAGCTTGGCAAGGACCCCGAAAGCGTCTTATCAGGCGCTAGCCTCCTGGTGGCGCCAGAAGGTGTGACCGCGCGCGACGATGAAGGACCCGCTTATGCCCCCTGCCCTGTCCCTTGTGGCCGATATCGGCGGCACCAACACACGGGTGGCCCTTGCGCGGGGCAAACTGGTCGACCCGGGAAGCATCCGGCGATACGCCAATCGCGACGCGCCGGATATGGCCCATGTGCTGCATAAGTACCTTGCGGACACCGACACCCCACATTCCGACATCACCGGCGCCTGCGCCGCGGCGGCTGGCCCCGTCCGGGACGGGGTGGCGGAACTGACCAATCTCGATTGGCGGATCGACCGCGGCGTCTTGGCCGAGGTCTTGAGCGCCGAGCGCGTGGCGGTCTTGAACGATCTTCAGGCGCAAGGCCATGCCATCGGGCATCTGGGCCACGGCGCGCTCCACCCGGTGCTGGATCGGCCTGAGGTGAACCCTAAGGCTGCGAAGCTGGTGGTGGGTGTGGGCACCGGCTTCAACGCGGCGCCGATCTATGACACATCTCAGGGCCGATTTGTCCCGCCCTCGGAATGCGGGCATATCTCCCTGCCCGTCTCCCACCCCGAGGATTTCGCCTTGTCCGAGGCTTTGGGCGATTCCCACGGCTTCGCCGCCGTGGAAGAGGCGCTTTCGGGCCGGGGGATCGAGGCCATCGACCGGCATCTGAACGGCGGCAACCGCACGGCCAGAGAGATCATGGCCGCCCTTGACGCGGGCGACGCCGGGGCGGAGGCAACCGCCGCGCTTTTCGTCCGACTTCTGGGCACGGTTGTGGGCGATCTGGCCCTGATCCACCTGCCCTTTGGCGGCATCTTCTTGGTCGGCGGTGTGAGCCGGGCTTTCGCCCCTTATCTTGACCGGTTCGGCTTTGCCGCCGCGATGCATGACAAGGGCCGGTTCGGGCCGTTCTTGGAGCAATTCGGCGTCTCGGTTGTGACCGATGATTATGCGGCGCTGACCGGGTGCGCCTCGCACCTGGATCATATGCGCGCGGATTAGGGAGCAGGCTCAAGGACAGGAGCCGCGCCAGTGCATGGCCGGGGACAGGCGCACGGAACGATTGATCGGTGCGCTTTATCTCTGCCCAGTCATTGCTCCGAAGGATCGTCGCGCGAGGGTGACAAAGCGCCTGGCCGCCCAGACGGCGTCGCCATTGTCGCTCGGACCAATGGCGCAACAACGGCAACTACTGGCACGGCGGCTTCGCCTTGTTCCGCGCCTCGTAAGCGTACCGAATACAAAAGACGGATCGTTCTAAAGCGACAGATTTGAAGCCCACAAGCCGAGCCTCCCTCAGAACGCCCGATCCTTCACCGCCTCCATCGAGACATGGGTCGAGGTCGCCGACACATGCGGCAGGTTTGAGATCACCTCCCCCAATACCCGGCGATACGCGCGCATATCGGCCGTCCGCACCTTCAGAAGATAGTCAAAGGCGCCCGCAATCATGTGGCATTGCTCAATCTCCGGCACCGCATGCACGGCCTTATTGAACGCCCCAAGCGCCGCCTCGGTTGTGTCGGTCAACCGCACCTCGACAAAGGCCACATGGTCGCGGCCCAGCTTCGCCGGGTCGAGGACCGCGCGAAAGCCCAAGATGAACCCATCGGCTTGTAGGCGCTTTACCCGCACTTGGCACGGGCTTTTGGAGAGGCCCACGCGGGCCGCCAATTCCGTGATCGGCAGCCGGCCCTCCACCGACAGAATCTGGAGGATCTTTCGATCAAACCCATCGAGTTGCCCGTTTATTTCGTCCTCAACCATCATTCATCCCTATCTGATGTCAGAATGAAGGAAGGATGCCTTCAACGGCTTGAAGTCAAGGAAAATCGCCTGCGGCTGATGCGCTACGCTAGCGCCAACCATGTCTGAGATGTCCCCCATGACCGACCTCACCACCCTCCGCGCCCGCATCCGCGACCTGACCCTCGCGCCTGAGGCTGACGTCCTCTCTGCCCTCGTTGCCGAGGGCGCGCCCGATACCGCCACGCGATCCCGCGCCGCGTCCCGTGGTGCCGCGCTTGTCAGAACCCTTCGGGATGCGGCCGATCCCGGCCTGATGGAGGTGTTTCTGGCGGAATACGGCCTGTCCACCCGGGAAGGCATTGCGCTGATGTGCCTGGCCGAGGCGCTGTTGCGCGTGCCTGACGCGGATACGATGGATGCGCTGATCGAAGACAAGATCGCGCCGTCGGAATGGGGGGCGCATCTGGGCAAGTCCAGCTCGGTCCTGGTCAATGCCTCGACCTGGGCGTTGATGCTGACCGGCAAGGTGTTGCAAGAGGGCGACGACGGCATGGCCGGCACGCTCCGCGGCGCCGTCCGGCGATTAGGCGAGCCCGTCATCCGCGCTGCCGTGGCCCGCGCCATGCGCGAGATGGGCCAGCAATTTGTGCTGGGTCAGACGATGGAAGAAGCCCTGGAGCGCGGCGCTAAGATGGAGGCCAAAGGTTACACCTACTCCTTTGATATGCTTGGCGAAGCGGCGATGACCCAGGCTGACGCGGATGGGTTCTTTGACGCCTATCAAGAGGCCATCTCCCGTCTGGCGCCCCAATGCCGCTCCTCCGACATCCGCGAGAACCCGGGCATCTCAATCAAGCTCTCCGCGCTCCACCCGCGCTATGAATTGGGGCAAAAGGCCCGGGTGATGGCCGAACTGGTGCCGAGGGTGGCCGCCCTGGCAGGCCAAGCGCGGGCGGCGGGCATGGGGCTCAATATCGACGCGGAGGAGGCCGACCGGCTGGACCTGTCCCTGGACGTCATCGAAGCCGTGCTCCGCGACGAGGCTTTGGTCGGATGGGACGGGTTCGGCGTGGTTGTCCAAGGGTACGGCAAGCGCGCAGGCGCGGTGATCGATTGGCTCTACGCGCTAGCCGAGACGCTTGACCGCCGGATCATGCTGCGCCTTGTCAAAGGCGCCTATTGGGACACGGAGGTGAAACGCGCCCAGGTCGAGGGGTTGGCGGGCTTCCCGGTCTTCACCCGCAAGGCGGCAACCGATGCGGCCTATCTCTCCTGCGCGGGGAAGCTTCTGCGTATGACCGACCGCATCTACCCGCAATTCGCAACCCATAACGCCCATACGGTCGCCGCGATCTTGGAGATGAAGAGAGATCCGCAGGCCTTTGAATTTCAACGACTTCACGGGATGGGAGACGCTCTCCATGAGGAGGTTCTAAGAACGGAGGGCACCCGCTGCCGCATCTATGCGCCCGTGGGCGCCCATCGCGATCTTCTGGCCTATCTGGTCCGGCGACTGCTGGAGAATGGCGCCAATTCCTCCTTCGTTCACCAGATCCTCGATCAATCCGTCACGCCGGAGGAGGTCGCTGCCGACCCCTTTGCCGAGATCGACGGTGCAGGCCCCAATCCGGCCGTCACCGCGCCTGCTGACCTCTTCGCACCAACCCGGCGCAACTCCAAAGGCTGGGACCTTCATAACCGCACCGATCTGGCCGAGATCGAAGCGGCCCGCGCATCGTTCAAAACTCACCATTGGTCCGGCGGCCCCCTGACCACGGCAGAGATCGCGCCGGGCCACAAGACCAACGTGAATAATCCCGCTGACCCCTCTGATATTGTGGGAGAATTGACCGACGCAACCGACGCTGATCTCAACACCTGCCTCGCCGCTGCGCGGCCCTGGACCGCGCCCTTGTCCGACCGGCAAGCTGCGCTCAATCGTGCCGCCGATCTCTATGAAGCGCATTTCGGAGAACTCTTCGCGCTCCTCTCCCGTGAGGCGGGCAAAACCCCGAATGACGCGGTGGCAGAGCTGCGCGAGGCTGTCGATTTCCTCCGTTACTACGCCGCCGAAGCGACCCTTCTAACGGCGCCACCGCGCGGCCTCTTCGCCTGTATCTCCCCCTGGAACTTCCCGCTGGCCATCTTCACGGGCCAAATCGCCGCCGCGCTTGCCGCAGGCAATGGTGTGATTGCCAAACCGGCGGAGGCCACGGGGCTGATCGCCACCCGCGCCGTGCAGCTTTTGCATCAGGCCGGGGTGCCGCGAGATGTCCTGCACCTCCTCCCCGGGCCCGGGCGAGAGATTGGCCAGGCCCTGGTCTCGGATCCCCGCATCGATGGGGTGTGTTTCACGGGCTCAACCGCCACGGCGCAGGCCATCAACCGCGCCATGGCCGCGCATCTCGACCCCGCCGCGCCGCTCATCGCCGAAACCGGGGGCCTGAACGCGATGGTGGTCGATTCCACCGCCCTCCCTGAACAGGCGATCCGCGATATCCTGACCTCAGCCTTTCAATCCGCCGGGCAACGCTGTTCGGCCTTGCGGCTGCTTTATCTGCAAGAGGATATCGCCGAGCCATTCCTTCAGATGCTCTATGGCGCGATGGAGGAACAGAGGATGGGCGATCCTTGGACCGTCGCCACCGATATCGGGCCGGTGATCTCGGAAACCGCCCGGGCCGATATCCTGACCCATATCGCCAAGGCTGGGGCGGAGGGCCGTGTGCTGCACAAACTGACCACGCCCGAGGTGGGGCATTTCGTGCCCCCCACGGTCATCTCGCTGCCCGGCGGAATCGCGGCGCTGGAGCGGGAGGTGTTCGGCCCCGTCCTCCATGTTGCGACCTATGGCGCCGAGGGTTTGGAGGCGGTGGTCGCGGCGGTGAATGCCAAAGGCTATGGCCTGACCTTCGGGCTGCACAGCCGCATCGACGACCGGGTGCAGACCGTGTGCAGCGCGCTGCGCGTCGGCAATATTTTTGTGAACCGGAACCAGATCGGGGCGATTGTCGGCTCCCAACCCTTTGGGGGCGAAGGGCTTTCCGGCACCGGGCCGAAGGCGGGCGGGCCGCAGTATCTGCCCCGCTTCACCCGCGCCGAAACCCGGGAGGAGCCGGATACGGACGGCAAGCCGGTGGGATTGGCCGCCCTCCAATCCGCCATCACCGCCTTGCCCACGCCATCGGCCGATCCGCGCGCGGTCACCGATCTGCCGGGGCCGACGGGGGAATCGAACCGGCTGTCGCTGTTTCCCAGGGGCCGGGTTCTTTGCCTGGGCCCAAGCGCCGATGCGGCCGCGGCGCAGAAGGCGGCGGCGGCGCGCGCGGGCTGCCCGGCGCTGACTGTCGCCCCCGGTGTGACAGAGGGTGTCGCGGGGCACGTGCCGCCTGAGATGTTGAGAGACCTGACCGGGATCGACGCAGTGCTGTTCTGGGGTCCGGGCGAGACCGCACGCGCCTATCGCCAGGCGCTGGCCGCCCGCGACGGCGCGCTGATCCCGCTCATCACCGAGGCCGACCCCGCCCCGCGCCTGATGATCGAGCGCCATATCTGCA
The DNA here is from genome assembly GCA_028279315.1 of Rhodophyticola sp. Classification (GTDB taxonomy): domain Bacteria; phylum Pseudomonadota; class Alphaproteobacteria; order Rhodobacterales; family Rhodobacteraceae; genus Rhodophyticola. The sequence continues at coordinate 1,395 of JANQNZ010000331.1, read as the reverse complement.
TCGACACCACGGCAGCAGGCGGCAACGCGAGCCTTCTGGCCGCCTCAGGCTGAGGGGGGATTGCCAAACCGACGCCGTCAGGCGCAAATCGCCCCATGACCGCGGCCCCGACCAGAGATCAGTTACACACCCTTCTCGGCCATCAGGTGGGGGCCATCGCCATCCAATCCGTCACCCGCCAGCGCCGCACGGGGTTTGGCGATTGGTGGCTGGACGATCTGGTTCTTGGCTTTGATGACGGGGTCCACGCCCGCGCCCTTTGGCTGCATCCGCCTGAGGGGCAGCCGCCCGCCCCCGCCCTCCTCTATTGTCACGCCCATGGCAATTTCTATGAGATGGGCTGCGCCGAACTGACCGAAGGGCGGCCCGCGCTGCAAGGCCCTTATGCGCCGGACCTGCAGGCCCGAGGGATCGCCGCGCTTTGCATCGAAATGCCCTGTTTCGGGGGCCGCGCCGATCAGGCGGAAAGCCCTACCGCGAAGGCAGGCCTTTGGGCGGGCAAGCCGCTTTTTGGGCGGATGCTGGCAGAGCTGTCGGCCGGGTTCGATTGGCTGGCCACGCAGCCGGAGGTGGCAATGGACCGGATCGGCGTCATGGGCATCTCCATGGGCGGTACCCATGCCTGGTGGCTGGGTGCGCTTGAGCCCCGGATCAAAGCTGTTGCGCATCTCTGCTGTTTCGCCGATCTCGCCACTCTGATCGAACTGGGCAGCCATGACGGGCATGGGATTTACATGACGGTCCCGGGCCTTTTGCCTGTCGCGCGCAGCGGGCAGATTGCCGGGCTGATCGCCCCCCGGGCGCAATTGGTCTGCGCCGGGATGCAGGATTGGAGCACCCCGCCCGAAGCGTTTGAGAAAGGGCTAGAGGACCTGCGTGCGGCTTATACGGAGGACGGGCTGGAAACCCATGTTGAGACCGATCTGGGCCATGCGGAAAGCCCCGCCATGCGGGCAGCGGTGCTGGATTTTCTCAGCCGCCAGCTTTGATCGCTTCAAAATACTCCTGATGCCGCGCCTGCAAGCCAGCAATCACGTCAAGCACCGAGGTCAGATGCACCGTCATCGCCACCTCCGCCGCCCCGACATCCCGGGCGCGGAGCGCGGTCAGAATATCCCCATGCTCTGACAACAGCCGCGCTTTGTGGCCCCGGTCACTCAGCGACAGCACCCGAAGCCGATCAAGCGCGGTCTTCTCTTGGGTCAAAAGCACCGCCGTCCGCGGATACCCCGTGGCCTCAGCCAGAATGCCATGGAACCGGTCGTCTTGCTCCTGAAACGCGATGTCGTCATCGGCGCCAATGGCGCTGGCCTGGGCGCGGAGCGTGGCCTGCGCCGCGGCAAGCGCCGAATCGGGCAGGCCAATTTCGCAAATCCGCCGCACCACCGCCAATTC
>JANQNZ010000324.1 GCA_028279315.1 Rhodophyticola sp. | reverse complement strand
TCACCGTCAAAGGCGCCCCATAACGCGCCGTGGCCCAGTTCAGAAGCGGCCCCCAGCCCGTCTGCTGGCGATCTACCAGGACGGGTGGCGTGGCGGCGCGGTGGCAAAGAAGGTCCGTCTCGGCATAGCCCGCCAGCATTTGCGCGACCTCACCCCGCTGCGGCGTCACCTTGTCGATGGCCGAGTTGGCCGAGCGGGTCATAGGCATCGAGAGCGGGTCGATGACTTCGTCCTGCGCGTCCCATTCGACGGCGATGGCCTCAGCCATGGCCCGCGTCGGCAAGGTGAGCGGCGATTTGAAGGGGGTGCGGACCGGGCGGCCGTCGAGGGTGACGGTGAAGCCGCCCTTGGTCTCTGACGCTTCGGCCTTGGTCCAGAACCGTTTTGCCGCCCATTCGCTCATGCCGCCCAAATCTCCTCGAGCGCTCCCGGAAGCTCCGCAAACGCCGACAGAACCCGGGACGCGCCTGCCTGCGTGAGGGCCTCCGCCCGGTGATAGCCCCAACTGACGCCAAGCGCGTGAATGCCGGCCGCGCGGCCCATCTCGATGTCATAAGTCGTGTCACCCACGATCACCGCATGCGCGGCGTCCACGCCGGTGTCCGCCAAACATTGGTGGATCATCGAGGGGTGGGGTTTCGAGGGGTGGTCGTCCGCCACCTGGATCGTGTGGAAGAGGTCGTGAAACCCGTGCAGGTCTATGAGATGATCCAACCCTCGGCGGGATTTGCCGGTGGCAACGCCCAGGAACACCTCATCGATACTCGACAGGGTGTTCAGCGCGTCTTTCGCGCCGGGATAGAGCGGCGAGTCGGCAGCGCCGTCGCCTGCCTGGCGCAGGCCCGCAAATCCCGCCTTATAGCCGTCAACCAGGCGCTCAATCTCCCCCACCCCCGCATCGGGCACCAACCGCGCCATCGCCTGAGGCAGTGACAGGCCGACGATGGAGAGCGTCGCCTCCCGAGTCGGCGCAGGCCGGCCAGCCGCCTCAAAGGCGCGCGCCATGGAGGCAAGGATATGCGCCTGGCTGTCCACCAACGTCCCATCCACATCGAGAATGACCAGTTTCAGGGCGCCGCTCATAAGGCGGCCTCGTCGAATGGGTCGGCGGGGACGTCGCGCGCCTGCCACTCAAACGCCTCCCAGGTGCGTGCCATATGGGGCGGCAAAGGTGCGGTCAGGGTCAGCCGGGCGCCGGTCACCGGGTGGGTCAGGCTGAGCGAGCGGGCATGAAGGTGCAGCTTCCGGCTGATCTCTCCCCCCAATTGCGCGCCCCAGCCATCGCCGAGGTTTTCCTGGCCCGAGCCGCCATATTTGCCATCGCCGATGATCGGATGCCCAATCTCGGCCATATGGGCACGAAGCTGGTGTGTCCGCCCCGTGATCGGCACCAGCGCCACCCAAGCCGCGCGGGAGGCGAGATGGCTGAGCACCACGTAATCGGTTGTGGCCCGCTTTGCGCCGGGTGTGCGATCCACCGCATCGGGGTGCAGGCAAAGCATTTTCTCCCCCTCCCCGCCTTTGCCATGACCCGGCGCCTTCACCAGGCCAAAGCGGATCGTGCCCATACTTGGCTGCGGCTGGCCGGCCACCGCCGCCCAATAGATCTTGCGCGTGTCGCGGGATTGGAACGCTTTGGTCAGCGCGGTGGCAGAGGCCCGGCTGCGCGCCAAGAGCAAAACACCTGAGGTGTCTTTGTCCAAGCGATGCACCAGGCGCGGTTTCTCATCGAGGCCAAACCGGAGGGCCTCGGCCAGACCGTCCACATGGCGGGTTTGTTTGCTTCCGCCCTGGGTCGGCAGGCCGGGGGGTTTGCTCAAAGCAATGAGGTGATCGTCGCGATAGATCACGGCGGCCTGGATCATCTCGGCATCCGCATCGCTGACCTCTGCCCGCTTGGGCGCCGGCGCCGCCTGATCCGGCAAAGGCGGAATGCGCACCATCTGCCCGTCTTCCAGCCGCGTGGCCGGTTTCACCCGGCCCCCATCAACCCGGATTTCGCCTTTGCGGCACATCTTCTCAATCCGGCCTTGGCTGACATGGGGGAATTGCCGCCGGAACCAACGGTCGAGCCGCTGATCCCCTTCCCCCGGTTTGACCTCCCGCATCTCGACGCCACTCATGCGAAAAAGCCCCGCGCGACCCAAAGGCCCAGGACCAACCCAAGGATCGAAAAGCCGACCGACGCCATCACATAGATCGCGGCAGAGGTGACCTCGCCACGTTCATAAAGTGTGACCGCCTCAAGCGAGAAGGCCGAGAAGGTTGTGAACCCGCCCAGGAATCCTGTCATGACAAGCGGCGACAGATGGGTCAGCCCGCGATGCGCGGCGGCGACCACGAAAACCCCCATCAGGAACGAGCCCAGCACATTCACCGTGATGATCCCCAATGGAAAGCCCGTATGCCCCAGCAGCCGCACCACGCCGATGCCGGTCAAATAGCGCAGAATCGCACCCGCTGCGCCGCCCAGGGCCACTTGCCAGATCGCTGTCATCATGGGGGGCGTCTTCCGCGCTTGGCGGGGGCTTGTCAACCGCGCTGCCGCTCGGCCCTCAGCTTGTTGAAATAGGCGAGTCGTTTGGCCAATTCCCGTTCGAACCCACGCTGCACGGGCTTGTAGAACTGCGCGCGGCCCATGCGGTCGGGGAAGTAATGCTGACCGGAAAATCCATCTTCCGCGTCGTGGTCATAGTCGTATCCCGCGCCGTATCCCTCCTCTTTCATCAGCCTCGTTGGCGCGTTGAGGATATGTTTCGGCGGCGGGTTTGAGCCGGTGGCCTTGGCCGAAGCCCGGGCATCTTTGTAGGCGACGTAACCTGCATTCGATTTCGGCGCGAGGGCCAGGTAAAGCACGGCCTGGGCCAGGGCCAATTCGCCTTCGGGGCTGCCCAAACGCTC
>JANQNZ010000278.1 GCA_028279315.1 Rhodophyticola sp. | reverse complement strand
ACGCCGCCATTCTTCCGATCCAACGCCGCATCTTGCGCCCCCCGGCCGAGGTGCTGCACAGGCTTGGCGTGTCGGCGGACCAGATCACAATCACCGGGTTTGCGATTGGCGTCTTGGCCGTCCCGGCCCTGATCCTGCATTGGTACGCGGTGGCGCTGGTTCTGATTGTGCTCAATCGGATTGCTGATGGGCTGGATGGCGCCGTGGCGCGGCTTGGGACGCCCACGGATCGGGGGGCCTTCCTCGATATCGCGCTGGATTTTCTGTTCTATGCCACGGTGCCCTTGGGCTTCGCGCTCGCCGATCCGTCCGCAAATGCGCTGGCCGCGGCGGTTCTGATCGCAAGCTTCATCGGCTCGGGCACCTCGTTCCTGGCCTTCTCGATCATTGCGGAGCGGCGGGGCCTGCGCGCGTCAGACTATCCGACGAAGGGCATCTATTACCTGGGTGGTCTGACCGAAGGGGCGGAGACCGTGGCCTTCTTCATCGCTTTCTGCCTGTTCCCGGCTTGGTTCCCGGTCTTGGCCTATGTCTTTGCGGCGGCCTGCCTGATCACCACTGTCACGCGCTGCCTAGCGGGGTGGCAGTATTTCTCGGGCGACAGGCCCCGATGAAGCCCTTGCACTTGCCAACAATTGCAGGCTCAATCCTTCCCAAGTGAGGGGAGGATTGGGATGAACATCGCCCATTGGCTGTTGCGTATCGCCCGTGTCGGCGGCGGCGAACCCGCGCTTTTCAAAGGCGCTGAGATGGTGGCCGATTATGCAGGCTTTGCCCGTGCTGCCGAGGGGCTGGCCCGTGCGCTTGTGGAGGATGGGCTTTCTCCGGGCGACCGCGTTGGTCTTTTCATGAAGAACGGCCCGGAATATCTCATCGTCTATTACGGCGTCTGGCTGGCCGGTGGTGCGGTGGTGCCGATCAACGCCAAGCTGCACCCGAAAGAGGCGGCGTGGATCTTGGCCGATAGCGGCGCCTCCCGCGCCTTTGTCACCCCTGACCTGGGCCCGGATTTGGGCGCGGAAACCGAGGTGCCGTTAACGGATGTCACGGGCCCCGCTTTCACTCAAATGACAGAGGCCGATCCCCTCCCCCTCGTCGCCCGCGCCGAGGACGATCTCGCCTGGCTTTTCTACACTTCGGGCACCACCGGCAAACCCAAAGGCGTCCAGATCACCCATGGCATGATCACCGCGACTTCGCTTTGTTATCCGCTGGACGTGGACCCGGTCACGGCGGAGGACGCCGCCTTTTACGCCGCCCCGATGAGCCATGGGGCCGGTATCTACGCGCCGATCCATGTGCGCATGGGCGCGCAGCATATCTGCCCTGCGGATGGCGGGTTCGACCCGGATGAAGTGCTAAGCCTCTCGGAAAGCCATGGGTCCACCTCGATGTTCCTGGCGCCCACCATGGTCCGCCGGCTGACCGATGCGGCGAAGGCGGCGGGCCATCGCGCAGCGGGGATCAAGACCATCGTCTATGGCGGCGGACCGATGTACCTGGCCGATATCGAAGAGGCCGTGGACTGGTTCGGGCCGAAATTCGTGCAGATCTACGGCCAAGGCGAATGCCCGATGGCGATCACCGCCCTTTCCCGGGCTGAGGTCGCGGACCGGAGCCACCCGAATTGGCGCGCGCGCCTTGCCTCCGTCGGCCGGGCGCAGTCGCAGGTGGAGGTGGTCATCGGCGATGCGGACGGCGCGCCCCTGCCGCCCGGTGAGATTGGCGAGATCATGGTGCGTGGTGCGCCGGTCATGCCCGGATATTGGAACGCGCCTGAGGCGACAGCGAAGACCTTGAAAGACGGCTGGCTCATGACCGGTGATATCGGGGTGATGGATGCGGACGGCTATCTGACCCTGCAAGACCGCTCCAAAGACGTGATCATCTCGGGCGGCAGCAATATCTATCCGCGTGAGGTGGAGGAGGTGCTGTTGCATCATGACAGCGTCCATGAGGTCTCGGTTGTGGGCCGCCCGTCTGAGGAATGGGGGGAGGATGTGGTGGCCTTTGTGGTGCCGGCCCCGGGGGCCAAGATGGACCCTGGCCTGCTTGACACGTTCTGCCGCGAGAACATCGCCCGGTTCAAACGCCCGAAAGCCTATTTTGCGCTGCCGGAGCTGCCCAAAAACAATTACGGCAAGGTCCTGAAGACCGAGCTGCGCAAGCAATTGACGGAGGAGACATGACCGATCTGAGAGGCAAGACCGCGCTGGTCACCGGGTCCGTCCAGGGCATCGGCCTCGCGATTGCCGAGGCGCTGGCGGGTGCAGGCGCGCGGATTGCGGTGCATGGGCTGGCGGGGGATGCGCAGATCCATGAGGTCTGTGATCATCTGCAGGCGCTCGGCTCCCCCCAAGCGGAGTTCTTCGACGGAGATTTGCGCCATCCCGACCGGATTGCCGAGTTGATGGAGGCGGTGGCAGCCTGGGGTGGAGCGGATATTCTGGTGAACAACGCAGGCATTCAGCACACCGCGCCGCTCGCCGAGATGCCGCGTGACAAATGGGAAGCGATCCTGGCCATCAACCTCTCCGCCGCCTTCCACACCATGCAGGCCGCGATGCCGGGGATGGCCGAGCGCGGCTATGGCCGGGTGATCAATATCGCCTCGGTCCATGGGCTTGTCGCCTCGAAGGACAAAGCGCCTTATGTGGCGGCGAAATTCGGCTTGGTGGGGTTAAGCCGGGTGGCGGCGCTGGAATATGCCACCGCCGGATCGAAAACCTCAGGCGGGGTCACGGTGAACTGCCTTTGCCCCGGCTGGACCGAAACCGCGATTATCGAGCCGCAGATCGAGGCGCGCGCGAAGGCCCATGGCGGCGACCGCGATGCGGGGGTTGCGGAGCTTCTGGCGGAGAAACAACCGTCTTTGCGCACGTCCGACCCGTCCGAGATCGGGGCGCTGGCGCTTTGGCTCTGTGCGCCGGTGGCCCATAACATCACCGGCGTGTCGATCCCGGTGGATGGGGGGTGGACGGCACAGTAGCGGCTGGTCCGGCTGGGGGGCCGTTTTCTTCGAAGAAAACGGGACGGAATTTTGCAAAATTCCGGAGGCCTTGTTGGGCGTCGGGCATAATCTCGGATGACGGAACTTACGGCGGATTTCGGGACGCCTCCGGCGGGAGTATTTGGGAAGCAAAGATTGCGCGGCCCGTCTTGGGCAAACCTCCAACGGAGGTTTTCAAGCCCGGAAAGGGGCCGTCACCGCCCGATTTGATCCTGGGTCACGGCCATGGATTTGAGCACCGCGAAAAGCGACAAACCGAGGCTGAGACCCAAGACCCGGACCGAGCGCTGTGTGACCCGCGCGACGATCACCTGGCCTTGATGGTCGAGACGCACCAGCGCGCCTGAGCCCGGCCCTGCCTGGATATCGAGAACTGTCACAGGCAGGACGTTCAGCGCGCTGATCCCTTCTGGCCTATCGCGCATCAGGATCACGTCGCGGGCATCGATCCTGAGCCGAGCGTCGTCTCCGACCGCCCCGATCCGCCCTGGCAGCCACAAGGCCTGATCGCCGATCCGCATCTCCGACAGCTGATCCGCCTCGTCGAACCCAGCCACCGTCACTCGCAAAATCCCACCCGCCACATCGCGGCTGATGGCATGAGCGGTGTCCCCCCCTGCAACGACCTCGGCCACCGGTCCAACCGCGCGCATCTGGCCTTGCTCCAAAAGCACAACCGTATCGGCCAGGCGGGCGACCTCGCTTAGATCATGGCTGACATAGAGAATCGGCAGGCCGACCTGATCCCGCAGGCGTTCGAAATAGGGCAGAAGCTCGGATTTCCGGCGGGTGTCGAGGGCCGAAAGCGGCTCATCCATCAAGAGGATGTCGGGGGCGGAGAGAAGCGCGCGGCCAAGGGCGACGCGCTGTCCTTCGCCGCCTGAGAGCGTCGCGGGGCGCCGGTTGAGGAGCCCTTCTAGGCCCAGAAGCGCGACCAGATCGTCGAACCCAAGGGGCAAAGCGCGGCCCTTCGCCCTCGCCTGACCGTAGCGGAGGTTTCCATCGACGCTCAGATGCGGGAAGAGGCGCGGTTCCTGGAAGACATAGCCGACCCGGCGGGCCGCGGCCGGCACCGCGACACGGGTTGCGCTGTCGAAGAGTACACGGTCGCCGACCTGCACCCGGCCCTGATCGGGGGTGAGAAGGCCCGCCACGGCCCGCAAGATGGAGGTCTTGCCAGCCCCCGACGGCCCGAAGATCGCCGACAGCCCGCCGGGCAGATCGCAGTCCACCGTCAGGTCCAGATCGCCGATCGAGTGGCGGAGAGAGATGGCGACGCTCATGCCCCCCGGACTCCCTTTGTGACCCGCCGGGCAAGGAGTTCGGACGCCACCAGCGCGCCTGCCGCCAGGACGATGGAGATCACAATCAGACGCAGCGCCGCGGGCTCCTCGCCCGGCACTTGCAACAAGCTGTAGATCGCCGTCGGGATGGTCTGGGTCTCGCCGGGGATGTTTGAGACAAAGGTGATGGTGGCTCCGAACTCTCCCAATGCCTTGGCAAAGCCCAAGACCACACCCGCCAGAACCCCGGGCAGCATCAGCGGCAAAGTCACCGTCAGGAAGATGCGGATACGTCCGGCGCCAAGTGTCGCTGCCGCCTCTTCCAAGCCTTGATCCACCGCCTCCACCGCCAGACGGATGGCGCGCACCATCAGCGGGAAGGCCATGATCCCGCAAGCAAGCGCAGCACCAGTCCAGCGGAAGGCGAAGCTGAGGCCGAGGACGGTCTCAAAGGCGCGGCCCAGTGGCCCTTGCGAGCCGAAGAGCACCAGAAGCAAGTAGCCGGTGACCACGGGCGGCAGGACCAACGGCAAATGGACCGCGATGTTCAGGGCCTCACGGCCCCAGAACTGACCCCGCGCCAGGGCTAAGGCGGCGAGCATCGCGAAGGGCAGGCTGACCAGCGTGGCCCAAAACGCCACTCGAAGCGAGAGGCCGACATTCTGCCATTCCGCCGGTCCAAGCCCCAAGGTCATTCCAACACCTCAAACCCGTCCGCCTCGAAAATCGCCCCGGCGAGAGAGGAACGTAGGAACCTGAAGAGGGCCTCGGCGTCGCGATGGTCGCTTCGCGTCAAAACCGCGACCGGATAGCGGATCGGGTCGTGGAGATCGGCGGGCACTTCCACCTCGATGGCGACGGTGGGATCGGCCAAGGCGTCGGTGCGATAGACAAAGGAGCGCGCCACCTCCCCCCGCGCCGCGAGTGCAAGTGCCACACGCACGTTTTCGGTCTGCGCAATCCGGGGGATGAGAGGGCCAAGCCATCCGGTGGCCTCCAACGACTGGCGCGCATAGAGGCCGGCGGGCACGGCGTTCAGGAGGCCGGTGGCGATCCGCGCATCTTCGGGGAGCGCGGCCAGGGCGGTTGCGAGATCGCGGCCCGGCGTCACGGCACCGGCGGGCCCCACCAAAACCAGTGTATTCGCCAGCAAGTCATGCGTCAGGCTGGTGTCGACCAGCCCCCGGTCCTCCAGATACGCCATCCAGTCCTGATTGGCCGAGATGAATAGGTCTGCGGGCGCCCCGGCCTCAATCTGCCGTGCCAGCGCCGCGCTGCTGGCGTAAGAGATTGCGATATCCGTGGCGGGCGGCCAAGCCGTCACAACCTCGTCCAGGCTGCCACGCAAGCTTGAGGCGGCGAAGACCAGCAGCGTCTCGGCCCGGGCAAATGAAACCGCGAAACAAAGCCCAACCGCCAGCGCCGCAATCCGCACGACCGTGCCGCCTGCTATCCCCCTCTGACATTCCATGGCGCGATTGCGCGCCAGATTTGTGGGGAAGGCAAGGGGGTTCGGCCCGTTTTCGGGCGCCAATGCCGCCGGCCAACCACGGGCAATGGTTTTCTTGTGTCCCCGCCTTGTTCCGCGGGGGGGCGCAGTCTACATGGCGCCCATGAAGCGCTTCATCCCTTTCATGAAATCCGACCCGCTGGTTGCTGTTATCCGCCTGTCTGGCGTGATCTCTGGCCAAGGGCGGGGTGTTGCGCTGAGCGATGCGGGCACGGCGGCGATGATCGAGAAGGCGTTCCGGCGCGGGAAGCCAAAGGCGGTGGCCTTGGTGATCAACTCGCCCGGTGGCTCGCCTGCCCAATCCTCGCTCATTGCGGCGCGCATCCGGCGCCTGGCCGAGGAGAAGGAGGTGCCGGTCCACGCCTTTGTGGAGGATGTGGCAGCCTCGGGCGGCTATTGGCTCGCCTGCGCGGCTGATCAGATTTGGGTCGATGACAGTTCGGTTGTGGGCTCCATCGGGGTGATCTCTGCCAGCTTCGGGTTGCAGGATTTTATTTCCCGGTTTGGGATTGAGCGGCGGGTTCACACCGCCGGCAAAGACAAATCCATGCTGGATCCGTTCCGCCCTGAGCGGGAGGAGGACGTGGCCCGCCTGAAAGACCTGCAAGCGCAAATCCACGAGGCTTTCATCGCCCATGTCAAAACCCGCCGCGGTGACCGTCTGTCGGAGGATGCCGACCTTTTCACCGGCGAGTTCTGGCTTGGCCAGCGCGGGGTCGATCTGGGCCTGGCTGATGGCATCGGCCATGTGGTGCCGAAGATGAAGGAGCTTTATGGCGACAAGACGCGCTTCGCGGCGTATGGCCCGCGGCGCGGGCTTTTGCAGCGGTTTGGGGCACAGTTGACCGACGATGTTCTCGGCGCCATCGACACACGCGCCGCTTGGGCCCGGTACGGGCTCTGATCCATGATCAAGGTCGTCACCTTCTTTCTGATCGGTATGGCGATCCTGGCGCTTCTGGGGCGGCTCAGACTCCCAAAGATTACCCGAAACCGCGGCGAAAGCGGATTGCCGAAGCCCCGTCTCTGCCCGGATTGCGGGCGCTATAACCTGCGGGGCGAGCGCTGCCGCGATTGCTCCAAGGGGCCGCGCTAGCGATGGTGGAGGAGTTCCTGCTGGCGGGCCTCGGCCTGGTCATCCTGCTTCTGGCAGGTGACATCCTGGTCAGGGGCGCGGTCAACTTGAGCCTCAGGCTTGGCATCCCGGCGCTGATCGTCAGCCTGACGGTGGTGGCCTTCGGAACCTCGGCGCCCGAATTGCTGATCTCGGTCCAGGCGATTTTGGAAGATGTGCCGGGCCTGGCCCTTGGCAATGTGGTGGGCTCAAACACCGCCAATATCCTTCTGGTGCTAGGCGTGCCCGCGCTGATCGCGGGGCTCGACACGGGCAAATGCGACACCAAGCGCACCTATTTGATCATGATCGGGGCCACGTTCCTGTTCATCGGATTGGCCTATTTCGGGCCGATCACCTGGTGGCATGGTCTGATCCTTCTGGCCGTTTTGAGCGCTATCCTATGGGACGCTTTCCGCGCGGCGCGGAGCCATCGCGCGGAGCGAAACGGCGCGGAAGAGGCGGATGCGTTGGAAGAGGCTGACCCCTCCCTGCCCTGGTGGAAAATCGGGCTCTACATCCTCCTTGGCTTGATCGGCCTGCCGCTTGGGGCCGATCTTCTGGTCGATAGCTCCACAGAAATCGCCCGGGCGTTTGGGATCAGTGAGACCGTGATCGGCCTGACCCTGGTTGCGATCGGCACCTCGCTGCCGGAACTGGCCACAACGGTGATGGCCGCGCTGCGCAAACATGCGGAGGTCGCCATCGGCAATGTCATCGGCTCGAACATGTTCAACCTCTTGGCGATCATTGGTGTGGCGTCGCTGGTTGGGCCGATCCCGGTGGATCAGGGTTTCTTCGCCTTCGATTTCTGGGTGATGCTGGCGGCCTCCCTGGCTTTGGCGCCCTTTGTCTTCATGAGGTGGCAGATGGGCCGCGCCATCGGGCTGGTCTTTGTGGCGCTTTATGCGATCTATATCGGGATGCTGCTGAGCTAACGCGAAAGGGGGCTGCCATGACCGCATTGGTGACCGGGGCGGGGAAACGCCTGGGCCAGGCAATGGCCTTGGGGCTGGCCAAAGCGGGGCATGATGTTTGTGTGCATTACGCCGGGTCCGCCGATGGCGCTGCTGAGACAGTGCGAGAGATCGAGGCCATGGGCCGCCGGGCTGTTGCGCTTCAGGCCGATCTTCTGTCGGAGGCCGATACCGCATCGCTTTTGCCCCGGGCGGGCGGGGCGATGGGCGAACCGATCACCGTTCTCGTCAACAACGCCTCGATCTTCGAATATGACAGTATCGAGACGGCGACCCGCGAAAGCTGGGACAGGCACTTAGAGTCAAACCTCCGCGCGCCGTTTGTGCTGACCCAAGCCTTGGCCGCGCAAATCCCCGGTCCGGTGACGGATGAGAACGGGGAACCCGTCGCCCAAGGTCTGGTCGTGAATATGATCGACCAGCGGGTGCGCAAACTGACGCCAGAATTCATGACCTACACAATCGCGAAGATGGGCCTTTGGGCCTTCACGCGAACCGCTGCCCAGGCGCTGGCGCCCAAGGTGCGCGTGAACGGCATCGGGCCGGGGCCAACCTTACGCGGCGGACGGCAAACCGAAGAGCATTTCGCGGCACAGCGGGCCGCCACCATCCTGAACCGCGGGTCGGAGCCGGAAAGCATTGTGAAGGCGTTGATTTACCTCCTCGATGCCAAAGCCGTAACCGGTCAGCTGATCTGCGTTGATGGCGGACAGCACTTGGGCTGGGAGACGCCGGATGTCCTTGGCGTCGAATAGGAGAATCCGGGCGGAAATCGGCGACCGCGGCCTGAGTTGTCCACGCGGATAGACAGTGTAACGGTTGTGTTACCCTTGTGTGACGCCAAGCTGACCCGTCCCAGAAAAAGAAAAAATAGCGAGCAAAATCAGCACCTTGAAAAGCTGCCCAAAAATTAGGCAAATCGGTGAACTGGGCCGAATACAACGAAAATTTCCGGCTGCCCGGGTTTTATCCGGAAGCTTATCCACAGAAATGGTGGAAAGGTTTAGGGTTGAATCCCCCTGCCCGCCATTGCAGCCAGGATGGGAATCGCCGAGGTCGCTGTTTCATGCCCGATGATACCACCAAAACACCCGCCACCGGGCACCAGGTCATTCAGTCCTATCTGAAGCTTTTGGACAATTCGCCCGGGGTTTACCGGATGCTCGATGGCCAGTCGCGGGTGCTTTATGTGGGCAAAGCGCGGAACCTGAAAAAACGCGTGTCGAGCTATGCCAAACCCTCCGGCCACGACGCCCGGATCGCGCGGATGATCCGTGAGACCGCGTCGATGATGTTCCTGACGACGCGGACGGAAACCGAGGCGCTGCTTCTTGAGCAGAACCTCATCAAGCAGTTGAAGCCGCGCTACAATGTGCTTCTGCGCGACGACAAAAGCTTCCCGAATATCCTGGTCTCGGCCGAGCACGCCTACCCGCAGATCAAGAAACACCGGGGCGCGAAGAAAGAGAAAGGCGCCTATTTCGGCCCCTTCGCCAGTGCCGGTGCGGTGAACCGAACGCTGAACCAGTTGCAGAAAGCGTTCCTGCTTCGGAATTGTTCGGACTCTATGTTCGAAAGCCGGACTCGGCCCTGCCTCCTTTACCAGATCAAACGCTGTAGCGCGCCTTGTGTCGGGTATATCTCGGAGGAGGCGTATGGCGCGTCCGTCAAAGATGCCGAGCGCTTCCTGCGGGGCGAGACGACAAAGATCCAGGCAGCGCTGGCGCGCGATATGGAGGCTGCGTCAGAAGCCTTGGAGTTTGAACGCGCCGCCGCGCTTCGTGACCGCATCCGCGCCTTGACCAATGTGCAATCGGCCCAAGGCATCAACCCCAAAACCGTGACCGAGGCCGATGTGATCGCGCTCCATATGGAGGGCGGTCAGGCCTGCGTGCAGGTCTTCTTCATCCGCGCCCATCAAAATTGGGGCAACCGGGATTTCTACCCCCGTGTCGCGGGCGCCGAGGCACCCGAGGTGCTGGAAGCCTTCATCGGTCAGTTTTACGACACCAAGGACCCGCCCCGGCAACTCCTCCTCAGCCACGGGATCGAGAATGCCGACCTGATGGCCGAGGCACTCAGCGAGAAACTGGGCCGGAAGGTCGAAATCCTGGTCCCGCAGCGGGGCGAGAAGGCAGAGCTTGTGGCCGGCGCCGCGCGGAACGCCCGCGAAAGCCTGGCGCGGAAGATGGCGGAGACTGCGACCCAGGCCAAATTGCTCACGGGTCTGGCCGAGGCGTTTGGCTTCGACACGCCCCCGACGCGGATCGAAGTCTATGACAACT
>JANQNZ010000254.1 GCA_028279315.1 Rhodophyticola sp. | reverse complement strand
AGCCCGGGCCAGCCCGGTGCCATGGGTGGGATGCCCGGCGGCATGAACCTGGGCGATCTGTTCGGCAAAGCCTTCGGGGGCCGAACCACACGCAAACGGATGAGTGTTGCGGCCAGCTACGACCTTCTGATCGAGGAGGAGGCCGACAAGCTCCTGGATCAAGAGACGGTGACGCGAGAGGCGCTCCGCGCGGTGGAGCAGAACGGGATTGTCTTCATCGATGAGATCGACAAGGTCTCGGCGCGATCGGACGCGCGCGGCGCCGATGTGTCTCGCGAAGGGGTGCAGCGCGATCTCTTGCCGCTGATCGAAGGCACAACGGTCAGTACAAAATATGGGCCGGTCAAAACCGACCATATCCTCTTCATCGCCTCAGGCGCGTTCCACATCGCCAAGCCGTCGGACCTGCTGCCCGAACTTCAGGGGCGTCTGCCGATTCGCGTCGAGTTACGCGCGCTGACGGAGGAGGATTTCGTCCGCATCCTGACCGAAACCGACAATGCGCTAACCCGGCAATACTCGGCGCTCATGGCCACCGAAGAGGTCGAGGTCAGCTTCACCGAAGACGGCATCGCGGCGCTTGCCCATATCGCCGCCGAGGTGAACCAAAGCGTGGAGAATATCGGCGCGCGGCGGCTCTACACGGTGATGGAGCGGGTGTTTGAAGAGTTGAGCTTCACCGCACCCGACCGGTCCGGCGATGCGGTTGTCGTGGATGCGGCATTTGTGGAGGCCAATCTGGGTGAACTGATGAAATCCGCCGATCTCAGCCGCTATGTGCTTTGAATTTGCTCTGCTATAACGGCCCTTATGTTTGGGTACGGTCACGTGGTCTTGCGGGTGTTCGCCGCCGTCTTCCTTATGGGTGCCTTGATCGGATGCGCGGGTCCGTCCGTCTTGGTCTTTGCGCCGGATCACGAGGGGGTCGGCGTCAGCGAACCCGTCTTCGTTGCCAGCACGCGGGTCTTTGAGGATGGTGAGTTCGGGCGTGATCGCCTGGAAGGGCTCAGCTTCGTCGGGTTCGATGTCAGCATTCCGCCAAATCGCGAGTTGGGGGATGTGGAGCCGGTTCGCGAGCGCGGGCGACGAATTGATCCGGCCAGCCATTTCTTTGTCACAAGCGCGGATCGATATTCCGACTCGCGCGCCTTCCGTGATGCCCTGAATGCTGAGCTTCGGCAGCGCCCGCCGCTTGAGCAGGAGGTGATGGTTTTTGTCCACGGATACAACAACGCCTTTCCCGATGGCCTCTTCCGGACGGCTCAGATCCGCTATGATTTCGACGTGCCGGGTGTGGCGGTCCATTACTCCTGGCCAAGTGCGGGGCGAATTTTCGGCTATGCCTATGACCTCGACAGCGCGCTTTTTGCCCGCGACGGGTTGGAGCGTCTGCTGACCGACATCGCCGCCGACAACCATAACATCGTAATTGTCGCTCATTCCCTTGGCAGCAACGTGGCGATGGAAGCCATGCGTCAGCTGAGCATTTCGGGCCGCCGGGATGTGATGGATCAGATCAGCGGCGTGATCCTGCTCTCGCCGGATATCGATGTGGATGTGTTCCGCAGCCAAGCGATGCGGATCGACCCGATGCCGGCCAATTTCATCATCTTCACCTCCCAACGCGATCGTGCCCTGCGGATTTCATCCAGGATCACAGGGCGGCCTGAGCGTTTGGGGAGCATCGGGGTGGCTGACGATGTGGCCGACTTCAATGTGACACTGGTTGATGTGTCGGAGTTTCGGGGCGGAGCGGGCGATGGGTTCAACCATCTGACGCCTGCAAGTTCGCCCGCAACGATCCAAATCTTGCGGGATGCCGCCAGGGTGAACCATGCGCTGGAAGAAGAAGCCTCGGAAGAATATCGGATGCTGCCGGGCATGATCTTGATGGTGCAAGAGGCCACCCAGATTGTGCTTGAACCGATGATGGGGCGGTAGGGGGGTGTGCGTTGAACCTCCAGCGAAACAGCCATTCGTCGGTAGGTAGGGCGGGACTTGTCCCGCCGATCCCCGGGCGGATTGCCTCATGCGGCGGGACAAGTCCCGCCCTACGCAAATGTCGGCGCCCGGCTCATGACGGTCTTGTGCTGTCCCGATGGCCCCCTATCGCCGCCGCTTCAGATACACGTAATACGCGCCTTCTCCACCATGCCGCAGATGCGCGGGCCGGATATCAAGGACCAAAGCGCCAAGCGGTGGGGCCATCAGCCAGCCCGGCACCTGATGCCGCAAGACACCGCGCCTGATCGGGATCGGACCGGGGTCTTCCCGATCTTTGCCTTTGCCGGTGATCACCAGAACCAGGCGTTTCTGATCGGCATAGGCGGCTTGGATGAATTGGGTCAGCCGCGGATGGGCGTCGGCCAGCGTCAACCCATGAAGATCAATTCTTGCCTCGGGCTTCAGCTTGCCTCGGCTCATTTGCCGATAGGTCCCGTGGTCCATTTTGACAGGAGAATGGCCAAGCCGGTCGATCAGGCTGGGGCTGAGATGCGGCTGAAGGGTTGAGGTCGGCGCGCGGTCACCGATCTGAAAGTCTTTCACCTGGAACGCCGGTGTCGCCTTCTTCTGGCCAAGCTCGCCTGTGTTCGCGGCATTCTTCTCAACGTCAGATCGAGGTCGGCTGTGAAGCGGCGCCGCGCCTTTGGTCACACGCGCCCAAAGCGCCCGATCCTCAGCGCTAAGCTTCTTCGGCTTCCGCGATCTCACCCTTGCACATCCATGGCGAGGCGATGGGCGATCTCGATCGGCAATAGCACAATCATCCGGCCCGGATCGCGGATGCGCCCCGCGGCGCGCCCCGCTGCATCGCCGGAACCATAGAAGATGTCCGCCCTCTGCGCCCCGCGAATGGCGCTGCCGGTATCTTGCGCAATCATCAATCGGCGGATCGGATCGGCACCCCCTTTCTCGATCCAGACCGGTGCGCCCAAAGGCGTGAAGGCCGGATCAACGGCAATCGTCCGATGTTCGGTGATCGACCGGTTCATGGCCCCGAGCGGCCCATCCCGGGGATCGTCGATCTGAACCTCGCGGAAGAACACGTAAGAGGGGTTGTGGCGCAAAAGCTCCGCCCCTTCTGCCGGATTGCGCCGGACCCAAGACTGGATCACCTGGGCCGAGACCTGATGCGGTTCATAAATCCCCCGGCGCACCATTTCCTGACCCACCGACCGGTATTCATGCCCATTCCGCCCGCCATACCCAACACGGATATAGCTGCCATCGGTCAGACGCACCCGGCCCGAGCCTTGGATTTGCAGGAAGAACACATCGACCGGGTCGTCGATCCAAGCAATCTCCAACCCGCGGCCTTCGAGTATCTGCTGCTCTTCAATCTCGGCGCGGGTGAACCAGAGCCCATCAACCTCAGGCGGCAGACGATAAAGTGGGAAGCGGTAACGTGGGCTCCGGGTGCGGGAGCCGCGAAGCTCAGGCTCAAAATACCCGGTGAAAAGGGCGGGATCGTCGCCGCCGATCAAAACCGGGCGGAAGAACAGCTCAAAATAGGTGCGGGCGTTATTCTGATGCCCCGCCAAGGCACAGAGCGATTGCCATTCGGTGTCGTCGAGATCGGGGCAGGTGTTCTGAAAAACCTCAAGCGCGGCTTGATGATCATCCTCTTCCCAGCCTTGCAACTGAGAAAACTCCAGGATTTCGGCCTGCGGCTCAGCGTCACTTGGCATCGGAACCGCAAGGGCGGCCGCCAGCATGAGGGCTGTCATGCGGGCGGGCATGGCTCATCCCCCGGTTGCCACCAAGGCCCAATTCGGGTCCGAACTGCCCATCTCACGCCCGAAGGTCCAGACGTCGCGCTGGCGTTTGATCTCATTCGGGTCGCCTTCGACGATCTCCCCATCGGTGTTCTTCACAACCGAGGTCAGTTCGCCGACAAAGCGCACGGCAATCTCCGCCGTGCTGCTGGTGCGGTCGAAAGTGGCATCGGCCAAGGCCAGTTCTCGAATGCCAACAAAACTCGCGTCGATGGAGAGGCCCTGTTCCTCCCGCTGACGGATCACATCCTCGAAGGTTTCCATGACGTCATCGGCCAGGAACGGGCGCAGCGCCTCCACATCCCCACTCTCAAACGCCATCAGGATCATTTCATAGGCGCCGCGCGCCCCGCCCAAAAACTCACTAACCGAAAAGCCCGGCTCGGCCAGCTTCATCGCGGCCAGCGCTTTGGCGGCCTCGCTGCCATCTTCCACATGGTCGGTGATGTCGCGATCCGGGCCACCTTCGATCACTTCAAATTCCCGGCGCGGGTCAGGCCGGCTTTCGACTTGCGAGGCGGGCGGCTTCTCAAACCCCTCCCGCGTGCCCAGAACACTCCGCAAACGCAGGATCAGAAAGATCGCGATGCCCGCAAGGACAAGTAGCGAGATGAAGGGCGAATTCATGCGTGAGTCCTCAGGCTAGACGGGCAGGGCTTTTGTGGCGGCTCTCTGCGACATATGTAGGGGAGGGATCGGGTCAAGTCCATTAGCAGGGCTGGCTTGTGATGGCATTGGCAAGATGAGGGCCCATCATGTGGCTGTTTGTGCTGTTTTTGACAGTTCCGCTGATCGAAATTGCGCTTTTCATTCAAATTGGCGGGTTGATCGGGCTGTTTCCAACCTTGGGTATCGTGGTTCTGACCGCGATTATCGGCACCTGGCTGGTCCGGTCACAAGGCCGTCAGGCGCTGGAGAACCTGCGGCAAAGCTTCGGGGCTTTGAATGACCCGACGGAGCCTTTGGCCCATGGCGCGATGATCCTTTTCTCCGGCGCGCTTCTGCTGACGCCAGGTTTCTTCACCGATGCCGTCGGCTTCGCGCTTCTGATCCCCGGCGTCCGGGCTTGGGTGTTTCGGGAGCTTCAGAAGCGGGTCACCGTTCAATCGGTGGTCTCCGGGCAAGAGGGCTGGCGCGAGACTTCGCAGCCCGGCCCCGACGATATTATCGAAGGCGAGTTCGAGGTTGAGGAACCGCGCCGCACCGGCCCGTCAGGCTGGCGGCGCCATTGAAGCCATCTCGCGTCGCTGATAGACGAGCCGCAACTTGACAGATTTTGGAGTCCCGACCATGGCCGAGGAAAACGGCGCGGCCGCCGCCGCCCCGCAACAGCAGACATTGCCCCGCATGCAGATCCTGGGGCAGTTCATTCGCGATATGTCCTTTGAGAATATCGCCGCGCAAAACCGGCTTCAGACCCAAGCGCAGCCGGATATCCAGGTCCAGGTCGCCTTGGACGCCAAGAAGCGAGATACCGAGAACCAATATGACGTCATCACCAAGCTGAAGATCGACGCCAAGACCAAGGACGACGCGGCGCAACCGATCTTCCTGGTTGAGCTGGATTATTGCGGCATCTTCCAGATCGAGAATGTGCCGACCGAGCAGCTGCACCCGTTTCTGATGATCGAGTGCCCTCGGATGCTGTTCCCATTCCTGCGCCGGATCGTCTCGGACGTGACGCGGGATGGCGGGTTCCCCCCGCTCAATCTGGAGAATATCGACTTCCTTCAGATCTACCGGAACCAGTTGGCCCAGCGCGCCGAAGCACAAAAAACCGCGGACGCGTAAATCAACGGCGTAGGGCGGGACTTGTCCCGCCACGCGCAAAGAATCCTCCCGGGCGGCGGGACAAGTCCCGCCCTACACGTGGTCCCATGGATCGCATCCCACCTAACGGTATTTCGCCCAAAGCGCGTTTTCGCCCAATTCGGCGACAAATGCGTCGTGGGCCTCAGCCTCTGAGGGCGTGATCCGGCTTGGCAGCGGGCTTTTGCGCGGATAAGCCCGCCAGCCGCTGTCGCCGGAACTGACATCCGCGCCAGCCGACGTGCTCAGCCCAAAATCCGGCTGCCGACCGCCGATCAGCTCCAAGTAGACTTCCGCCAAGATCTCGGAATCGAGCAGCGCGCCATGTTTCTCCCGCGCGCTGTTATCGACCCCAAACCGGCGGCAGAGCGCATCAAGCGACGCGGGCGAGCCAGGGAATTTCTTTCGGGCAATTGCCAGTGTATCAAGCGCGCGGCTGTCCGGCAGGGTCGGTTTCTGGGCCCATTTCAGCTCCGCATTCAGGAACTTCATGTCGAAGGCGGCGTTGTGGATCACCAGCGTGCCGTCTGAGACAAAATCCAGGAAATCTTGCGCGATCTTCGCAAAAACCGGTTTGTCACGCAGGAAATCATCGCCCAACCCATGGACCTCAAAGGCCTCTGCTGGCATCGCGCGCTCGGGGTTGATATATTGGTGATAGGTCCGGCCCGTCGGGACATGCTGCCACAGCTCAACCGCGCCAATCTCGACAATCCGGTCGCCTTCATTCGGGTCAAGCCCCGTCGTTTCGGTATCGAGCACGATTTCACGCATCTTTGCCCCCAAGGATCGTCGCAATCAGAGTCTCAACCTCCGCGCGGGTTTGTTCAAGGCTCTTCGTCTCAATCACGAAATCCGCGCGGGCCCGTTTTTCCGCGTCGGGCACTTGGCGGGAGAGGATTTCGTCAAACATCTCCTCTGTCATGTCAGGGCGGGCCAGAACCCGTTCGCGCTGAACCTCGGGTGCAGCGGTCACAACAAGGACCCCGTCGAGCCACTCATCAGCGCCCGTCTCAAAAAGAAGCGGGATGTCGAAGAGGAGAAGCCCGGCGCCTTTGTTCTTGTCTTTGAAGGCCGCGCGGTCCTCGGCGACAAGCGGGTGAACAATGGCCTCAATCTGAGACAGCGCCGTGTCATCTTCAGCAATCCAAGCCTTGAGCGCGCTACGGTCGACACCGCTCTCGCCCACCGCATCCGGTCGAAGCCTCGCCATCGGTGCCACCGCTGCACCACCGGGCGCATAAAGCCGGTGAACCGCCGCGTCGGCATCCCAGACCGGCACACCGGCCTCGGCAAAAAAACCAGTCGTTGTCGATTTTCCCATGCCGATGGAGCCCGTCAGGCCAAGCGCATAGGTCATGGGGCCAAAACCGCCTGGCGCAACGCCTCATCCACCTCGGGCCGCTGGCCAAACCAACGCTCAAACCCGGGCGCGGCCTGGTGCAGAAGCATCCCCAAGCCGTCCACGGTGGGGCAGCTCAATTGCGCGGCTTGGTCAAGAAACTCCGTCCGAAGCGGCGCATAGACAAGGTCTGTCACAAGCGTGGTGGGTCGGATGCCAGTCAGGTCGATCGCCAATGGCGGCTGGCCCTCCATCCCGAGAGAGGTCGAATTCACGAGGCAGGACACTTGCGGCAGAAGCTCTGAAATCTGGGCCCAATCGGCGGTTTTGACCCGGGCACCCATGCTTTCCTGAAGGGTTTCACCGCGCGCGCGGGTGCGATTGGCGATAATCACCTCTGGCGCACCATCGCTCAGAAGCACAGAGACGACAGCCCGCGCCGCGCCACCTGCCCCAAGAACAAGCGCGGGGCCCGCACCCGCGGACCAATCCGGTTGATGCTGTTTCAGGTTCGCCAAGAACCCGACGCCATCGGTGTTGTCGGCCTGGACCTTCCCCTTCTTCGTGAAGGTCAGCGTATTTGCCGCCCCGATCAGCGCCGCGCGGTCGGTCACGGAATCGGCCAGCTTCAGCACATCCTCCTTATGGGGGATCGTCACATTCACACCGCTGAAGCCAAGCTTCGGCAGGGTCCGCAGCACCTTTTTTAGATCCTCGCGGGCCACGCGCATGGGCACGTAATGCCCGTCGATCCCATAGCGCGACAGCCAGTGGCCGTGCAGCCGCGGAGATTTGCTGTGTCCAATTGGATCACCGATCACGCCTGCCAGGATTGGCTGTTCGCTCATGATTTGAGGACTCCTTGCGACCTTAGGAACCCACAGACGTCAAGCAAGGGCAAGCCAAGAACGGTGAAAAAGTCGCCATCCACCCGCGTGAAGAGCGCGGCGCCCTCCTCCTCCAGCTTGTACCCCCCCACTGTGTCCTTGAGACCGGGCCAGTTGCGCGCGACATAGGCAGTGATGAACTCCTCAGAAAGAGGCCGCATATGCAAACGGACCACCCCGACGGTCCGCCAGATCGGCTCCCCCGCCTTATAGGCAACAACAGCGGAAAGCAGCATGTGACGCTGCCCACTCAACGCCCGTAATTGCGCGTAGGCTGCGTCTTCCGTTTCCGGCTTGCTATAGATCACGCCCTCAAATGCCAGCACCTGATCGCAGCCAAGGACAATAACGTCCGGATGTCGTTCCGCCACGCGCCGCGCTTTGAATTCGGCAAGCGCATCAGCGATATCCCGCGGCGCGGCATCTTCCGCCTCAAGGGATTGGCGGATCGCCGCTTCATCAATTCGCGCCGGGTCGACCAGGACATTGAGACCAACCTGCGCAAGCATGGCCTGGCGGATCGCGGAACCGGAAGCGAGGACGAGATCGGGCATGGGCCGGGGGATGACTCTGTTGGCAATTTGCGGCGAGCGCTTGGGAGTGATCTGGGTATAGAAGCGCCCCTTGGCGCAGACCAGTGTTTTTGGCCTCCCTCAGCTCTCTTCGCGGTGAAATTTGCCCGGGGATGTGTGGGGTCAACTTCTCCAAGTCTGGGTGTGGTTGTGCCCATGTTGTCCCAGATAATCCCGCTCTATCCCCAGAGTACATGGCGCCTAAAATATTGATATTAAATTACTTATCGTGCTTTCCAGAGCTGTTTACGACCCTGGTCGGCCCTCAAGACACACTTGGGCAAATCTGAGGACAACCCCCGCGAAACTCACTTATCCCCGCGATCCCCAGCACAACCACAACATCATCTTTCTTTCTTTTCTTTTTCTTTTTATTTGGGGTCGAAAGGAGCAACCCATGATCCTGGACTTCCTAGCCGCGGCTTATCCCTGGACGAAGAGCTTGCATGTGATCTCGGTCATCGCCTGGATGGCAGGGTTGTTCTACCTGCCCCGGCTCTTTGTCTATCATGTGGAGCGTGTCGGGATGGAAGGCGAAACAGCCGAGATGTTCCAGACCATGGAAGTCCGGCTTCTGCGGGCGATCATGAACCCGGCGATGATCGCGACCTGGGTTTTTGGCTTGGCCTTAGTGTTCACCCCCGGCGTGGTGAGCTGGGCAGAGGTCTGGCCCTGGACCAAAGCGGCTGCTGTCTTGGGCATGACCTGGTTTCACCACTGGCTCGGGCTCCGCCGCAAAGACCTTCTGGCCGGAACCGACCAAAGAACCGGCCGCACCTATCGGATCATGAACGAGGTCCCGACGCTTCTGATGGTCGTCATCGTCATCTCCGTCATCGCGCGCCCGTTCTGATCCAGCCGGCTCCTGCCCAATAACACCGCTTCTGCCTTCTTTGCTTCATAAATACCTCCCGCCGGAGGCACAGCGCGCCCAAGGATGGCCCCAAAGGAGCTTGACGAGGCGCGCCTCACCCGTGCGTACGGTTGACACAGACCCATAGAGCTCTTATGTGCAGCCCCGCAATGGGCCGTCCGGCCCTGTCGCTTCCCATTTCAGATTTCTATGGCACCCGCTTGAGCAATCGTGGGGCCCAATGGTGAATTCCCAAACATGACAGAGCATTCTCTGAACCTGGCCGATCTCAAGGCCAAATCCCCCAAAGACCTTTTGGCCATGGCCGAAGAGCTTGAGATCGAGAACGCCTCGACCATGCGCAAAGGCGACATGATGTTCTCGATCCTGAAAGAACGGGCCGAGGATGGTTGGGAGATCTATGGTGATGGCGTGCTGGAGGTGGTCCAAGACGGATTCGGCTTCCTGCGCTCGCCCGAGGCCAATTATCTTCCCGGCCCTGATGACATCTATGTCTCACCCGAAATGATCCGCCAGCACAGCCTGCGCACCGGCGACACGCTGGAAGGCATGATCACCGCGCCGCGCGAGAACGAGCGTTATTTCGCGCTGGTCAAAGTCACCAGCATCAATTTTGAAGATCCAGTGAAGGCGAAACATAAGATCGCCTTCGACAACCTCACGCCGCTTTACCCCGATGAACGCCTGACGATGGAGATCGAGGACCCGACGATCAAGGATCGCTCGGCCCGGATCATCGACCTGGTGGCGCCGATTGGCAAAGGCCAGAGGTCGCTTATCGTGGCGCCGCCCAGAACGGGTAAGACGGTTCTTCTGCAGAACATCGCCCATTCCATCGAGGCCAATCACCCGGAGTGTTACCTGATCGTCCTTCTGATCGACGAGCGCCCCGAAGAGGTGACAGATATGCAGCGGAGCGTGAAAGGCGAAGTTGTGTCTTCGACCTTCGACGAACCTGCCACGCGCCACGTCGCGGTCTCGGACATGGTGATCGAGAAAGCCAAACGTCTCGTCGAGCATAAGCGCGACGTGGTGATCTTGCTTGATTCCATCACCCGCCTTGGCCGCGCGTTCAACACCGTCGTGCCGTCTTCGGGCAAGGTTCTGACCGGTGGTGTGGACGCAAACGCGCTGCAACGTCCCAAACGGTTCTTCGGGGCCGCGCGGAATATCGAAGAAGGGGGGTCGCTGACCATCATCGCCACCGCGCTTATCGACACGGGCAGCCGGATGGATGAGGTGATCTTTGAGGAGTTCAAAGGCACCGGTAACTCCGAAATTGTCCTCGACCGCAAAGTGGCGGACAAACGCGTTTACCCGGCGATGGACATCCTCAAATCCGGCACCCGGAAAGAGGATCTGCTGGTCGACAAGGTCGATCTGCAAAAGACCTATGTGCTGCGCCGGATCCTGAACCCGATGGGCACAACGGATGCGATTGAGTTCCTGCTGTCGAAGCTGAAGCAGACCAAGACCAACTCGGAATTCTTCGATTCCATGAACACGTAGATCCGACCCGGCGGAGGGCTGGTGGATGGAGACGATCTTTGCGCTGGCCTCCGCCCCCGGAACTGCGGGCGTGGCCGTTATCCGCATTTCGGGGCCAGAGGCGTTTGCGATCTGTAAGGCTTTGACTGGGCGCGCGCCAAAGGTTGGCGAGGTATCGCTGAGGTGGCTTCGCAATGCCGAAGACGCCGTTCTAGACCAAGCACTCGTCTTGAGTTTCGCGGCATCAGCGAGCTTCACGGGCGAAAATATTGTTGAATTTCAGACACATGGCAGCCGCGCCGTGGTGGATGCCGTCTTGCGGGAGATTGAGGCAACAGGCCTCGCTCGCCCCGCAGAGGCCGGGGAGTTCACCCGCCGCGCTTTGGAGAATGACCGTCTCGATCTCGCGCAAGTCGAAGGGCTCGGCGCGCTGATCGAAGCCGAGACTGAAGCACAGCGGGTGCAGGCCATGCGCGTCTTCACGGGTTACTTGGGTCAGAAAGTCGACCGCTGGCGGGCAGACCTCTTGCGCGCTGCCGCCTTGATCGAAGCCACGCTCGACTTCGCCGATGAGGAGGTACCGGTGGATGTTGGCGCGGAGGTGTCGGCGCTTCTGACGGGCGTGACGGCAGAGTTCACCTCTGAGATCGACGGCAGCTATATTGCTGAGCGGATTCGCGACGGGTTTGAGGTGGCGATCCTCGGTCGACCCAATGCGGGCAAGTCCACACTTCTGAATGCCATGGCAGGCCGAGAGGCGGCGCTGACTTCTGAGATCGCGGGCACAACCCGCGATGTCATTGAGGTGCGGATGGATGTGCGCGGGCTGGCGGTGACTTTTTTGGATACGGCGGGACTCCGCGACCCGGAAGACACGCTCGAAAAGATGGGGATTGCACGGGCAAAAGCCCGGGCGGAGGCAGCGGATCTGCGCGTCTATCTGCT
Organism: Rhodophyticola sp.; assembly: GCA_028279315.1. Taxonomy (GTDB): domain Bacteria; phylum Pseudomonadota; class Alphaproteobacteria; order Rhodobacterales; family Rhodobacteraceae; genus Rhodophyticola. The sequence goes on along the minus strand of JANQNZ010000254.1, from coordinate 11,374 downwards.
CAGCGATCCCGATGAGGTACCGGAAATTGAGCTGGGCGCTGACGATATCGTTCTTGAAGGAAAAGCAGATTTAATCGGTAGGAATGCCGGTGCCGTGTCGGGGAAGACCGGCGCGGGCGTCGATACGCTTCTCTCCCAGGTTGCGGACCTTCTTTCTGACCGCGTGGCCGGGGCCGGGCTGGCCACCCACGCCCGGCATAGGCTGGCGATGATTGCGGCGATGGAGGCTTTAGCGCTGGCAAGAATCGAGGTAGAAGCGGGCGCCGAGCGGGGTGATCTGGCCGCCGAACACCTGCGAACCGCCCTGCGCAGCCTGGATGCATTGATCGGGCGTGTGGATGTGGAGGCGGTGTTGGGCGAAATCTTCTCCAGCTTCTGCATCGGCAAGTAGGAGTGTTTCACGTGAAACAACGGGATTTCGATGTTGTTGTGATCGGCGGTGGCCACGCGGGGAGCGAGGCTGCTTTTGCCGCCGCGCGCGCAGGCGCCCGGACTGCGCTGGTGACCTTGAAGGCCGAAGCCATTGGTGTGATGTCCTGCAACCCGGCCATTGGGGGTCTCGGCAAAGGCCATCTGGTGCGAGAGATCGATGCCATGGGCGGCATCATGGGCCAGGTTGCCGACGCGTCCGGCATCCAATTCCGCTTGCTCAACCGCCGCAAGGGCCCCGCGGTTCAAGGCCCGCGCACGCAATCGGACCGCGCGCTCTATCGCGCGGCGATGCAGGCGGCGCTTGCTGGACAGAATGGGCTGGAGATCATTGAAGGAGAAGCAGCGGATTTCCTGATGGAAGGGACCCGCGTCACCGGGCTGCGCCTGGCCGATGGGTCCGAGATCGCTGCGGGTGCTGTGGTCCTCACCACGGGCACCTTCCTGCGTGGGATCATCCATATCGGAGATCAGCAACGTCCCGGTGGGCGGATCGGGGATGCGCCCTCGGTGCGACTGGCCGAGCGGATTGATGAATTCGCTCTGCCTCTTGGGCGACTGAAGACCGGCACACCCCCGCGGCTCAAATCCCAGACGATCAATTGGGATATCTTGGATATGCAGCCGGCCGATGACGATCCGGTTCTGTTTTCCTTCCTGTCTGACGGTCCGACAGCCCGGCAAATCTCCTGCGGGATCACGCATACCAACGCTGCAACCCATGAGATCATCCAGCGGAACCTGGACCGCTCCGCCATGTATGGCGGCCATATCGAAGGTGTTGGACCGCGCTATTGCCCCTCGATCGAAGATAAGATTGTGCGGTTTGCCGATAAGGACTCGCACCAGATCTTCCTGGAACCTGAGGGGCTGACCAGCGATGTGGTCTATCCCAACGGCATCTCCACGTCGCTGCCCGCTGATGTGCAGGAGGCCTATGTTCATTCGATCCGCGGCCTAGAGCAGGCCGAAATCCTGCAGCCGGGCTATGCGATCGAATATGACTATGTCGACCCGCGTGCGCTGCGTCCGACTTTGGAGGTCAAAGATGTGCCAGGCCTGTTCCTGGCGGGTCAGATCAATGGCACCACCGGCTACGAAGAGGCGGCGGCGCAAGGTCTGATGGCGGGCTTAAACGCTGCATTTCAGGCGCAATCCCGCGATGAGATCACCCTTGGCCGCGACCAAGCCTATATCGGTGTTATGATCGACGATCTGGTCACGCGTGGCGTGGCGGAGCCTTATCGGATGTTCACCTCTCGCGCCGAATTTCGGCTGAGTCTGCGGGCAGATAACGCCGACCAACGCCTCACACCCTTGGCCGAGAAGCTCGGGATTGTCGCCGAGGATCGTCAGTCGCGTTTTGCGGAGAAGATGGCCCGTCTCGCGTCAGGTCACGCGCAGCTGGAGGGCCTTTACCTGTCGCAAACTGAGGCCCGAAACCACGGGCTTCGGATCAATCAAGACGGCGTTCGGCGTAATGCGCTCGATCTCCTGGCTTTCCCGGATATCGATTTCGCACGCCTGACCGAGATTTGGCCGGACTTGTCAGAGCTTGACCGGGATACCCGGCAACAATTGGAGCGGGAAGCGCTCTACGCCCATTATATTGAGCGGCAGAAGAAAGATGTTGCTGCCCTGAAACGGGATGAGGCGCATGTGATCCCGGATGGGTTCGATTTCGAGGCCATCCAAGGCCTCTCAAACGAATTGCGCGGAAAGCTGACCACCATTCGCCCACGAACCTTGGGCCAGGCGGGCCGGATTGACGGGATGACACCAGCGGCTCTAACGCTCCTCCTGATCAAGCTGCGCCAGAAGGATCGCCTAAGCGCATGACGGAGGAGGAGGCGCGGGCGCGCATCGCGGCGCGTGTTTCACGTGAAACAATCGAGCGTCTTAAGCTCTACGCGGATGCGCTGGTCAAATGGCAGAAAGCGATCAACCTCGTTTCGCCAAACAGCCTGTCATCCATTTGGGCGCGCCATTTTCTTGACTCAGCTCAGCTCTTCGACCTGCGGCCGGTGGATGAAGGGACCTGGCTCGATCTTGGCAGCGGGGGTGGGTTTCCGGGGCTGGTCTGTGCCGTTCTCGCCAAAGAAGCCGCGCCGGGTTGGAGCTTCACCCTCATCGAAAGCGATCTCCGGAAGGCGAGCTTTCTTAGGGATGTGGCGCGCCGGATGGAGGTGCCTGTGTCGGTCCTGAGCCGTCGGATCGAAGATGCGCCGCCGCAAGGGGCGGATGTGATCTCCGCCCGGGCGCTTGCACCTTTGCCGAGGCTTCTGGCGCTGGCCTTTCCCCATCTGGCGCCGGACGGTATTTGTCTTTTTCTCAAAGGCGAGCGTCATGAGGCGGAATTTCAAGCGGCCCAAACAGAATGGCGCATGGACGCCCAGACATTCCCAAGCCAAACTGCACCTGGCGCCGTGATTTACCGGATAGGAGGCCTGGCCCGTGCCTGAGGACCGAGCAGCAAGAATTCTCGCCATCGCCAATCAAAAAGGCGGGGTGGGCAAAACCACGACGGCCATCAATCTGGGTGCGGCCCTTGCCGCGCTTGGCCAGCGTGTGTTGGTCTTGGATCTTGATCCGCAAGGCAATGCCTCAACCGGGCTGGGGATCGAGGCGAAGGACAGGGCGCTCACGACCTATGACTTGATCCTGGACGGCGCGCCTTTGTCGGATGTCCAACGCGCAACCGGCGTGGAGAACCTTTGGATTGCTCCGGCGACGACAGATCTCAGCTCCGCCGATATCGAAATGGTGGCGAATGAAAACCGGGTGTTTCTGTTGAAGGACGCACTCAGCAGGCGGGCGACCCATGGGTTCGACATCGTGCTGATCGACTGCCCCCCGTCGCTGAACCTTTTGACCGTGAACGCGATGGTGGCTGCGGATGCGGTCTTGGTGCCGCTGCAGTCCGAGTTCTTTGCTCTAGAAGGTCTGTCGCAACTCATGCTCACCATTCGGGAGGTTCGGCAGACGGCCAATCCCGGGCTTCGGATCGAAGGGGTGGTTCTGACCATGTTTGACAGCCGCAACAACCTGTCGAAGCAAGTTGAAGACGACGCGCGGGCCACGTTGGGTGAGTTGGTTTATCAGACGCTTATCCCCCGGAATGTCCGGTTGAGCGAGGCACCGTCTTACGCTGTGCCGGTGCTGCAATACGATCCGGACTCGCGGGGCAGTAAAGCGTATCGCGCTTTGGCGGAAGAGTTGCTCAAACGTCAGTTGACGCCGGCCTGAGGGAGGGACGGATGGCATCGAAGAAAGAAAGACGAGGTCTGGGGCGCGGCTTATCCGCCCTGATGGCCGATATCGAACCCTCGGCGGAGGAGGCCGAGGCCTCACCCTCCGCGGCGCCGCCGCCGCGCGGAGAAACGCAGATCCCCATCGAGCGCATCCGGCCAAATCCCGATCAGCCGCGCCGCAGCTTTACGGAAGACGCGCTGCGAGAATTGGCTGCGTCGATCCGGGAAAAGGGGATCATTCAACCGCTGATCCTGCGGCCCGATCCGGCCGATGGGAACGCTTACGAGATCGTCGCCGGCGAACGCCGGTGGCGCGCCGCACAATTGGCGCAACTTCACGAGGTGCCTGCCATCATTCGGGATTTCGACGACACCGAAGTCCTGGAAGTCGCGATCATCGAGAACATCCAGCGGGCCGATCTGAACCCGATGGAGGAGGCCGCGGGGTATCTCCAACTCATGGACCGGTTTGGCCACACGCAGGAACAATTGGCCGAGGCCATGGGCAAAAGCCGCAGCCATATCGCCAATCTGACACGTCTCTTCCAATTGCCCGACGAGGTGCAGGCCATGGTGCGCGATGGTCAATTGTCCGCTGGTCACGCGCGGGCGCTGATCACCTCCGACAATCCGCTTGCCTTGGCGCGACAAGTGATTGCGAAATCGCTGTCGGTTCGGGATGTCGAAAACCTAGCCAAATCCGCAGCACAGGGTCGATCCACCGCCTCGACACCATCGACACCAGCAAAGGATGCGGACACAAAAGCGCTGGAGGGCGATTTATCTGCGGCAACGGGCATGCGGGTTGTGATTGACCACCACGCGGATGCTGGAAACGGGAAATTATCCATACATTACAAAGATTTAAGCCAGTTGGACGATATCGTCCGGCTTTTGAACCGCAGTTAGCGGGGACGGATTGCGTAGACCGGGCCTTGGCCCGGGTCGAGAAACGCTGAGGTTCCCGGGCCAAGGCCCGGTCTACGGCGATGCGGCCCGACGTTATCCGGTCAAAAGCGCTCGAAGGATAGCATTCAAGATCGGTCGACCAGCCGCGGTTGCTTTGATCCGATCCGCGCCCGCCTCGATGAAGCCGCTGTCTTCCAACTCCCGCAGTTTCGCCGGATCGAGCGATGCTCCGTTCAGGCGCGTGAAACGCGCAAGGTCGCTGCCTTCGGCCAAACGCAGGCTCATCATTAGGTATTCCTGGGCCTGTTCGGGGCCGGAGAGCGCTTGCCGCGTGCTTTCCCCGCCCTTTCCCGCCTCAACCTGCGTGAGCCAGGCGGTTGGTCCAAGCGGCGTTTCGGTTGCCATCCGCTGACCATCCACCGTGATCCGCCCATGGGCGCCTGGCCCAATGCCAAGATAGTCGCCATAGCGCCAATAGATCAGGTTGTGCCGGGATTGCGCCATGTCGCTTGCATGGTTTGAGATCTCATAGGCCGGCATGCCTGCCGCCTCACACAGCTCTTGCGTGATCTCGTACATATCCGCGGCGCGGTCATCGTCGGGCAAACCACGCAGCAGCCCTTTGGCGAACCGATCGCCAAACGCGGTGCCAGGCTCGATGGTGAGCTGATAAAGCGAGAGATGGTCGATCGCCATGGAGAGGGCTTCGGCCAGCTCGGCATGCCAGTCTGCGGGCGTCTGGTCTTGCCGCGCATAGATCAGATCAAAGCTGACCCGATCAAAGACGTTTCTGGCTATGTCAAAGGCCGCCTTCGCCTCGGCAACGCTGTGCAAGCGGCCCAGGCGCTTCAAGTCGGCATCGTTCAGCGCTTGAATCCCCATCGAGACACGGGTGACACCCGCGTCGCGATAGCCTTGAAACCGTCCCGCCTCGACGGAGGTTGGGTTTGCCTCAAGCGTGACTTCCGGATCGTTCGCGGTGGGCCATGTCGCGCGCACTTTCTCAAGGATCGCGGCGACGAGATCGCGGTTCATCAAAGACGGGGTGCCACCGCCGAAAAAGACACTGTTTAAGGGTCTTTCGCGCGTTTCCGCCGCCAGCCGGTCAATCTCGGACAGATAAGCGCGCTGCCATCTGTCCTGGTCGATCTCAGCCGCGACATGGGAGTTGAAATCGCAATAAGGGCATTTTGCCTGGCAGAACGGCCAGTGGAGATAGAGGCCAAAGCCCCCGTTCTGCCAATCCTCAGCGGTCAAACACCGTCACCAGTTTGCGGAACGCATCAGCGCGGTGGCTGATCCTGTTCTTTTCCCACCGATCCATCTCCCCAAAGGTTTGGGTATGGCCTTTGGGCTGAAAGATCGGGTCATAGCCATGGCCTTGATCGCCCCGCATGGGCCAGACGATTTCGCCCTCCATGACACCCGGGAACACTTCGTCATGTCCGTCGGGCCAGGCCAGAACCAAGGTGCAGCAGAACCGCGCGCGACGCGGGTGGGGCGCCGATTTCGCCTCCAATTCGTCATAGGTGCGGGTCATTGCCATGACGAAATCCCGCCCCTGGGGCGTTTCGGCCCAATCGGCGGTATAGACGCCGGGGGCGCCATCCAGCGCGTCGATCTCGATCCCGCTATCGTCGGCGAGCGCCGGCAGGCCCGTGGCCTGGGCCGCCGCATGGGCCTTGATCCGTGCGTTTTCGACAAATGTGGTGCCGGTTTCCTCAGGCTCGGGCAGGTTGTGATCCTTGGCAGAGCTGACCGAGATGCCATAGGGCTCCAAGAGATGCGCGATCTCCTCCAACTTGCCTTGGTTATGCGTCGCGACAAGGAGGTGGTCGCCGGTGAAGGTCCGCATCTAACCCACCGCGGCCTGCTGCGCGGCGACCAGTTCGGCGACGCCTTTATCGGCCAAAGCCAGCAGCTCCCCAAATTGATCGCGAGAGAAGGTCGACCCCTCGGCACTCGCCTGAAGCTCGATCAATTGCCCACCGCCGGTCATGACGAAATTGCTGTCCGTCCCCGCCTCGCTGTCTTCGGCATAGTCGAGATCAAGGACCGATTGCCCGGCATAGACCCCACAGGATACTGCCGCGACATGATCGGTGATCGGGTCCGACAGGACATCTCCGGCCTTCATCAGCTTGTTGACCGCCAGGCGCAACGCGACCCAACCGCCGGTGATCGCCGCGCAGCGAGTGCCGCCATCGGCCTGGATCACGTCGCAATCCACGGTGATTTGCCGTTCTCCCAAAGCCACGCGGTCAATGCCAGCCCGCAAAGACCGGCCAATCAGGCGCTGAATCTCTTGCGTCCGTCCGGATTGTTTGCCTGCCGCGGCCTCCCGCCGCATCCGCGTATGGGTCGCGCGTGGCAGCATCCCGTATTCCGCCGTGACCCAACCAAGGCCGGAGTTCTTCAAAAACGGCGGCACCCGCTCCTCAAGCGAAGCGGTGCACAGCACATGGGTGCCCCCGCATTTGATCAGGCAAGAGCCCTCGGCATGGGCGGTCACACCCGTCTCAATCGAAATCGGACGCATCTCATCTAGGTCTCTGCCGGAGGGGCGCATATCTCTCTCCCAAGGGTACGCGTTTAACAAAGGGGCATAGTCCTGCCTGGCCGGTGTCCGCAACCCCGATTGACCAAGGGCCCGAGGCTCCGCTTAATGAACCGACCCGAAATGCGACGTTTGACCCATGGCTGATCACTCCAACCTGATGTCCGAAATGAACGACCGCTCCCGCGAGGTGTTCCGGCGCGTTGTCGAAGGGTATTTGGAGTCCGGCGCGCCCGTCGGTTCGCGCACCTTGACGCGCAGCCTGTCCGAGAAGGTCTCGGCCGCGACGGTTCGGAATGTCATGCAAGACCTGGAACATCTGGGATTGCTCGACAGCCCCCATGTTTCCGCGGGCCGGGTGCCGACGCAACTGGGCCTGCGCATGTTTGTCGATGGGCTTCTGGAAGTCGGCGACCTGACCGAAGGGGATCGCGAGAAGATCGACGCGACCCTTGGCGGCAATGCCGAAGACGTCTCTACTACGCTTGACCGGATCGGCTCCGCCCTTTCGGGCGTCACCCATGGCGCCAGCCTGGTTCTGGCGCCGAAACATGAGGCGCCGATCAAGCATATCGACTTCGTCTCGCTCTCGGCAGAGCAGGCGCTTGTGGTCCTGGTCTTCGCCGACGGCCATGTGGAAAACCGGCTGTTTCAACCGCCTTTGGGCCAAACCCCAAGTGCCCTGCGTGAAGCGGCGAATTTCCTGAATGCCCTGGCTGAGGGGCGCACCGTGGCCGAACTCCGCCGCATCATTGAGGGCGAGATTGCCGAGCGGCGGCAGGAGATCGATACGCTGGCCCAAAGCCTGATCGAAAGCGGCCTTGCGGTGTGGGAGGATGCGGGCGGCACCCCGGAACGGCTGATTGTGCGCGGGCGGTCCCATCTTCTGGATGACGCGCCCGAATCGGACGATCTGGACCGGATCCGAAGCCTCTTTGACGACCTCGAACGCAAACGCGATATCGCAGAATTCCTGGAACTGACCGAAGGCGGCGACGGGGTCCGAATTTTTATCGGCTCCGAGAACAAGTTATTTTCACTTTCGGGTTCCTCTCTGGTGGTCTCTCCATATATGAACGCTGACCGAAAGATCGTGGGCGCGGTGGGGGTTATTGGCCCGACGCGTCTGAATTACGGTCGGATTGTTCCGATTGTGGATTACACGGCGCAGTTGGTCGGTCGGGTGATTTCCGACCGCGGGTGAGAGAGGAAAAGATGGCAGATCCCAAGGAAGACCCGTTCCTGGATGATGTGGATGCATTGGAGGCCGCCCTGGCCGAAGAGGAAGCCGCTGCCGAGGAAGAGGCGCTTGATCCGGATATCAGCGAGATCGACGCGTTGAAGGCGGAGCGGGATGAGCTGAAAGACCGGCTGCTGCGCGTCCTGGCCGAATCGGAGAACGTGCGCAAACGGGCGGAACGGGATCGCCGGGAAGGGGAGCAATATGGCGGCTCCCGCCTCGCCCGCGACCTGCTGCCGGTTTATGACAATCTGCACCGTGCGTTGGAGGCAGTCGGTGACGAAAAGCCCGACGCCGCGGCCAGTGTGATCGAAGGGGTGGAACTGACCCTGCGGGAGCTTCTGAACGTCTTCTCGAAACATGGGCTGACCGCGATAAAGCCTGAGGTTGGGGATACGTTTGATCCGCAGCTTCACCAGGCGATGTTTGAGGCCCCGGTGCCGGAGACAAAAGCTGGGGACATCATTCAGGTGATGGCCGAAGGGTTCATGTTACATGACCGATTGCTCAGGCCAGCGCAGGTTGGGGTGTCGTCTACGCCGGCGGGTTAGGCCCAGGCGAAACAGCCATTCACCGGTAGGGCGGGGCTTGTCCCGCCAGTGCCCTGGCAGATTGCCTCCCGCGGCGGGACAAGTCCCGCCCTACGCAAGGGTTACGGTCGGCGCGAAACGGGACCGGCGGCTTCGCCGCATTATTCCGGCTGGGGCGCCGAACAACGGTTCGATTGCAACCCGCTCTATTCCCCGAGCTTATCCTTCAACTCATAGATCAACGCCAGCGCATCCCGTGCGGTCAAATCGTCCGGGTGGATGTCCCGCAACCTATCTTCCACCGCTGAGGGTTTGGCCGGTGCCTGCACCGGCGCAGGCCTGGCTGAGAAAAGCGGAAGATCGTCGATCACCGCCTGACGGTCCGCACCGCCTTCGCGTTCGCCTTTTTCAAGCGCGTCCAGCACCTCATGAGCCCGTGTGATCACAGAGGCCGGCAGCCCGGCCAGTTTCGCCACCTGAACCCCATAAGACCGGTCCGCCGCGCCTTCCCGCACCTCATGGAGGAAGATCACATCGCCCTCCCATTCCTTCACCGCAACAGTGGCATTCTCGACCCCGTCAAGCCGCGCGGCGAGGCCGGTCATCTCATGGTAATGGGTCGCAAAAAGCGCGCGGCAGGTGTTCACGCCGTGCAGATGCTCCAAAGTTGCCCAGGCGATGGACAGCCCGTCATAGGTCGCCGTGCCGCGCCCGATTTCGTCCAGGATCACCAGCGCGCGGTCATCGGCCTGGTTCAGGATCGTCGCGGTTTCGACCATCTCGACCATGAACGTGGAGCGGCCCCGCGCCAGATCGTCTGAGGCGCCGACGCGGCTGAAGACCTGGCTGACAATGCCGATATGGGCGCTCTCAGCAGGCACGAATCCGCCCATTTGAGCCAAAATCGCGATGAGGGCATTCTGGCGTAGATAGGTGGACTTGCCCGCCATATTCGGGCCCGTCAGAAGGATGATCGCTGCCTCATCCGGCTCGGCACTCAACGTGCAGTCATTGGCGATGAAGGGCGCGCCCTCAGCGGCGAGCGCGGCCTCGACCACCGGATGGCGGCCGCCAGTGATCGCGAAGGCGCGGCTCTGATCCATCTCGGGCCGCGTCCAATCTTTCTCTGCCGCCAGATCGGCAAGCGCAGCGGTCAGATCGAGTTCTGCCAGCGCCCGGGCGGTCTGGCTGATCGGGGCATGGCGGTCCAGGATCGCTTGGCGGAGCCGCTCGAAAATCACCTTCTCAAGAGCCAGCGCGCGGCCTCCGGCATTCAGGATTTTTGTCTCTAACTCCGACAATTCGACCGTTGTGAACCGCACGGCATTGGCCGTGGTTTGGCGGTGAATGAAGCGCTCGGACAGAGGCGGCGAGAGCATCTTTTCGGCATGGGTCGCCGTGGTTTCGATGAAGTAGCCCAGCACATTGTTATGCTTGATCTTCAAGGAGGCGACGCCGGCGGCCTCAGCATACTCCGCCTGCATCCCCCCGATCACACCCCGCCCTTCGTCGCGAAGCGTGCGGGCCTCGTCCAACTCAGTGTCGAACCCGCCGGCGACGAAGCCCCCATCCCGGGCCAGAAGCGGAGGCTCGGCCACCAACGCCGCATCGAGCAGATCGATCAGAGCGTCATGGCCGCCAAGCGCGTCACTCGCGGTGGTCAAAACCTCCGGAAGTGTCTCTTTCTGGGTCCGCACCGCCAGATCTGCCGCAGCGCCAAGCCCGTTCCGGATCGCCGCCAAATCCCGTGGCCCACCCCGATCAAGCGCGAGCCGCGACAGCGCCCGGTCGAGATCAGGCACCTGGCGCAGGGCTGCGCGCAGGTCATGGGCCAGATCCCGGTTTTCCAAGACCGCCGCCACCCCGTCATGGCGGGCCTGGATCGTGGCCAAATCCGTCGAGGGGCTAGAGAGGCGATGGGCAAACAACCGTCCACCTGCCGCGGTCAATGTCCGGTCAATGGTAGCGGCCAAGCTTCCCTTACGGCCGCCGGAGAGACTTGTCGTCAATTCTAGGTTCGTGCGCGTCGCCGCATCGATCTGCATGATCCGCCCGGGCATCTCTTTCACCGGAGGCATCAGGCGCGGGAGGTTGCCTTTCTGCGTGATCTCCAAATAGTCGATCAGCGCCCCCATCGCGCCCAGATCGGCACGGGAGAATGACCCGAAAGAGTCCAACGTTTTCACCTGGAATAGAGACTGAATCCGTGCCTCAGCAGAGCTACTGTCGAAACTGGCGGGGGACAGCGGTGTGACCGCGGCGCCCATACCTGTGATCACATCGTGCCGCGCGAGGTCCAGACCGTCTGAGACCAACACCTCTCTGGGTGCTATCCGGGCCAATTCCGGCGAGAGCTGGGTTGGCGAACAGGCCATGACCTGAAATTCACCGGTGGAGATATCCGTCCAGGCGAGCGCACCGTCCCCCCGCACCTCGGCATAGGCCGCCAGGAAATTGT
>JANQNZ010000236.1 GCA_028279315.1 Rhodophyticola sp. | reverse complement strand
GGCAATGTCGTTGCCTCCGCCGGCGATGTCGATGGCGACGGGCGGGACGATCTGATCATCGGCGCGATTGGTGCCGATGGCGGCGGGACCGATTCCGGTGAGGCCTATCTGATCACAGCGGCGGATCTGGCGTCGGCGGATGCAGCCGATGGCAGCACCGACGGGGTCATTGATCTCGACTTCATCAATGATCAGGGCGGCTCTTATCAATTCATCGGAACCCAGGCGAGCGATCTGGCCGGCAACTCCATCTCGTCCGCCGGGGATGTGGATGGAGACGGGTTGGACGATCTGCTGATCGGAGCGTTCCAAGCAGATGATGGCGGGAGTGCCTCCGGCGAGGCCTATCTCATCACAGCGGCGGATCTGGCGGCAGCGGATGCCGCTGATGGCAGCACCGACGGTGTCATCGATCTCGACTTTGTCAATGAGCAGAGCGGCTCCTATCAGTTCGTTGGGGCAGCGGCCAATGACGCTGCGGGCAATTCCGTCTCGTCCGCCGGCGATGTGGACGGCGACGGGCTTGACGATCTGCTGATCGGGGCGTCCAACGCCGATGGCGGCGGGAATGCGTCCGGCGAGGTCTATCTGATCACGGCAGCGGACCTGGCGGCGGCGGATGCGGCCGATGGCAGTGCCGATGGCATAGTCGATCTTAGTAATGTCAATGAGCAGAGCACCTCTTATCAGTTCATCGGGGTGGATGCTTCTGACTTGGCCGGCTTCTCCGTCTCCTCGGCGGGTGATGTGGATGGGGACGGGCTGGACGATCTGCTCATCGGGGCGCGCGGTGCCGATGGCGGTGGGTCCGAGTCTGGCGAGGCCTATCTGATCACGGCGGCAGAACTGGCTGCGGCGGATGCCGCCGATGGTAGCACCGACGGAGTTGTCGACCTGGGGCTGATCACTGCGCCAGCGGCTTCGATCAACACAATCACGGTCAATGTCGACGACAATGGCGACGGCACGGTTATCGGCACGGAAACCGGCACGGATACGGTCACCTCGGTTGAGAACTTCGTGGCCGCCGAAGGCCCGGGCATCGATCAAATTACCATCACCGATGCCGGCCCTGGCTTCACCACAGCCGATATCGGCGCCGATATCGACACGGCCAATGCGGCAGGCACGTTCCAGCCGGACGGCTCTGCCACAACGATCGCCTTTGGCCCTGGTGGCGGCGGACTGCCGACCCTTCAGGACATCATCGACGATATTGATAACAACACATTCCCGGCTGGCGGGACCATCCAGATCACCAGTGGTGACGAGGATGGCAGCATCGGCGGGATCAGCTTCGAGAATTTCGAAGAGATCAATTTCGATGTGGTCTGCTTCACCCGGGGTACGTTGATCGCCACGAAGGAGGGCGAAAAGCGGATCGAGGACCTTCGGGCCGGCGATGAGGTGTTCACGCTCGACCATGGCTATCAACCGATCCGGTGGATTGGCGGGCGCCGGTTGGAGGCCGATACCCTGGATGCAGCCCCGCGGCTGAAACCGATCCGCATCCGCGCCGGTACATTGGCGCCGGGCCTTCCGGCACGCGACCTTTGTGTGTCGCCGCAACACCGGATGCTTGTGCAATCTGCCATCGCAGAGCGGATGTTTGGTGTGCCTGAGGTTCTTGTGTCGGCCAAGAAACTGCTGGCCGTCGATGGAATCGAGGTCGACGAGACGGCGGATGGGGTCGAGTATTTCCACATGCTGTTCGACGATCACGAGGTCGTGCTTGCCAATGGCGCGCCGAGCGAGAGCCTGTTTACCGGACCGGAGGCCCTGAAGACGCTGTCGAAGGAAGCGATAGAGGAGGTGTTCGAGATTCTGCCGGAGTTGGCCGATATCGACTATCGCCCGGTGCCAGCGCGTCTGATCCCTGAGGCCGGGAAACGGGCCAAGAAGCTTGCGGAGCGTCACCAGAAGAACCAGCGGCCCTTGCTATCCGGGAGCACCTTGGTGACCGTTAACTGAGGCGTCGTGTTCGGCGGTTAAGAGGGGGTGTGGGTCCATCAACATGATCGACATACCCGCCTCCCCAACCAGGCCGTGCCGTGCCTGCAAAGGCGCCCTCCCGACGGTCTGATTATCGCACCGGTGCGGGTGAAACCGCATAGGCAACTGACCGCTAGGTTCCTGCATAGAGGTGAATTGTGATGCGGGTCCAAGGGGCCGTCGACATCTGCGCCGGGATCGGCGCAGATGCCCAAAAATTGCGCGATAGTTGGGGTCGCGCGGGACGAGGGCTGACGCCAGGCTGATAGTCCAGACGCCAACACCCGATTGGGCGGGCTGCGTCGCAGCCGAGGACAAACCGCCCGAATCGCGTTTCGGGCTATCGCGGCGGGGATGCAAATGGACAGCGCCGTAGTCGAGGGCGCTGGTCTTAGACGACAGAGTCGAGTGTGGGACCACCTGTGGTACGAAAGCGTATTTGGACGAAAAACCCCTTAAGGATTCCGCTTAAGCTATTGATTATGGATAATAAATTTGGGCGTGAATGGCAGCCCGTAGGGGAATCGAACCCCTCTTTCCAGGTTGAAAACCTGGCGTCCTAACCGATAGACGAACGGGCCGCGCTTGGCGTGAGGCGGGTTCTAGGAAAACCGGGCGGAGCGCGCAAGGGGATTCTTCGCCGGACTGATCGAGAGGGGTCACCTGGCCCAAGCCGCGTCATCCAGGCGAAGCTGGACCTGGGCGCGGCCTTGCCAATGGTTGATCTCGATCCGGCCCGCCACATGGATTTGGCGGCCGCCATGGTCTTCAATCTCTGGCCCCAATCCAGTCTCAAAGGCGCCGAAGGCAATCGCATCGAGCCGCACCGGGCCGCCATCGCCGAGGCTCAACTTCAGGTGGCTCTCACCGACACGCCTTGCATGAGCCACGCGCAGGGCCGCAAAGGCGAAACGCGGGGCTGGGGCGGCGGCGCCGAAGGGGCCTGCGGCCTCGATTTCGGTGATCAATTCCGGGGTCGCGCCGCCTGGCATCAGAAGTCCGTCAAGACGAAGATCCCTGGGGCCGCCGCCGCCCGCGCCTTGCTTGGCCAGAAGCGCGCTCAGCCGCGCCATGGCGGGGTCCAACTGCGCCCGCGTGAGGCTTAGCCCTGCGGCCATCTTATGCCCGCCCCCTTTCGTCAAAAGCCCTTCGGCCACCAGTCGCTGCATCGACGCCCCCAGATCGACGCCCGAGACCGACCGGCCAGAGCCTTTGCCATCCTCCCCATCAAACCCAATCACCACCGCCGGGCGGTTTGTCCGATCTTTCAGGCGGCTTGCGACGATGCCGACAACGCCCGGGTGCCAGCCATCGCCCGCGGCCCAGACCAGCGGGGCGTCCAGCCCCCGCGCGTCGGCCTGGGCCATGGCGGCGTCGCGCACCAGGGCCTCGATCTCGCGACGGTCGGTGTTGAAATCGTCCAGCCGTTTCGCCATCCGCGCGGCCTCGCCTGGATCGGTGCAAGAGAGGAGGCGTGCGCCCAAATCCGCCTCCCCAATCCGCCCGCCGGCATTCACCCGGGGGCCAAGCACAAAGCCCAGATGATAGGCGCTTGGCGGTCGGTCGAGGCGCGCCACATCGGTCAGGGCCACAAGGCCAGGACGTGAGCGGCGGGCCATGACGGTCAGGCCCTGGCGGACAAAGGCGCGGTTG
>JANQNZ010000214.1 GCA_028279315.1 Rhodophyticola sp. | reverse complement strand
CCGCCGCTTGGCGCGCCGCTTCGTCCTGGCTGGCTTGGCGAGACGCCTCCAGCGCGCGGATCTGTTCGGTCAATTCTGCGTTGGCGCTTTGCTCGGCCTCAAGCGCGGCTTGGGTCTCAGCCAAAGCGCTATTGTCCTCCGCCGCGCTTTCCATCGCCGCCAGCCGCTCGGCCAATTCCGCGGCCCGTGTCTCAGCCGCCGCAAGCGCCGCCCGTGCAGCCTCGGCCTCTTCATTTCCGCCCTCGCCTGAGCCCGCGCTCAAGGTCCCGATGCCGGTCGAAATCCGGTCCAGCGCGGCGGCCAATCGGCCCTCCAGCGCGGCAATCTCATCCATATTTGCGGTGTCGCTCATGCCCAGGTCTGCCCCCCGCTTATCCTCGCCCTACCTAGCGCAACCCGCGCCTCAAGGCTTCCCGCACAGCGAATCGCATCCTGGGTCAATTTGCAACCGTTTCCCGCAAATTCTGCCGGTATTCGGCGCCTTTCCGGCGGTCTTCTCAACTAACCCCATGCGCGGGCCGCTTGCACTTCGCCCGCCCTCTGCTATCACCGCCGAGACCCACGATCTCGACAGAGGGAGCTGCCCCCTTGGACCTTTCCGCCCTTGCTGCGAACCACCCTGATCATTGGCGCCGTGCCGCCTGTATCCGGACGCTGACCCTTGATGCGGTTGCCGCCGCCAATTCCGGCCATTCAGGGATGCCGATGGGCATGGCCGATGTCGCCACGGTCCTTTTCGAGAAACACCTGAATTTCGATGCCAGCGCGCCGGATTGGCCGAACCGGGATCGGTTTATCCTCTCGGCAGGTCATGGCTCCATGCTGCTCTACAGCCTGCTCTACCTCACGGGCTACGAGGATATGACCCTGGAGCAGATCAAGAATTTCCGCCAGTTGGGCGCAATCACTGCGGGTCACCCGGAATATGGCCACGCCAAAGGGATTGAGACCACCACCGGACCTTTGGGCCAAGGCATCGCCAATGCGGTTGGCTTTGCCATGGCCGAGGAAAGCTTGCGCGCCCGGTGGGGCAAGAAGCTGATCAACCATGACACCTATTGCATCGCCGGTGATGGCTGCCTGATGGAAGGCATCAGTCAGGAGGCGATTGGCCTGGCTGGCCGACACGAGCTAAGTCGCCTAATCGTGTTTTGGGATAACAATAACATCACCATCGATGGTGAGGTGTCGCTGTCGGACCGTACCGATCAGAAGGCCCGCTTTGCCGCCTCGGGTTGGGACGTCTTCGAATGCGACGGCCATGACCCGGTGGATATCGACCGCGCAATCACCGAGGCCAAAGCCTCCGCCCACCCCGCGATGATCGCCTGCAAGACCCATATCGCCATCGGGTCGAGCGCCCAGGACACGGCCAAAGGCCATGGCGCGCTGACCGACCCGAAGGTCGTGACCGACACCAAGGCGGCGTATGGCTGGACCTATGGGCCCTTCGAAATCCCGGATGATCTGAAAGCGGAGTGGGAGGCGATTGGCGCCCGCGGCCGGGAGGCGCGTGAGGCGTGGGAAACCGAACTTGGCCTGACCTCCGCCAATCGTCAGGCCAATTTCGCCCGGGCTTTTGCTGGCGAGATGCCGAAGAAGCTGTCCGCCACGATCAAAGCTCTGAAGAAGCAAATCTCTGAAACCCAGCCCAAGGTCGCCACCCGAAAGGCCAGCGAAATGGCGTTGGAGGTGATCAACCCGATCATCCCAGAAACCCTTGGCGGCTCCGCCGATCTGACCGGGTCGAACAACACCCGAACCGCCGATCTCGGCACCTTCAGCCCTGAGGACCGGAAAGGCCGGCATATCCATTACGGCATCCGCGAACATGGCATGGCGGCGGCGATGAACGGCATGGCGCTCCATGGTGGGGTCCGGCCTTATGGCGGGACGTTTTTCTGCTTCACCGATTACGCCCGGGCGGCGATCCGGCTGTCAGCCCTGATGGGGGTGGGGGTGCAATATGTCATGACGCATGACTCCATTGGTCTGGGTGAAGACGGACCCACGCACCAGCCGGTCGAACATCTGGCGATGATGCGGGCGACGCCGAATTGCCTGGTCTTCCGGCCCGCGGATGCGGTGGAGACGGCCGAGGCCTGGGAAATCGCCCTTGGCCACACCAGCAC
>JANQNZ010000209.1 GCA_028279315.1 Rhodophyticola sp. | reverse complement strand
TGACGGGGCTCGAACCCGCGACCCCCGGCGTGACAGGCCGGTACTCTAACCAACTGAGCTACAACCGCTCACCATCCGCCAAGGCTGAAACAGCCGAAGCGTGCCGTGTGGTCTATGCCGCGCCACCGGTCCCGTCAAGCGGGCAATGGCGAAATCTGGTGGGTGAGGATTTGCAGCGGTGAGCAGGCTGAAAGGTTTATGTGGCGCGCGGCATCACGGCCTGCTCAAGCTCTGTCACATCCGCCCATCGAACACGCCGGGCTGGCACAGTCTCGCCCAGGATATCGTCGGGGAATTCCGGCCCCTCCTCGGCGCCCCAATGCCGATAAAGCGCCCGGGTCGCGGTATTTGCGGAGAAGACGATCAGCCAAAGGTCGCGCTTCCCCCGAGCGCGCAAATCCGCAATCAACGTGGCGATCAGAGCCCGGCCCAGGCCTTGCCCCCTGGCCTTGGCGGCGGTGTGGAAGTTGTCGAGGTAAGGCCCGTCAGGATGCTCTGGCTGCCAGGCCGCGAACCCAAGTACGGTGCCGTTCACCTCCGCCACAGCGATCTCCACACCTTCTATCGCATCGGCCGCCCATTTCGCTGTCATCATCGCATGAAGTGGATCGCCTAAGGCGGCGTCGGACAGTACGCCCCGATAGTCGGCCCGCCAATTGGCCACATGCAGCGCGGCGATCTGGGGCAGATCGTCGGGCCTTGCGCGCCTGATCTCAACCATCCGCGGCCCGCGCCTTTTCCCTTGCGAACACATAGAGCCCCGCGCCCGCGATCAGCGCCGTCCCCGCCCAGACATGCAGACCCGGCAACTCATCAAAGACAATCCAGCCCCAAAGGATCGCCAGCGGCAGCGCCACATATTCAAACGGCGCCACCGTTGCCGCATCTCCCAAGCGATAGGCCTGGCTCAAGGCGTATCCAATGCAGCCGCCCAAAACGCCGATCAGCAGAAACACCCAAAGCTCCGACTGATCCGGCCAGATCCAAGCGCGGAGGAGGAAGATCAGGCTCTCATTCTCCACGTGATCCAGATATCGCCCGTCGCCGGCATTGAGGAAGAACAGCACCGAGATACTGAGAAACCCGATATGGATATAGACGGACATGGCCGAGGCGCGGGTTTCGCCACCAAGCTTCCGGGTCATCACCTGCATCCCCGCATAGCCAAGTGCGGCGAGGATTGGCAGCGTAGCGCTCCACCCTGCCCCGTCGAGGCCTGCGCCCGCGATCTCAGGCGCCAGCATCACCAGGACACCCGCAAACCCGATCGCAACCGCGCTGAGGCGCCTTGGCCCCACCCGCTCCCCCAGAACCGGGATCGACAGAAGCGTGATCAGAAGCGGCGCAATGAAGAAAAGCGCGGTCGCCGTGGCCAGCGGCATGACCGCCAGCGCGGCGAAGAAGGTGAGATTGGCGAAAACGATGCAGAGGACGCGGAAACTGTGCAGCCCCGGCCGCCGGGTGCGCAGCAGATGGAACCCGCCTTCGAGTCTCACAAAGACCAAAGCCATCGCGCCCCCGATCAAAGACCGGATGAACACGATCTGATGCAAGGCAAAGCGATCCGACAGCGCCTTGATCAGCATGTCATTGACCGAAATGAACAGCATCCCGATCAGGATCAACCCGATCGCCGCCCGGCCGTTTTGCGGCAATGGGGCGGATTGGGTGGACATGGCTGAGAATCTCCTTGGCCTGGGACCTTCGGGGACGCGGATAAGAAGAAGTGAACCGCAGCTTTGACCCGCATTCTGCAACGATTGCGACATGATCGGCCCTAACACCTGCACCACAGGTCGCACGGACACGATCCTTTGGCGACGGGGTCCCTGATCCACTGCGCCGGTGTCACCGGATCAGCCTAGGGTGGCCGGTGCGTGCCAACCCCGAATGCTGCGACAGACACTCATCTCCGCCTTGCACAGTGTGGTGGTCCGCTGAACCATAGGGGTGGGAAAACATCCGCCAATGGCCGGCGCCGCGATGCGACGATGCCTTAGCCCATTCCAGCAGCCTTCTTCAGAAGGCGCATCACCTGCGCCCGCTCCGTTGCATTCAGATTGGCGAGCGACTTCTCATTCGATGCTCGGATGACACCCGGAAGTTCAGCCGCCTTGTCCCGCCCCTTCGCCGTCAGGAAGATCAGAGTGCTGCGGCGGCTTTTCGGGTCGGGGCGGCGCTCTGCAAAGCCCTCCTTAATCAGGGCGTCAACATTCCGGCTGGTGTAATAGTCCGGGAAGTTTAGGTGATTGCCAATTTCGCGCTGGGTGATGCCGTCTTTGGCGGACAGGAACATCAGGTTGGCAAAAATCTTCAGATCCACGCCGTGATCCTTCAAGCGCTCCCTCATATCGCCATCGATACGCCGTGCCAGCGTCTGGATCAGAAACCCAAAGCTGTTCTCTCGAATCCCATCTGATTCAGGGAGTTGGGTCATGACGTAATGCCTCCTGCTCAATGCCATAACTCCGAGACTTGTGTGCTGCAAGTGTTGCAATTGCATATTTGTGTTTACAAGACTTGCGATTACAAGTAATGCATCTGCAAGTCAAGCGACTCACGTTTGGCGGCGATGACATTCAGCAGGAGGACAGATCCATGCGACCCACTCTCACCACAGGTCTTCTGATTGCGGCCCTTGCGGCCCCGACCGCCGCATTGGCGCAAACCAGCGAAGGGCGCGACCTGGCCAGATTGGCCTTCACATCGGTTGATCAGGCCGATCGCGGCTATATCGATCAGGGCGAGTTCACCACGTTTGGCAGCGATGTCTTTGTGTCGATGGATTACAACGGCAATGACCGGCTGTCTCTGGGAGAGTTCCTCACCTGGGGCTTCGGGATGGAGCAGGTGGCCGAAGAGGCCGGCCGGGCCGAGGCTTATGAAACCGCCATGCGCGTGGTCTTCGCCTTCTGGGACCGCAATGGCGATAATGAGATCACGCGGACCGAGCACCGGCAGTCTCTCTTGACCGATTTCCGTCGCGCCGACACCAACAATGATGCGGTTTTGACCGAGGAGGAGTTCCTGCTCGGCTTTTCCGTCAACGTTGCCGCGCGCGCCGCGATCAACCCACCCCCCGCAGAGTAACCCGATCTAGGAGGACTTGATCATGCTTCGCCAACAGGGGGTATTGGCCATCGGCGCGGTGCTGGGGTTGTTCATCATCCTGCATCTGGGATTCCCGCCCGAGGCCCATGGGCCGCGCACCACGGGCACAACAATGCTGGGCGGGATCGCCTTTCTGCTGATGACGTCGTCGGTCATCCTGTCCACAAGGCTCGCGATCCTCGAAGACCTCTTCGGCGGGTTGGATCGCATGTATCAGGTTCACCGCGTGGCCGGCACCTTCACGGCCCTCTTCGCCTTGGTCCATTTCTTTGGCGTGCCCAAGGAGTTGCCCGAAGGCGTCGATCCGGTCGCAAACGCTTTGGTGCCCTCGTCGCCTCTGGGGATGCTGGGATTGATCTTCTTGATCATCGGGCTTTTCGTCGCGCTGAACAGAAAGATCCGGTATTCGCGCTGGCGCCCGACCCATAAGATCATGGCGGTGGTCTATGTGCTGATCATCGGTCATTTCATGACTGCGCCCGGCATCTTCTTTGAGCGGTTCAGCGCGTCGGGGGTAATGCTGATCCTTGCGGCGGTGGTTGGTGTTCTGTCGCTCGGCTACTCGCTGTTCGGGATGAACCACCGGACTGCCATCCCGTTCACCATTGAGGCGGTCAACGCCCTGGAACGGGCCACCGAGGTTGTCCTGAAGCCGGTCGGCGACATGATCGACTTCAAACCGGGCCAATTCGCCTTTGTCGAAGTGCAAGGCAAGGGATGGTCGGAGCCGCATCCTTTCACGATCTCAAGCGCACCTGGGGAAGATCGGTTGCGGTTCACCATGAAAGTCTTAGGCGATTGGACGCGCAAAGTGCGGGAAGAGCTTCAGCCGGGTCGGGACGTCATGGTGCGCGGCCCCTACGGCCGTTTTGATGCGGCGAAGGTCGCCGGTAAGAAGCAGATCTGGGTAGCCGGTGGCATTGGATTGACCCCGTTTCTGTCCAAACTGCGCGCGATGCAGCCCGGCGACGACCGGCAGATCCACCTGGTCTATGCCGCGCGGGAGGAGCAGGACGCCATCTTCCTGGATGAATTGAAGTCCCGTGCGGCAGAGCTTGGCAATATCACCCTGATCCCGCTTTTCTCAGAAGATGGTGACTTTGCCCGGGTCGATAACATGAAGGAGAACCTGCCCGATCCGCTCAGCAGTTACGAGTATTTCATGTGTGGACCCAAACCCATGATCGACGGCTTGATGACGGACCTGAAGAAAGAGGGGGTCAGCCGCAGAGCCATCCATACCGAAGCGTTTGAGTTTCGGTGATCCGGCAAAGGTCGGCTGCCCCAGATGCGGCAGCCCACACCCTTTTTTACACGGATAAATGGGGCCCCATGACATCGGCCGGCACCCTTTCATTCGTCTGCCTCTTGCCGAGCGAGGCAGTGCCGCCAAAGCAGCAATCCGAAGCCTCGACGAAGGGCGCGCCCCTCATCTCTCCGGCAACGGAATGAACTCATCCTTATCCGTTGGCGGCAGTTGAAACCGCCCATTCTCCCAATCGCCTGCGCGCCAGGCTTCTTTGGCGTCTTCAATCCGCTCCTTCGAGGAGGCCACGAAGTTCCACCAGATATAGCGCGGGCCTTCCAACGTCTCGCCGCCCAGGATCATCACCCGTGCACCTTCCGCTCCCGCGGTCATCGAGACTTGATCGCCGGGGCGAAACACCATCATCTGCCCGGCCTCGTAGCTTTGTCCGGCAATCTCGACCATGCCCGAGACAACATAGGCGCCGCGATCCTCATGATCCTCGGGCATCGGCAGCTTGGCGCCGGGCTGCAAAAGCGCATCGGCATAGAACATCTCAGACGCGGTCTTCACCGGCGCGCGTTCGCCATAGGCGTGGCCCAGGATCAGCCGGACCTCTTTGCCCTCACCTTCCATGAGAGGTAGCTCGGATTTGCCGGCATGGACAAAGGCCGCCTCCCCATCTTCGGCGCCTTTCGGAAGCGCGATCCAGGTCTGGATGCCGAAGAGGTTATAGGGCGCGGTCAACATCTCTCCGTCGATCCGCTCAGAATGGGTGATGCCATGGCCTGCGGTCATCAAGTTCACAGCACCGGGTTCGATCCACTGATCGGTGCCGAGACTGTCCCGATGATGGAACTTGCCCTGATAGAGATAGGTGACAGTTGCCAATCCGATATGCGGATGTGGGCGGATATCGACACCTTTGCCGGTCACAAACTCCGCCGGGCCCATTTGGTCGAAAAAGATAAACGGGCCCACCATCTGCCGCTTTGGCGCGGGCAAGGCGCGGCGCACTTCAAAATCCCCAAGATCGCGGGCGCGGGGCACAATCACGGTTTCGATCGCATCAACTGCGTCACCGGTTGGGCAATCGGGATCGAGGGCGGGGTTCCAGCTCATCTGCCGTGCTCCTTTGGATCAACCTGCACGGTGGGTAAGATAGGCGGACCGGTGGATTTGGGCAGGCCCAAACACCAACAGAAGATGTGCGCGAAAGAACAGCAGTGATGACGCGCGGCCAGCGTCTTTCCCCGTTGTGCCGGCCCCACCCTCTAAGCTAAGCCTTCCCGCGTGAGCCGGTTTCGGTTTTCACTAGTTTAAGGAGTAACACGTTGAACCTTTCCGCACCGACGAAACCCGTCTTTCTGATCTCGCTTGTCCTGGCCGTGATTGGGCTGCTGCCCATTCTGGGCGTTGGCATTCCCGCCCTTGGCGGCCTGATGTTTTGGGTACTTCCGCTGGCCTATATCGTCCTGGCGGTTGGCGTTCTCATGAAAGGCGCCTGACGCACCAAAGACGCGCGCAGCCGGTTGGCAAAGGCGGGCTGCGCGTGTGGTGGCTTTGACGGTCGAGGACATCGGCCTGTTGGCTGTTTCCCGCGGGTTGCAGCAGGCTCGACGCAAACCACGCCAGCTTAAGGAAGACCTAGTAAACCGATAAGACACGATTTGGATGATAAAGGGTTAGCGATGAGAAAGTCTCTGTGTGCGATCATAGTTGCAGCCATGCCGGCGCTTGCACCACTTGGTGCCGAAGCAACCCCCAGCGCGGGTCTGACGGTCGAGGACAGCCTTGTTGTGCTCGGTGAGGATTGTTTCGTTGTGGAGCGTTTGTCGCAGATCTACCCGCCAACCTATTTCGCGTTCGAAACGCGGCGCGAGTATCTCACCATTTCGCTGACCGATGGGCGCGTTCTGGAACGCTGTGAGATCGAACATACGGTCTGGCAGGATCGAACGACGGAGGGCGATTGGCAGGTTACAGCGCAACATAACAGCACCGATTGCTCGTCGCAGATCGAAAATCCAAGAACATCGGATTTTGAGCCTGTTGGCGAACCAGGGCATCTGAGCATGGATGCGGGTGCGCTGCTGCTTACGCGGGGAGGACAGCGCGCCGTCATCAGCGGCGCGGAAGATGTTATGGCACTGCTGCGCGCCATGACCGAGGAGACGCGCGAAAGCGCCTGCAATCATGTGGGCGTATGGCCGGATTATCGTGGCGGTTGTGGGTTGGTCAGTGATCCTGAAGACTGCCGGCTTGCCGATCAAGGGCGCCTGAGGGCAGCGGATCACGTGTTCGTCCCAATCTACTGCGGGCATGAATCCCGAGATAGCGATAATGCCTTGCTTTGGCTGCCTCTTCAGTTGGACGACGGGACCGGGCGGGCACCTTGAGAGGCTGTGCTCAACCCACCCATGCGCGAGCGGCGCGATGAAGGGCAAAGGGCAGGAGAGACCCAAGAGCCGTAAGGCCCATTCGAGATGGGATGGTGGGTGATGAGAGACTCGAACTCCCGACATCTTCGGTGTAAACGAAGCGCTCTACCAACTGAGCTAATCACCCGCCCGCGCCGCTCTAGCAAATCGGGCCGCGCCTCTGCAAGCGGCTATGCTGTGTGAAGCACCTGCGCATGGCTATCTCGCAGGTGATGCACCACGCCTTGCCCGCCTGGTAAAGCGGAGAGTTCTGTCACCGGACGTCCAAGCAGCAGACATCTGAGGATCCGCGAGGTGACACCATGGGTGATGAGCACGCTTGGACCCGTCAGATCATCCAGCACCGCCTGGCACCGGGCCGTCATCGCCTCCAGGCTCTCCCCACCCGGTGCTGTGAATTTCCACAGATGTGGGTCCTGATCGTCAGTCACATGGGGGTTGGCGTCTGCGATCTCCTCCAGAGTTCGGCCTTGCCATGCGCCCAAATCAACCTCGACCAAGCGCGCATCTTGCCGGATCGGAACGCTGAGCCCCCGAAGCGCAATCTCCGCCGTTCGCAAGGCCCGCGGCGCCGGGCTGGTTAGGGCCACCGCGCCCTTTGGGAGGACCCGCGCGAGGATGTCGCGCTGCGCCTTTGCCTGCCCGAGGCCGCGCGTCGTCAAGGGGCTGTCGAGTCGGCCTTGCAGGCGGCGCTCGGCATTCCAGTCCGTCTCGCCGTGGCGCAGGATGAACAGGTCTGGATAAACGCGCATTTCGGTCGCCTAGCCGCGGCGGCGGGGAAGCGCAAGCGTATCACCGACCCCGTGTACAAGGACCGATACAGAATAGGCTGAACTGGGGTAGACTGATCTACCGGTTTCTGAACGGAGATCTGACAAATGCGCGGCATAGCCTTAACAAGCTTGGTGTTCATCTCCAGCATGGCCGCCGCCGATTTCGTGCCCGAAAACTGTTATGAACGCGCTTATGAGGATCACGAGCTCGCCCAAGTCCCGTCGCAGATTGTTGACAGGATACAGCTGCAGATTGGCGACCTTCCTGACTACGACGGCGTTTACGGCACTTTGCACGTGCGTTTCGCCGACCGAGGTCGGCTGGAGGGCCGCGATGTCGCAGGCGCGACGGTGGTCCAACTTCTAACGTGTTGGGAGCGGGCCAGCGGCCAGATGTATTGTGAAGGCCAATGTGACGGCAGCGGTGGCCTTCACGTGATGGGGCCACTGGGCAATGAATCCGTCCTGCTTGTGACCGAAGGGCTGTGGGCCGAGGATCCTGAATACGACGGGCCTGACTGCAACCCGCTCGAAACCATCGTGCCGATCCTAGGGGAGCCTGCGGCCTACCGACTTGATCGGCGACCTGTCAGCCTGTGTGAGGGGTTCTGATTAGGGGTCAATCGGTCTTGGCCCTACCGGGCATCTCCGCCCTTAATTCGATCCACTGGATCGAATTATTGCTCCGCAACCGGTTGGAGATGGTGGGTGATGAGAGATTCGAACTCCCGACATCTTCGATGTGAACGAAGCGCTCTACCACTGAGCTAATCACCCGCCAATGAGCGGGGCTTTTAGCCCTCCTCGCTATCCTCTGCAAGGCCCGCCGAGGCGCCGCCGCTGCGTTTGATCCGCGTGATGTAGACATCCCCGTTTTTCGCGGGATTGCGGCGCTTCACCATCAGCTTACCCAAGGGTTGCAGCACCAGCTCATCACCCTGATCCAAGGCTTTGCCGAGCTCATCAAGCACCAGTTCGACGGTGACGCGAAGATCGCTGCGTTTCATGGCGCTGCGGGCGGCAACCGCTTCCAAAAGGTCGCGGCGCTTGAACCGATCCGCGGCGTCTGTGCTATCGGTCTGTCCACCCGCGGGTGGCGCGTCTGCGGTCTTCTTCGCCGCGGCGCTGCCTTTGGTCACCGGGGCGTCCAAGCTCTCTTCGGCTTCGGCGGCAGGCGCGGCCGGCTTCGCCCGGGCGGCGGTCTTGGTTTTGGCGCTCGCGGATTTCGAC
>JANQNZ010000168.1 GCA_028279315.1 Rhodophyticola sp. | reverse complement strand
ATCCCTGCACTGGCCTTGCGCCATCCGATCCGAAAATGGGCAGCGATGGGGGCCCTGGCGGCGGGGGCGTTCTATCTGGCGCTGTCGGGCGGGAACGTGGCCACCGAACGGGCCTTCATTCAGGTTGCGGTGATGTTTGTGGCCGTGCTTTTGGACCGTCGCGCAATCACGCTCCGCTCGGTCGCCATCGCCGCGCTGATCGTCCTGGCGCATCGGCCCGAGACCTTGCTCAGCCCCGGCTTTCAGATGTCGTTCGCGGCCACCGCCGCTCTCGTCGCCGTTTTCAATGCGCTGCGTTTCCATCCGGCCTTCACCTCCTGGCCGGTCTGGACGCGCGGGGTGGTGGCGCTGGTCATCTCCTCGGCCGTGGCAGGCGCGGCAACGGCGCCCTTCTCCGCCGCGCATTTCAACCAGATTGCGGTTTACGGGCTGATCGCGAACCTTCTGACCGTGCCCGTGATGGGCAGTTTGGTGATCCCGGCGGCGGTGATTGCGGGGCTGCTGTGGCCCTTGGGGCTGGAGGCCCTGCCATTCTGGGTAATGGAGCAAGGGCTGGCCTGGATCCTCGCCGTTGCCCATGAGATTGCCGCCTTTCCTGGCGCGACCCGGCCCGTGGTGATGCCTCCAGGCGCGGTTCTGGGCATGATCAGTCTGGGGATGCTCTTTGTGATCCTTTGGCAGGGGCGGCTCCGGCTTCTCGGCTTTGGCCCCGTCATGGCGGCTCTGATCCTTTGGAGCGGGGCTGAGCGCCCGGAGGTCCTGGTTGCCCCCTCCGGGCGGCTTGTGGGGCTGATGGCAGAGGATGGCAGAGCGTTGTCGAAACCCCGGGGCGACGGGTTTGTGGCTGGGATTTGGTTGGAGAATGATGGTGATGTCGCGGGGCAGGAGGGTGCGGCAGAGCGTCAAGCCTGGAGAAGTGATGGCGAGGGTCAAAGCGGGCGGCTGCAGAACGGCGCGACGCTCTGGCAAGGGGTCGGGCGCCGCGCGGCGGCCGGCGCGACGGAGGCCTGCGGGCGCCATGATCTTGTGGTGATTTCTGAGCCCGCTGCGGAGATGTCCGACATGCTGGAGGGCCTGGCCAGGCAGACAGCGACCCATGTCGCGCAGCCCGAGGCCGTCCGATGGCACGGCGCAATTGCAAGCGCGCCCGGGGCTGAGACCGCGCGGTTGGCGCGGGTGTCGGATGTCTCTGAGGTTTCCGACGCGGCGTTCACCTGCTTTGTGATCTCACGCGAAGTGCTCACCCGGACCGGCGCGCTTGCGATCACGTCCGACGCCAACGGGTTTCTGATCTCCTCGGCGCGCGGTCAGCAAGGCGCGCGGCTCTGGACGGGCGCGGAGTGAGGCGACACGGACGGAGATGCGCCCCGCGCTGACCGGAGCCTATTGCGGCACATGCCTAGACCGCGGATTTTTCGAAAAATCCGTCACGGAAAACTCCAGTTTTCCGGTCCGTTTTCTTCGAAGAAAACGGCGTCTTCGGCCAAAATTGACGCCCGGTCAGTACGTCCGGATCAGCCCCACCAGCTTGCCTTGCACCTTCACCTGATCGTCGCGCAGCATCCGGGTTTCATAAGCCGGGTTTGCCGCTTCCAAAGCAATCATATTGCCTTTCTGTCGGAAGCGTTTCAGCGTCGCCTCCTGATCTTCCACGAGCGCCACGACGATATCGCCGTTCTCCGCCGTTGCGCCCTCTTCTATGACCACGATATCGCCATCGTTGATCCCGGCCTCAATCATGGAATCACCTTTGACTTCAAGGGCATAGTGGCTCTTACCCGTGCCGAGCATCTGCTGCGGCACAGCCACATGGGCGGCGACCTGGCTGATCGCCTCAATCGGTGTCCCGGCGGCGATCCGGCCCATCACGGGCAGATCGGTTGCGCCGGTGCCACTTACGGGCATCGCACCCCGTGGAGGGGCCGCGCGGTCCCCTTCGATCACGCGGGGCTCAAAACCGGGCTGGCGTTCCAGCGCTTCCGGCAGTTTCACGATCTCAATCGCCCGCGCCCGATGCGCCAGGCGGCGGATGAACCCACGTTCTTCGAGCGCGGTGATCAGCCGGTGAATCCCGGATTTGGATCGCAGATCCAGCGCCTCTTTCATTTCGTCGAAAGAGGGCGGCACCCCGTCGCGCTGCATCCGCTTGTGGATAAAATTCAATAGGTCGAGCTGTTTCTTCGTCAGCATGTCTGCTCCTCCGATAAGGACCGGGTAAGGATCGGGCCTCGTTCAGGAAATGTTCTACGCTTGTTCCCGCTCTGTGTCAACGAATCGCGGGTTTGGGCCTGCGCCATGTGTTGCCAAAAGGAGATTGGGGTCTTTGGGATCAGATTTTTGATGGTAAGGAAAGGTGATGCAAAACCTGCCCCATCTGACCCATATCCGATCCTTTGAGGCGGCGGCCCGGCACCTCAGTTTCACGCTGGCCGCGGAGGAATTGAACTACACCCAAGCGGCGATCAGCGCCCATATTCGGTCGCTGGAGGATTATCTGGGCCGCCCACTTTTCGTGCGGAAAGCGCGGAGCCTGGAACTGACGGGGTTGGCGCAAGCCTATCTGCCGGGGATCCGCCGGGCGCTGCAGCAAATCGACGACGCGACTGAGGCGGTGGTGACGCGGACCCATGACCGGGCGGTGGTGATCTCTTGCCCGATCAGCCTGGCGGAGAATTGGCTGGCCGCGCGCGTGGCCCGGTTTCTGCGGGACCATCCAGATTTCTCGGTGACCTTGAACGGGCTGATCTGGTCCGACCGCCGGGGGGAGCCTGCGGATTTGGCCATTGCCATGAAGCGGCCGTCAGAGGTCGATCCGGGCGACCAACTTCTGAAGCGCGACCGGTTAAGCGTGGTTTGCGCGCCGGGTTATGCGGTGGATGGGGTGCCTTTGGCCGCGCCTGAACACCTGGCGCGCGCAGACCTGATCCATATCCTGACCCGGCAGGATAATTGGGGCGCGGTGGCAGTGGAGATGGGGCTCGAGGGCTTGGATTTGCAGGGCGGGGTGCGGACGAACTCCTCCAATATCGCACTGGAATTTGCCGCCAATGGGTTGGGATGTGTGGCCGTCACCCGGGATTTGGCGGGGCCATATCTGGAGCGAGGAGTATTGATTGAGCCTTTCCCCTGTGCGGTTGAGAGTCCTTGGAATTACTATCTGGTGGCGTCGGGTCAGCCTTTGAAACCGGCAGCGCGGCTGTTTCGGGATTGGTTGATTGGGCAAGCGGGGGGATAGGGGGGCGTTCTTGCCGAACTCCCATCGTTCTGCATCCCCCGCCCGAATAGCGCCGAAGGCGCCGGGCATCGACGGCGCTGCCCGTAGGCGACTTTCGAAGAAAGTCTGCCGAGAGGGGCCGTCCCGCGGCCTGGCGATTTGGTTGGTCCTGGCGCTCAGATCGGAGCGAGGAGGGGCTTAGTTGCCATAAGGCGCGCCCGCTCAGCGGCAAGATCGCCAGTCCCCGGCCTGCCGATGCCCGGCGCGCGTTCTACCCGCAAGAGCGAGGCGGAAAAAGGGGGCGTAGGGCGGGACTTGTCCCGCCATCGGCCTGGCGATTGAGCGTCTTGGGTGCGGCGGGACAAGTCCCGCCCTACGCGGGGTGATCGCGCACGGGCTGAGCGGTTGGATCGCCCGCCCGGTCCCTAGCCCCGCAGTCGCTCCCCCTCGGGATCAAAAGGCGGCCCCTCCAACACCCGCGCCTGATGCGGCTGCCCCAGCACAAAAATCTCCACCTCATCCCCAGGCTCTGCCGTGCCGTGGTTCAAAAACCCAAGCGCCAGCGACGCATCGCTGAATGGCGCGAAAGTGCCAGAGGTCACGCGGCCCACGGGCGTCCCATCAGGCAGGAAGATCGGCTCGCCTCCGGACGCATCGGCGCCCATCGCCGGCTCTAGCCGGAAGATCGCCTGCGCCTCACGCGGGTCCTTCTCGGCGATGGCCAGATAGGCGTCCTTATGCAGGAAGTCCTTATCGGTCTTCACCAACCGCGCCAGGCCCAATTCCTGCGGCCAGTTCTCGGGGCTGTATTCGCGGCCCCAGGAGCCATAGCCTTTCTCGATCCTGAGCGCCCCAAGCGCCCTGCCGCCAATGGGTCCGCCGCCCAGGTCGCGCGCGGCCTCAATCAGCGCGGTATAAAGCGCCACTTGATCCGCCTCAGCGCAATGCAACTCCCATCCCAGATCGCCGGTGAAGGAGACACGCAGCGCCATGACATCCACACCCGCCACGCTCATCCGCCGCGACCGCATGAAGCGGAAGGCCTCGGGCGACAGGTCCTCATTGGTCAGCCGTTGCAGAAGCTCTCGCGATTTGGGGCCCGCCACGTTGAACCCGCAGACCGCGTCGGTGTCGTTGGTGAAGGTCGTGCCGTCGGGTAGCGGGATCATGTTGAAGAAGCGTTGGTGATAGCGCTCGGCCATGCCGGAGCCGAT
>JANQNZ010000143.1 GCA_028279315.1 Rhodophyticola sp. | reverse complement strand
GACCGCGCTCACTGTGGATGTGACGGTGGAGGTGTCTTGCGTCTCAGCCTGGTGCGGCGGCGTACCATTGGACAGCTACGCGCTGGTGTTCCTGCGCCGGGACGCAGATGGGTACGTGTTCGAGGCCGGGCTCTGCGATCCGTTTTCCTATACCAACCCAACCGAGCATGATTTGATGGAGGTGATCGGCTGCCTGAACGGCGCGTCTTGCGGGGCTGGGCGGTAGAGCCTGAGGGCATCAGGTTGTGCTCAAGGGGTCGGCAAGACCGGCGTTGCCCTAAGCGCGACGTGAGCCGGGCATCGGCGCGTTATTCGGGCAGGGTAATCAGATTGACGGTGGTTCGGTGCGTCTCTTGCACAAGAGCGGTCGCGGGTTTGCCCAACCTCACGCGCCGCTAGAGCCCATACTTCCGCCGACGCTGCCCGACCGCCTTCATCACCCTCACCAATTCATGGCTGATGCCGCTCTCCGACAACGCGTGGCCGGCCGATTTGATCATCTGAAGCCGTCCGGCCGGCCAGCCCTGGGCTAGAAGATGCGCCGATTTGGGCGGGCAGATCATGTCGTATCGGCCTTGTACGATGGTGCCCGGGATATGGGCGATCCGGTGCAGATCGCGCAGGATCTGCCCGTCTTCCTCCAGGAACCCCCGGTTCATGAAATAGTGGTTCTCAAGCCGCGCAAAGGCGCGGGCGTAATCCGCCGGGCTTTCACCGCCCGTTCCGTCGCTTTCCATCGAGGCGAGCGCGTTTTCCCAACTGGCCCAGGCCCGGGCAAAGCACGTCTCCAACATCAGATCGCCCGAGAAGAGCCGCCGATTATAGGCGGCAATCAGATCATCCCGCTCCTCCTCCGGCACAAGGGTGGTGAATTTCGCCCATTGCTCGGGCCAGAACTGCCCGGCGCCGCCGCCGTAGAACCATTTCAGCTCGCGCTCGGTCGACAGAAACACACCGCGCAGCGCCAGATAGGCGACCCGGTCCGGATGCGTCTCAGCATAGATCAGGCCAAGCGTTGCACCCCAAGAGCCGCCGAAGACGGCCCAACGCTCAATCCCAAGCAGGTTACGAATCCGCTCGATATCATCGACCAGATCCCAGGTTGTGTTGGCCTTGACCGAGGCATGGGGCCGCGACCGGCCGCAGCCGCGTTGGTCGAAAAGGATGATTCGCCAATCGGTTGGGTCGAAATAGCGCCGCATCGCCGGGCTGCACCCGCCGCCAGGCCCGCCATGAAGCACAATCACCGGCGCGCCATCGGGATTGCCGCATTGCTCCATATAGACGTGGTGCCCATCACCCACATCCAACATACGCTGATCGAACGGGTCGATCGGCGGGAACAGATGGGCGGCTGCGCGCTTTTGGCCAGAGAACTTGTCCATGACCCTCCTATATAGACCTATGCGACGGGTCCGGCAGGGGCCAAAGTGACAAGATCGAAGGGGAATGTCCATGAATGCGACGGTAGGGACGGTCGATGCCGCCGAAATCGCGAAATTCGAGGCGATGGCCGCCGAATGGTGGGACCCCCATGGGAAGTTCAAGCCGCTGCATATGCTGAACCCGACGCGGCTCGACTACATCACGGCCCAGATCGCCGCTGAGTTCGGGCGGGATTTGACCGGGCCGGCGCCGTTTGAGGGGCTCAGCATTCTCGATATCGGCTGCGGCGGCGGACTTTTGTCCGAACCGATGGCGCGATTGGGGGCGGAGGTCGTCGGCGCCGACGCCGCTGAGCGCAACATCCCCGTGGCGCGTATCCATGCGGAGCAATCGGGGCTGACGATCGACTATCGCCACACGACGGCAGAAGCGCTGGCCGAAGCGGGGGAGCAATTCGACGCCGTGCTCAACATGGAAGTCGTCGAACATGTGGCCGATCCGCTGGCCTATCTGACCGCGTGTCAGGCGCTGCTGAAACCCGGCGGGCTGATGACCTGCTCGCCGATCAACCGCAATCCCAAGAGCTTTGCCGTGGCCATTGTAGGCGCCGAATATGTGATGCGGTGGCTGCCGAAGGGCACCCATGAGTGGCAGAAATTCATCACGCCCGATGAGCTTTACGCGCTGCTGGCGCAAGCGGGGCTGGAACCCGTGGATCGCAAAGGGTTTGTCTTCAACCCGGTCACTTGGGCTTGGAGCCTCTCGGATCGGGACTTGAGCGTGAATTATGTAACGACGGCGCTGAAACCGGCTTAGGCGAGTTCGGGTCAAGCCGCCGCCAGTCCACCTGGGCGGTCTAGCGATTGGGTTGAGGGGGTCGTAGGGCGGGACTTGTCCCGCCATAACCTCAAGGCAGGAGCCTTTTGACATGGCGGGGCAAGCCCCGCCCTACGCCCTGCCAAAACGCCCCGCCCATGCGTCAAAACAAAAAACGGGCGGCGGTGCATGACGCACCGCCGCCCCCTGCCTCACTGCTCGAACTGATCCGGCTTACGGGCGGAACCCGGCTTCCCGTTGCCAGCCGTTCTGAGCGAGGCAGCGCCCGCCATAGATGTTCCGCCACCCGCGATGGGTTTGCACTTGGCGGATACATTGCGGCGGAAGCGCGCCAGGGCGCCGCACATTGTTCTGCATGCAGCGGGCGCCATAACCGCGATAGTAATTCCCGTGGACATCATGACCGTCGCGGAAGCAGCGGGCCGGGGCCACGCGACGGGGGCCGTGACCCGCATTTGGGTTCGGTCGTCCGGGGGAGCGGACATCTTGCGGCCGGTCCCGGTTTTCGTGGATGACGCGGCCGATCGCGTAGAGCGCGGCCAACCCCGCCAGAACGCCAAGCACATCCTCGGTATCGGCGCGGGCGGGGGTTGCGGTGGCTGTGAGGCCACCAGCGGCGACAGCAAGAGACAGAACTGCCGCTGCCAGGGTCTTGGGCAGGTGTTGGAACATGGAACCTCCTCCTTCAAGCGTGGGGTCGGGGCGCATCTTTTGCGCGATGACCTCACCCTGGGCCCGGTCCCGGAAGTCGCTCAATAACGCGGGTAAGTTATCGGATAACCCCGCCGCCAACCCTTTGAGGTTATTGAATAGCCGGGCCCAATCGCCCATGGTCGGCCCATGACATCACTCCGCCACACGCTTGCGCTGACCGCGACGCTGCTGGCCCTTGCCGGGCCGGTCCATGCGGTCTGTTTCGCTGACTACAAGGCCAAGATGGATAATCCGCTGCGCCTGCATTACGGGGTGATCGAGATCTCCGATCAGGCCTGCTCGGTCGGTGCTGCGTTTGGCGTGATCGCGCCGCGCGTCGCCGCGGGCGGGTGGGAGCTGTTAGAGGTGATGTCGGTTTTCGACGAAAGCGGCTTGGACGCCAGGAGGGGGGATGCAGGACAATTCTACCTCCGCTTCTGACAGCCGCGCCACCGGAACCCGCGTCGTTCAGATCGGCATCATTGCAATCGTCGCGATCCTGCTTGGCGCGGCGATCTTGTTGTTTCTGAACCTGCCCGATGCCAATGCGTTCAACGAACGGGTCGAACGCATCTTCGTTGAAAACGACGCGCTGACCTCAGGCGAGTCGATCCGACTGTTGGAGGTTCTGGCGCAGTCGGGCACCAGCTTCTCGGAAGTTCTGACCAGCTATCGCGCGATCATCTTTGTGCTTCTGGTCTTTGCCACCGCGCTTCTGATCGCTTGCTTGGTGTTTCTGGTTACGATCATCAATCTGAACCGCCAGATGGGGGAGATTGAGCGGTCGGGCATCCAGGTCGCCTCCCTCATCCTCAGCCGGGAAGAACGGGTGGTGCTTCTGAACAACATGGAGTTCAAGCTGACCGACGCGGCGATGGAGACACTGGCGGTTCTGGCCGAGGCGCGGATGGATGATGAGGTGCTCTCAGGCGCCGAGATTGAGGCCATGGTCTCAGGCAAACTCGCCGCCGATTGCGATGAGGCGGCAGGGGCCACGCGGATCAAACGCCTCCGCGATTCCCTCGGCAATCAGATGGTCAGTGAGCTTCTGGTGAAGAATATCGCCAGGCGCGGCTATATGCTGGCCATCGATAAAGACGTGATCCGGATGGTTTGACACGAAAAAGGCGCGGCAAAATGGCCGCGCTTTTTTCGCCTAACGGGTCCCGCTCAGCAGTACGGCGCGCCCCGACCATAGCCGCCTTGATCGGTGATCGCGCCATTATCGGCATCGGTCACGCCAGTATAGATGCCGCCGCCGCCGCGCGGACAGCTGCCCGCATCGGTCCATTGGCCATTATCCACATCCGCCGCCTGCGCCGGTTCGGTTGTTGCCGCAACGGTCACCGCCGCCCCGCCAAGCGCCATCAATCCCAAAAAGCCCCGGCGCCCTGTCGGGCGGGACGTCGTGATCTCATCATCGGTCAATGTCTTGGAAAAATCGCGTTTCTTGGACATGCCGTCCCTCCTGTTTTGGTAGCCCCAGTGCTGCCTGACGCGACCGTAGGCAGGCAAATCGATCCCGTCAACGATAGTTGGTTGCTATCGTAAATCATTGCATTGCCTTAGGTTCCTCAACGTGATCAGACTGCGCCAAACCATCTGCCAAAAATGTGAGCCTTTGATGCCAGCATCCGATTTTAGCTTCGATTGGACCATCGCGCCGATCACCCGCGAGGCTTTCTTCGCGGAGTATTTTGAGAAGAAACGTCTGGTCGTGAAAAGGGGCCAGCCCGACTACTACCGCGACCTCTTGAGCGTGCAACAGATTGACCATGTGGTGACTACGATGGGCCTTTATGGGCCTGAGATCACCGTCACGAAATCGGACGGACACAATCACGGGACGGATGCCGATAGCGACGCGGCCCCACCGCCCGCCACGGATCACGATTCCGATGCAGGCGCCCCGCCAGCCACCGATCAAGACACCGATGCCGGCCATCATGGGGCCGGACGGATCGAGGCCGCCGATTACTCCTATCCCAGCGGCTATGTCGACCCGGTGCGTGTGGCGCAGCTTTTCGATGATGGGGCGACAGTGATCCTGTCGGGTCTGCACGAACGCCTGCCGCGACTGGCCCAATTCTGCCGCGCCTTGGAACACGTCATGTCCTGCCGGGTGCAGACCAATATCTACATGACGCCCACCGCCAGCCAGGGGTTCCGCCCCCATTACGACAGCCATGACGTTCTGGTTCTGCAAGTTGAAGGCACCAAGGAGTGGCGCATCTATGACACGCCGGTGGAACTGCCGCTGCATTCTCAGGGCTTCACCCCCCATGACGTGCCGATCGGCGAGGAAACCGACCGGTTTGTGCTGGAGCCCGGCGACATGTGTTATGTCCCTCGCGGCTTGGCCCATGACGCGGTGGCGACGGATGAGACCTCGCTTCACATCACAACGGGGCTGATGACCCAAAGCTGGGCTGATCTTCTGGCTGAGGCGATCACCGTTATGGCCCATAAGGACCCCGCTTTCCGTCACGCGCTGCCGCCCGGGTTTGCCAATCCAGGGTTCGACTTGGCGGCGCATAAAGAGACCTTCACCACGCTCATGCACCGCCTGGCTGAGACCGCGCCGTTTGAGAAGCTTCTGGGCGGGTTCAAGACTGATTTCATCAGCAACCGCGTGCCACGGGTTGAGGGGCAGATGGCCCAGGTCGCAGAGCTTGGTAAGCTTGATCTCGGCACCCAGGTCGGTGCGCGGCCACATCTCGTCTATGACATGGTGAGCCTGCCTGAGGATGACGGCAAAGAGGCCGCGGTCAGTGTCCTTTGCTACGGCTCAGAGATCACGCTGCCGGCCCATGTGGAGGAGCCCCTCCGCCACGCGCTGACGACCTCGTCTTTCAAGGTCAGCGACCTCCCCGGCGATCTGGACGATTCTGGCAAGCTGGTGCTTGTGAAGCGGCTGGTACGCGAAGGGCTGATGGTGATGCATTAGCGGCGCGCGGTTGGCCCGCCGTTGCCGCATATTGGTGTCGGTGGCTGGCTTGGCTATGCGGCTATGGAAGTGCGGTTCATGCAGCCAGATCAATCGCGCGGTTGATCTCGATGCCGCGATTCACGGCGAGGTATGTCGGATGCGGTACCCTGCTTGACGTCTCAATATCCCGCTGAAGCCAGTCACACGCCTCCAGCTGGTGCAACGACATCGACAGCGCCCGGTCCGTAATCTTGGTCAAATTGGATTTGAGGGCTGAGAAGCGTTGCGGCCTGTCGGTGATTGCCAAGATCGGGACGGTCCAGCTTCGCCGCAGCAATG
Source organism: Rhodophyticola sp. (assembly GCA_028279315.1). GTDB lineage: Bacteria > Pseudomonadota > Alphaproteobacteria > Rhodobacterales > Rhodobacteraceae > Rhodophyticola. The sequence goes on along the minus strand of JANQNZ010000143.1, from coordinate 6,012 downwards.
TGAACTCAGTCTCGTCAGGCACGGCGCTGACGATCCTGCTGGCCGTTTCGGCGACGTCAGCACCGTGCGGCGTCAACCGGAACTCGGGCCGTAGCGGATGGCCATGCCCGGGATTCCGCTCCAGAAGACCCAATTTGACAAGATGCTCAAGGCTCGATGCGAACGAGGTGCGGCTTGCATGTGTCGCCGCCAGCAGCGGGGCCTGACGGCCAGGAACGCCTGCGTGCAGCAAGGCCAGTATCTTCAGCGACCAGGCCCGGGATGTGAGCTTGACAAGCATCTCTATGTCCATAAAGTATAGTTACTCTATTTTCTGCCATAAGGAAAGCCTGATGCCGCTTGTCACCCTAAAGAACACGATCACGCTGGCCATGTCGGTCCGGGATCGCCACGCCAGCGCGGACTGGTATCACGCAAAGCTCGGGTTTGAGCTGATCCACCATATGGATGAAGCGGGTTGGAGCGAGATGGCAACGAAGACCGAGGGCGTGATCTTGGGCCTGGGCGAACAGGCAGAACCCGCGCCCGGCAACATGGTTCCGGTGTTTGGCGTTGCCGACATTGCTGCCGCGCGCGGCGCGTTGGAGGCCGCGGGCGTCAAGTTCGACGGCGAAACCGATACCGTGGAGGAGATGGTCAGCACCGCGACATTCTATGATCCGGACGGCAATGCGCTGATGTTGGCGCAGGATCTGACCGGGGCGGGTTGATCCCAAACATGTTCACGCCGGTGAATTGCACGCTTAACGGATTTCAACTGAGCACGGCGTGATCCTTACTGGGTCAATGCGCCTCAGACGTCCTCCCTCCGCTCCCCCGCTTCCGGCGTCAGCCCATAGCGCGCGGCGAGGCGCCAGACATGGTCCGGCACCATGTTCTTCATCTTTGCGGGATGCGCGCGGCGGAGGTGCAGGACCGTCTCGATCGCCTTCATCTCCACCCGGGCACGGGCGAATTCCAAGCCCCGCGGCCCAATCCGGGGCTGCAAGAACGCCACAATGGGCCGCGCCCAATCGGGCATTGAGCGCAGCGGCAAGCCACCCGCGGCGCGTTCGGTATTGGCCAAGAACCCTTTGACCGCGCCGTCCCGCTTGCCTTTGTCGGTCAAGGGCGCCGTCGCCAGCCGGTCACCAAGATGCGCCAACATCTCCGCGCCGCGCTCATTGCGCACGATCACCCACTGATCGCCATCCCCGCCCATATACCCCACGGTGATATCGGCCAGCCGGTTGGTATAGTCGACGCAGGTCTTGCAGGTCATCGGAAAGAAATCCGGCGGCAGTTTTGAGATCGGCAGCTTCAGAAACGGCACCACGCGGGTTGGGCGCCCGTCGTCGAAGCGCAGCTCAACCCGGTAATCGGCGCGGAACTCCAAGTAGCTGACCGTGTCGGGCTTGTCATCGAGAAGCGCCAAGAAATCATGGAAGTTCTCGGTGGTTGTATTGTCGGAACAGGGCGTCCCGATCACATAAATCCGCTCAAACCCCAGTTCCTCTTCCAGGGCCCGAAGCGCATAGACCTGACAGGGAATGCCGATGAGTGCGATGCGTTTATGGCCTGCCGCCGCGGCGGGCTCCAATAGCGCCAGGGTCGGGCCATAGCCCATGCGCATCCCCCGGCAGCGCGCCATATCCTCAGGCTCGGTCACGATCACCGGCATGGGTTTCCAGCGGTCATCGGGGTCTGGCGCGACGGTCAGCACCGCGTCCACCGCACCCGCGCGTAAAAGCTCAGCGGCCAACGCGGTGGTGATCCCACTCCATTGCGCGCCCTCGGCGGCGGGCGTCAGCCGTGCCCGCAGCATTTGCTGCGTCACGCCAAAGAACCCCTCTTCGCCCAAATCGGGATCCGCGACCCGGCCATGGACCCGGCGCTCCTCTGCCTCATAGTCGGGTTGGATGAACTGGCAGGCCCGCCCGCAAGCGCGCCCATCCCCTATCCGGCTCACCCCGCAATCCGTGCACAGGCCGGGCCGCGCGGCGCCACCGATGTCAGGCGCGTTCAGATTGGCGGGGGGCAGGTCTTTGGGCATAAGCCAAGTCTCAACCGGCGCACCCAGACTGTCAATCAAAGTTTACACTCAGTTCGGCGGCGCTGGCGACCCCGGCAGGACTCGAACCTGCAACCTATCCCTTAGGAGGGGATTGCTCTATCCAGTTGAGCCACGGGGCCGTCCCGCCCGTTCTGAGCGAATTCGCACGTGCAGGCAACCCGCGCCATTCCCTTGGACAAGCAATTTCAGACCGCGTATCAACAAGATGACGATCTAAACGACGGACTTGGTGACCTTGCGCGGACGCAATCCCTTTGATGGCAAACCTCAACTGACCCTTCGCGACGTGGCCGATGCGGCGGGGGTCTCGGAAATGACGGTCAGCCGGGTTCTGCGCAATCGCGGCGATGTGTCGGACCGGACCCGCGCGCGAGTGTTCGAGGCCGCCCGTACCCTGGGCTATGTCCCCAACAAAATCGCCGGAGCGCTGGCCTCAAACCGGGTCAATCTTGTCGCCGTCGTCATCCCCTCGCTTTCCAACATGGTGTTCCCCGATGTTCTGGGCGGGATTGGCGACATCCTTGACGAAACCCCGTTGCAACCTGTTGTCGGCACCTCGAAATACGACCCCGAAACCGAGGAGAAAGTGATCTATGAGATGCTCTCCTGGCGGCCCTCGGGGCTGATCGTCGCGGGCCTGGAACATAGCGACCCGGCCCGCGCCATGATGCGGAACGCCGGGATCCCTGTGGTTGAGGTTATGGATGTGGATGGCGACCCGGTTGCGGCCTGCGTCGGGATCTCCCACATCAAAGCGGGCCGCGACATGGCGCGGGAGATCGCGCGCCGCGGCTATCGCAAGATCGGCTATCTCGGCTCCAGTTCACTGGCCGATCACCGGGCGCAGAAACGCCTGCAAGGCTTCAAAGAGGGCCTGGCCGAGGCCGGGCTGGAGCTTGCCGAAAGCTGTTTCTACGAAGGCATGTCCGGCTTTGGCACCGGGCGCGCGATGACCGCCGATTTGCTCACCCGCCGCCCCGATTTGGATTTCCTCTATTACAACACGGATATGAATGCGGCGGGCGGGTTGCTCTATTGCTTAGAGAAAGACTTGAGCATCCCGGGTGACATTGGCCTCGCCGGGTTCAACTCCTTCGAGGTGCTCGACGGACTTCCCATGCGCATCGCCACAATGGACAGCCAGCGCACCCAGATCGGCCGCAAAGCCGCGGAGCTGATTTCTGCCAACGCGCTCTCCGACGAAGTCATCGAGTTGAACCCGGCCTTCCTCGAAGGCGACACCATCCGCCCGGCCCTCGACTCCGCTTCTTCTTCATCCTGAAAAATATGGCCGCCGGAGGCTCCCGCCCTACTCATCCCGCCCAAACGCTGGCCGATCATCGCACCCCGCGCTACCCTCGTCTTTGCTTCACAAATACCTCCCGCCGGAGGCAAAGCGGGCCGAGGAGGGCTCCGAAAGGAGCGCGACGAGGCCCGCCCCGCCGTCTTCAGCACTCCGGCAGGTTCACCGCCAGCCCACCGAGGCTGGTCTCCTTATACTTGCTGTTCATATCGAGCCCGGTCTGGCGCATCGCCTCGATACAATTGTCGAGCGGCATGAAATGTGTCCCGTCGCCCCTGAGCGCAAGCGAGGCCGCAGACACTGCCTTAATCGCGCCAAGCCCGTTCCGCTCGATACACGGGACCTGCACCAGCCCGCCCGCCGGATCGCAGGTCATGCCCAGATGATGCTCCAACGCGATCTCGGCGGCGTTTTCGACCTGCTCATTGGTGCCGCCCAAGGCTGCGCACAGCCCCGCCGCGGCCATCGCTGCCGCGGACCCGACCTCGCCCTGACATCCCACCTCGGCGCCTGAGATCGAGGCGTTGTGCTTGATCAGCCCGCCAATCGCCGCTGCCGCCATCAGGAAGTCGAGCGCCCCCGCCTCACTCGCGCCGATGCAATGGGCCCGGTAATAGCGCAGAACCGCCGGGATCACCCCCGCCGCGCCATTGGTGGGGGCCGTCACCACACGGCCCCCGGCGGCGTTTTCCTCATTCACCGCCATTGCATAAACGCTTAACCAATCATTCACCGTATGGGGCTGGGCGATGTTATGCCCCGCCTCGGCCTGAAGCTGGTCATGGATCGCTTTCGCCCGACGTTTCACCTTGAGCCCGCCGGGCAGTTCCCCCTCCATGCGCAAGCCCCGCTCGATGCAATCATCCATGGCCTGGGCCAGCCCCTCGACACGGGTCTTGACCTCTGGCTTTGAGGCCAAGGCCATCTCATTGGCCCATTTCATCTCCACAATGCTTTTGCCTGCCAGCCGCCCCATCTCCAGCATTTCTGCCGCCGATCCAAAGGGATAAGGGAAGCCGACCTCTTCTTTCTCAGCATGAAACGCCTCCGCGCCGCCTTGGTCCTGCGCCACCAGTTCCGCCGCGGTCAGAACAAAGCCGCCGCCGATGGAGTAATAGGTTTCCTCAAGATAGAGATGCCCGGCGGTGTCAAACGCGCGCAGGATCATGCCGTTTGCGTGGCCCGGCAGAGCGGTCTCGAAATCGAAGACCAGATCGCTTGACGGGTCGAAGCGGAGAGTTGGCAGGCCCGGCGGCGTTACCTGGCCGGAAGCGCGGATGTCCGCCTCCAACTGTTCCGCCTCATCGGGGTTAAGGCTGTCGGGCGTGAGGCCCGAAAGGCCTAGGATCACCGCCCGGTCCGTCGCGTGGCCCTTGCCGGTGAACGCCAAGGAGCCGTGGAGCGAGCAGGCCAAGCCACCCAACTCGCCCGCGCCCGGTTCCTTTTCCCGGCCTGTGCGCAAATCCTCCAAGAACCGCGCCGCCGCGCTCATCGGGCCCATCGTGTGGGACGAGGACGGGCCGATCCCGATCTTGAAGATATCGAAGATGCTGAGAAACATCGCGCGCCCTCCCCTTAGAATTAGAGGAGAACATATCGCGCGGCCCCCTTCTGCCAAGGCGGTAAGCGACAAGCGCCGCTCATCCAGCGACGCGCCTTCCTCTCCTCGCCCGCGTAAAATTGACCAAAATCGTCAAGAAACTGGGGCGGCACCTTGTCTGCGCCCGCCTGCATCGCCTAAGCCTGCCTTTATGGGTCGCGCCGCCTCCTCCACTCGCCGCCTCAGCCTGATTGCCTGGCTGGTCGCTGGCTTGTGCCTTTTGCCCATGGGTGCGGTGTTAGTCGCGGCGCTGACGGGCGGGTTCGAGACCGTGCAGGGATTGGCGGCCACCGTCCTGCCCCGCTATGCGGCGACAACCATGGTTTTGGTGCTGATTGTGGGCACAGGCACGGCGATTATCGGCGCAGGGACCGCTTGGCTGGTCACCATGACCCGGTTTCCGGGCCGGAAGCTTTTGGAGATTGCGCTCGCCCTGCCGCTGGCCTTCCCGGCTTATGTCCTGGCCTATGCCTATACGGATTTCCTGGACCATCCGGGCTGGGTGCAATCCACGCTGCGCGATCTGACCGGCTGGGGCCCGCGGGATTATTGGTTCCCTGAGATCCGCTCACTTGGGGGCGCGGCGGCGATGCTGACACTGGTGCTTTATCCTTACGTCTACCTCCTAGCCCGCGCGGCCTTCCTTCAGCAAAGCGCGACGGCCTATATCGCGGCGCGGACCCTTGGGCGCGGGCCATGGGGCGCGTTTTTCCTAGTCTCGCTACCCATCGCGCGCCCGGCCATCGCGGGTGGGGTGCTTCTGGCACTGATGGAGACGCTCGCCGATTACGGCACGGTGGCCTATTTCGGCGTCCAAACCTTCGCCACGGGCATCTATGTCAGTTGGTTCGGCCTCTTCGATCGCGCGGGCGCCGCGCAATTAGCACTTTGCCTTCTGGTCGTGGCCCTGGTGCTGGCGAGCCTGGAACGGTCGCAACGCAAGCATCTGCGCCACCATGATGCCGGGCGAAGATTTGAACGGATGGAGCCAATCTCGCTGACCGGGCGCCATGCGGCGGGCGCGTTTCTCTTCTGCGCGGTGCCGGTTCTGCTTGG
>JANQNZ010000131.1 GCA_028279315.1 Rhodophyticola sp. | reverse complement strand
ATCGGGCCCGATCCGCGTCACTGCGCTCATCCAGGCAAAGGTGGCAGGACACGCCGTCCTCATATTCTGGACGCGCCAGATCGGTGGGTTCCAAGGCCCTGCGGCAGGCGCGGCAGAGCACATGGCCGGTTTGTTTGAGACCATGGCCCACGGACACCCGCTCGTCGAAGACAAAACAGCCGCCCTGCCACAGGCTCTCCTCCTCCGGCACCTCTTCGAGGTATCTCAGGATGCCACCTTTGAGGTGAAAGACCTCGTCGACCCCCTGCCCGATCAGATAGCCGGTCGATTTCTCGCAGCGGATGCCGCCGGTGCAGAACATCGCGATGCGTTTGTTGTGAAAGCGGTCTTTGTTGGCCTCCCACCAGGCGGGAAAATCGCGGAAGCTTTCGGTGCCGGGATCAACCGCGCCTTCAAAGGTCCCAATCGCCACCTCATAGGCGTTCCGCGTGTCGATCACCGCCACATCAGGCGCGCTGATCAAGGCGTTCCAATCGGCAGCGGCCACATAACGCCCAACCGCGGCGGTTGGGTCCACATCCGGCTGGCCCATGGTCACGATCTCTTGCTTCAGGCGCACCTTGAGCCGCCCAAAGGGCATCTCGGCAGCGGCGCTTTCTTTCCACTCCAGCGCCTCAAACCCTTGCAACCCGCGAATATGCGCCAACACCGCGTCAATGCCCGCGCGCGAACCCGCGATCGTCCCGTTGATCCCCTCCCGCGCCAAAAGGAGCGAGCCTTTCACGCCACCCGTCTCACACACCCGCAGCAGCGGATCACGCAATGCGTTGGGGTCCGCGATCGGGGCAAAATGGTAGAGCGCCGCAACGGTCAACATGGCGCGGGGTCTAGCCCCGGCCCCTCTTCCCTTCAAGGGGTCAGCCGCTCTCGTGCGTGACGGCGGTCGCGCGCGCCAAGGCCGATTGCAACTTTTCGGGGGCATACCACCGCGCCATCAGCCCCGGTTCACAGAGGTCAGGGTTGGCATCAAGGAAGGCGCAGGTATCGCTGATTTCGCCATTCATGCGATCGGCGATGATGCACATATAGGTCAGCGAGGTCGTCGCATTGTAGCGATCTGCGCGCCGCGCCCGCTCCGCAAGCCGTTTTAATCCGCCCGTGACAACGCGGCACGCCTCGAAGAACTCGAACTGGCACAGCGCGGCATGGCAGATGCCAAGGTGGATTCTGTGGGTAAAATCTTCGGGCTTCAGCGTCCCATTGATGAGCGCATCAAGCTTGGTTGTGGCGTTCTTCATCCGGTGTCCTCTTTACGCGGCCGCACCCCACAACGCGGTCTGGTCGTTGGCCGGGCCCACAGCCAAAACAAACACACAGAGCCTCCCGCTCGATCTGCCCAGCCTCCGTCCGTAGCCAGGCGATCAATCAGACATTCACGACCAACCGCAGAGTGACAAGGGATTTAGGCAATTTTTCGACGATTGACGCCACGTCGCCCGCGCCTTACGCCCCAATTTAGACGCAGATATGGAGGCGGCATGCGACCAGCGGACGAAGCCCTGATTGTCATCGACGTTCAGAATGATTTCTGCCCGGGCGGCGCATTGGCCGTCCCCGGCGGGGATGAGATTGTACCCGGCATCAACGCCCTGATGGCGGAGTTTCAGGCCGTGGTCCTGACCCAGGATTGGCACCCGGCGGGCCATTCCAGCTTTGCCTCGGAACATGCCGGCCAAGACCCGTACTCGGTTGTGGAGTTCCCCTATGGCCCGCAAGTCCTTTGGCCGGATCACTGCATCCAAGGCTCAGGCGGCGCCGATTTCCATGCGGATTTGACCGTGACTCGCGCGGATCTCATCATCCGGAAGGGGTTCCGCCCAGAGATCGACAGCTATTCGGCGTTTTTCGAGAATGACCACAAGACACCAACGGGGCTTGAGGGCTATCTCCGCAGCCGGGGCCTCTCGAAACTGACCCTGGTTGGCCTCGCGACGGATTTCTGCGTGAATTTCTCTGCGGTCGATGCCGCGAACCTGGGGTTTGAGGTCGAGATGCGGGGCAATCTGGCCCGCGCAATCGATCTCGACGGCTCGCTTGATGTCGCGCTGGAGGGGATGCGCAGCGCGGGCGTCACGCTTAGCTGAGGCGAGGGTTCGTGGCCGCGCGCGCCCATGGTAACGTTTCGGCTATGGTGCGACACTGCATATCCGCGACCCTGGCGCTTCTTATGGCCAGCGGTGGCATGTCTGGCCCCGCCGCCGCGCAAGACGGCACGCCGATCCTGGAGCTTCAGATTGCGGCGGCGGGACCTTGCGCTGATCTGCCCCTGGTCACTCACCTGGACCGGCTGCGCCTGGACGATGTCATGATCTCCGTCAGAGGCCCGGAGTTGACGGCGACGGCCAGCGGGTATCTGCGGTGCCGAGGCTCTGGCAATGCGGTTCTTCAGGCAACGGCAGCCGCCCAGTTTATGGTTGAAGCCCAGGTCACTCTGGCCACCTGCACCGCCCACTCCACCCAGGTCACTCTTACCGATCTGGCCGCCGCGACGGTTCTGATGGACCCGTTCAGCACCCAAATGGAAACCGTCCTTGGCGCCCATGCCAGCCATTGGGCCCGGGCCACATGCCAAGCGCTTCTGAACCGCCCCTGACTGGACAAGCCCGGCCCGCGCCGGAATAGTCGCCTCTTGAGAAGAGGGTGTACCCATGGTCGATATCGCCACGCGCGTCTATAACCACAAATGGAAGATCGACCCGATTGTCCGGTCTCTGATCGACACGGATTTCTACAAGCTTCTGATGTGCCAATCGGTGTTCCGGAACCGGCGCGACACCCAGGTCACGTTCAGCCTGATCAACCGCAGCACGCGCGTGCCCCTTGCCGATTTGATCGATGAGGGGGAGCTGCGCGAACAGCTTGACCATATCCGCACCCTCCGCCTCCGCCGCGGTGAGTCGACCTGGATGCGCGGCAACACCTTCTATGGCAAACGCCAGATGTTCACGCCCGAATTCATGGATTGGTTCGAAGGGCTGCAATTGCCGCCCTACCATCTGGAACGCGTGGGCGACCAATATGAGCTGACTTTCGAAGGCGCCTGGCCCGAGGTGATGCTGTGGGAAATCCCGGCGTTGGCGGTGCTGATGGAACTCCGCTCCCGCGCCGTGCTGGCCGATATGGGCAAGTTTGAGCTGCAAGTCCTCTACGCCCGCGCCATGACCAAACTGTGGGAGAAGATCACGCGGCTGAAAGCCATCGACGGCCTCCGCGTCGCCGATTTCGGCACCCGCCGCCGCCATTCGTTCCTGTGGCAGGATTGGTGTGTGCAGGCGATGCAGGAAGGGTTGGGGGCGGCGTTCCCCGGCACCTCCAACTGCCTGATCGCCAAAAACCGGGACCTGGAGGCGATTGGCACCAACGCCCATGAACTGCCCATGGTCTATGCGGCGCTGGCCCGGGATGACGCGGGCCTGGCGCGTGCGCCTTATGACGTCTTGGCCGATTGGCATGAGGAGCATGATGGCAACCTGCGCATCATCCTGCCCGACACCTACGGGACCGAGGGGTTTTTGCAGAACGCCCCCGATTGGCTGACCCAATGGACCGGCATCCGCATCGACTCGGGCGACCCGGCGAAAGGCGCGGAGACCGCGATTGCCTGGTGGCAAGCCCGCGGCGAGGACCCGGCGGAGAAACTGGTGATCTTCTCAGACGGGCTGGACGTGGACAAGATCGAGGCGCTGCATGCGCAATTCGCAGGCCGGGTGCGGGTGAGTTTCGGTTGGGGGACGCTCCTCACGAATGATTTCCGGGGGTTGGTCCCCGATGACGCCCTGGCGCCGTTCTCACTGGTCTGCAAGGCCGTGGCGGCAAATGGGCGGGCGACGGTGAAGCTGAGCGATAACCCGGAGAAGGCCATGGGGCCCGAGGCGGAGATTACGCGGTATAAGCGGGTGTTTGGCGTGGGCGAGCAGGAGCGGGTGGAGGTGGTGGTTTGACAGGGATCGTTTGAGTGTGGTCTCATCTCGGTGAGGATGTTTGGGGTGTATATTCTGACATGAAAAGATTCGTTCTTCTTCTCCTACTGGCGTATCCTTCGTCAGCATTTGCGCAAGATCAGATTAACCTGGATGAGTTGGGCTTTTTTCAGGCCGCGTCAATTGCGATCGAACAGGGCATTTCCGTGGAAACCTTCTTCCCTAGACCTGCTCAGCAGAGTTTCGACGCTTTAAGAGAATGGCAGCAGGAAGTTAATGCACTGGAGGAATATTCAAATGCAAATCCGCCAACAAATAATTCCTTTGTACGCCTACGCCATTATCCTCTTGAATTAGGTCGATACGACCCTGACCGAAATATCTTCGAACTCTGCGCTCCATCATCGGTATTGATACAATATGCTGGAAGCTCCAGACCAGCGAGAGGTGGAGGTTCCATCATTAGCAATAGATCGGACATTGCTATCGACTTCACCTATGTTGAACAAATTGGAAGCTCGAACACACTTTGTGCAAATCTTGGAGCTCCAGTTCGAATTCCAAACTATCACGTATTTTCGAATCGTGGTGCAATACACGTTCCACTTGAAAGCATAGAGCAGGCGGAGGTGTTGAACCGATACGGAAATTCAGATGGTCTATTCTTACATTTCAGTTGCGGATTCTTTGACACGCTATCCCGAAGCGCAATAAATCCACGGAGGATTAGGTGCACCATCTTTGACCTTGAGATAGCTGATCGCTGGGGCGGTCGCATACTCACATGGAGGTACCTGCAAGACGAATGGGTTCTGCAGTTTATGAGATAGCTGATCGTTGGGGCGGTCGCATGCACACATGGAGATACCTGCAAGACGAATGAGTTCTGCAGCTTAATGCTCGGTATTTGGATTTAGTTTTGGTCAACATTGGCCTCTTTGGGACTAGAATAGAGCTTGGCGGCTGAATACTCCACTTGACCACTCGCTCTCTTCACGTCCTCCGCACATTCGTCACCTTCGACCGCCACATACACCACAATCCTTTACATCGATTTCATCGCGATGCAGGGTTTAGAGGATAACCAACCTTTTGTGGGGCGAGGTCTTTAACGTCGCTAGTCAACATTGCAACCCCCACCCTACTCCGGCTCAACCGACCCGCGCAGCGCCTTCACCACCCCCCGCCCTTTCTTCGCCTCCACGCGCTTCCGCTTTTGGCTCGCACTCACCGCCGTCGCCCGCCGCCGCTTCGGCGCCACCGTCGCCCGCCGCACCAGCTCCGCCAGCCTACCCCTTGCGATCTCCCGGTTCCTTGCCTGGCTCCGTTCCTCCGAGACCTGCAACACCACCGCCCCGTCCTTGGTCCAGCGCCGTCCGGCCAGCCGTTTCAGGCGCCGTTTCACCGCCTCGCTCAAACTCGGGCTCCGCGCGGCCTCGAACCGCAACTCCACCGCCGTTGCCACCTTATTCACATTCTGCCCGCCGGGGCCCGAGGCGCGGGTGAAGCTTTCGGTCAGTTCCCAATCCTGCAAACTGATCTGATCGGTGATGGGAAGCGGCATGGGCGGGGCTCATCGGCTGGGGCGGGCGCATCATAGGGGCAAGGGCGTCCTCTCACCAGAAAGGGCCGCCCGATGGACGACCCTTTCCGAGAAATCAGGAGGTGGGCGCGGGGTAGAACCAGCGGCTCACCTGGGTGGGCGATCTGCCCTAGGGTTGGCTAGAGCCGTGCCTCCCAAGTTGTCCCGACGCCTTTCTCCAATACCTCTCTAGACACTGGATCACCTCCTTTCATTTGGTTGCTGTTGGAACGGAGGGTGGCACAGATTTTGTGGATGTCAAAATCTTTTATGCGACATGTGCCAGTAACCTTCGGGTGAGGAGGCGGAAGGGGATCAGCGCGAGGAGGGCGAGGGAGAGCTTCACCAGCCAATCCGCCACGGCAAGCGAGACCCAAAGCGGGGCGGCGGGGCCCTGGCCCAGAAGGGGCAGGACCTCACCTGCCCAGCTGACATCGTTGGCGGGTTCGACGAAGCTGAGCGTGGCCGAAAACGCGATGGTGAAGAAAAGCGCGGTGTCGACCGAGGACCCAATGATTGTTGAGACAATCGGCGCTTTCCACCAGGCGCCCCCACGCATCCGGTCAAAGACCGCCACGTCAAGCAGTTGCGCGGTCAGGAACGCGATCCCGCTGCCAAGCGCGATCCGGAGCGTGACCAGTGGACCAAACTCCCCCATGATCTGCGTCCCGATGAGCGAGCAGGCGACTCCAACAAGGAACCCCACAAACACCACACGCCGGGCGGCAGCCACGCCATAGACCCGGTTCATCACATCGGTGACGAGAAAGGCCAGCGGATAGGTGAACGCCCCCCAGGTCAGCCATTGGCCGAAGAGGAATTGGACAAGGATATTGGAGGCGACGACGATCGCCGCCATGGCCAGAATGCCAGGCAAATAGGTGCGGGTCATGACGGGTTCCGTTTTGACAAGGTGGTCGGAGACTTGGCCTGAAACTCAGGCAGGTCCGCGCTTTAGGCCGCTTCCGCGCCGCTGGCAAGGGGTGGGATGGGGGCCCTGCCCCCAAACCCCCGCCATATTTCTGGGATAGAGAAGAGATTAGGTCAGAACTTGGGCCAGCGCCTTGGCGACTTTCGGGATCGAGGCGGGGGTTAGGCCCGCCACATTCATCCGACCGTCTCCGACCACATAGATCGCGTGATCGTTGCGCAGGGTTTCGACTTGATCGGGTGTGGCGCCGATCAGGGAGAACATGCCGCGGTGACTGGCCAGAAACCCGAAGCGGTCTGAGCCGGTTTCGGCCTGAAGCGCTTGGGTCAGCGCCGCGCGGGTGGCCAGCATCCCCTCCCGCATCGCCGTCAACTCAGTCCACCAGGTCGCGGCAAGCTCTGGATCGTGCAGGATCGTGTCGACCACCCGCGCGCCGTGATCGGGCGGGAAGGAGTAGTTCTGCCGGTTAAGCGAGGCGAGCGCGGCTTGCGCCTTGCCTTTGGCCTCCTCACCCGAGGCAAGTGCGAAGGCGACACCGGCGCGGTCGCGGTAAAGCCCGAAATTCTTCGAGCAGCTGGCGGCGATCAGCACCTCAGGCAGCATTTGGGCCAAGATGCGGGTGCCTTCTGCGTCTTCGTCGAGGCCCTCACCAAAGCCCTGATAAGCGATGTCGATAAACGGGATTGCGCCGGTCCGGTCGAGGAGCGCGCCGAGGTCGCGCCAGTCCTGCGCCGTCAGTTCCGCACCGGAGGGGTTGTGGCAGCAGCCGTGGAAAAGCACGAGGTCGCCCCTCTGAATGGATGCTAAATCCGCCATCATGCCATCCCGGTCCAGCCCGCCCGTCTCCACATCGTAATAGCGGTAGCGGCGCACGTTCAGGCGAAGATATTGGGCAATCGCCATGTGGTTTGGCCAAGACGGGTCGCTGATCCAAAGCGTGGCATCGGGGCTTGTGTTTCGCATCAGCTCCATGATCTGCCGCACCGCCCCGGTGCCGCCCGGGGTGGCAATCGCCGCCACCCGGGTCGGATCAGCGGTATCGCCCAGGATCAGATCGCCCATCGCATGGTGGAAGCCGGGATCGCCCGCAAGGCCGACATAGGATTTAGACTCCTGGGATTGCCAAATCCGCTCTTCCGCCTGTTTCACCGCTTTCATCACCGGGGTTCGGCCATCAGGTGTGCGATAGACGCCGACACCTAGATCGACCTTCTCGGGCCGCTCGTCGGCGGCGAACATCGCCATTAATTTCAGGATCTTATCGGCTTCGGGGGGTGTGAGTGTGTCGAACATCATGCCTCAAGCGGGAAAAAGCGCCGGATCGCGGTCACGGACCAGGATGCGGCTACGGGTTTCGGTGTCAACGGCCTGAAATCCCAGGGATTTGTAAAGGCCGAGGGCGCGGGGGTGGTCCAACTCGCAGGTGTTCACGGTCATGGTCGTTACACCGGGCCGGTCCCAGCCTTTGGCAATGGCGATGCGAAGCATCTTGCCGCCCAGACCTTTGCCCACGGCCTCAGGCGCCATGCCGAAATAGGCCAGGTCACAGACGCCGGCCTCGCGGAAATCGAGTTGGAAGAAGCCTTGCGGCCACCCGTCTTGGAAAAGCGTCCACAACTCGACCTCTGGGTCGCCGACAAAGGCGGCGACCTCGGCCTCGGATTGGTCGAACCGGTCGCGCCATTCATAGTCACGGCCAACGGCGCCATAGAGCGCCAGGAAATACCAGGCGGGCGGATCGATCGCTTTCTCCAACCGGGCCTCGGGCGGCAGGCCCGGCGCGGTCCAGTCGGGACGCTCCACCATCTCCAAATAGGTGATTGTGAAACTCACTTCCGTGCCGGCGGGGATCACACTCATCCGGTGGCAACCTTCAACTGCTCGAACTGACCCCATTCGGCCCAGGAGCCATCGTAGAGCGAGACATCCTTATGGCCGATCCGTTCCAAGGCCAGCATCAGGATCGCCGCGGTGACGCCAGAACCGCAGGTGGTGATGACCCGTTTCGACAGATCGACGCCAGCGGATTCGAAGGCGGCGCTGAGCTCGGCGGGCTCTTTCATGGTCCCGTCCGCATTCAGAAGCGTCGCGTAATGGACATTGAACGCGCCGGGGATATGGCCCGCGCGCAGGCCGGGCCGCGCCTCGGGCTCTTCGCCTTTGAACCGCCCGGGGGAGCGGGCATCGACAATCTGCCAATCGCCGAGTTTCGAAGCCGCGGCCACTTGGGTGACATCTTTTACAAGATGTGCTTGACGCTGCACGGTCATATGCCGGTCCCGCATCATTGGCGGCAGATCCTCAACCTCGCGCCCCTCAGCCTGCCATTTCGGGAAGCCGCCATCCAGAACCGCGATCTCGGTCTTGCCCATCAGCCGGAACAGCCACCAGACCCGCGCGGCCGAAAACAGGCCCATCCCGTCATACACCACCACCTGATGCCCATCCCCCACGCCCATGGCGCGCATCCGGCTCATGAATTTCTCCACCGGCGGCGCCATATGGGGCAGCGCGCTCCGATGGTCGGAAATCTCGTCAATGTCGAAGAAGCGCGCACCGGGGATATGGGCGGCGTCATATTCCGCCTTTGCGTCGCGGCCCATGTCAGCCAAGTAATAAGACGCATCCAGGATACGCAGATCCGGGTCGCTTAGATGGGCGGCCAGCCAATCGGTTGAGACAAGCGTTTTGGGATCGTCGGCGGGCATTGGGCGGCCTCCCGAAGGGGGTGGATGTCAACCCTATTAGCCCTATGCCTTTGCCCCGAAACAGGCAAGGGGTGGCGCAGGCGAGGGCCCTGCGCCACCCCTCTTATCCATCACAGGACTCTTAGCTCTGATTGCGGAAAGCTGCGCGGACCAAGCCCACGATAGCCAGGAGGACTCCGCCGCCAACGCCGCCCACTGCGATCTGGGACAAGATCGTAGACGCCTCAAGCGCACCGCCTGCTGCGGCTGCCGCCACACCACCGGCGCCCAACATCGATAGGATCGAAGCTCCGACCCCGCCGCCGAGAATCCCGGCGACGGAGTTCCAGAGCGTGCCCATATTGATGGTGCGGAACAGCATGGCAGCGACATTGCCGCCCACTGCACCCGCGATCAGACCAATCAAGAGTTCCATGACAGACTCCCTTCTACACAGGCCCGCGATACGATCACGCCTCCTCGGGTTGCGGGCCCAAAACCCCTTGAGGAGTGATATTGATCTAAGAAGGAGGGCTGGGCGGATACCAAGGGAAACTGGTGCGCGATTTCCCCTATGGTCGGAATCCCCTTGTTTTACGGGGTTGGGGCGCCGTGAACAGTGTGGGAGGATTGTTGACCATGACCACAGCACCCCAGACCGCCGAAGATGTCATCGCCGTGCTGGAGGATGCCGCGGAGTCCGATCTGGTGGAAAAGGTCGGGCGGTTCTATGCGGGCACGAGCCTTTGGAATGTGGTGATGGGGGTGCACCACCCAAGCATTTTCCAGATCGCGAAACCCTTCACCGATCTGGCGTTGCCTGAGATTGAGCGGCTGCTGGACGATCCCCGCTATGAAGTGCGGATGGCCGCCGTCTCCATCATGGATTTCCAGGCGGCAAAAGCAAACCTGCCGGAGGCGGCGCGGCAGGCGCTTTTTGATCTCTACCTCCGCCGCCATGATCGAATCGACACCTGGGATCTGGTGGATCGGGCCGCGCCGAAGGTTGTGGGGCGCTATCTGGTCGACAAAGACCGCTCGACCCTCGACGATCTTGCGCTGTCGGACGATCCATGGCGGCGGCGGACGGCGATTGTGGCGAGTTTTGCCTTTCTGCGTTTGGGGGAGACGGAGGATACGTTTCGCATTGCAGGCCTCCTCGCGGGAGATCCGCATCGGTATGTCCAGAAAGCCGTCGGCTCTTGGCTGAGAGAAGCGGGCAAACATGATGAGGCGACGCTTGTCGCCTTTCTCCGTGCGTATCGCGACGTCCTGCCAAGACCCACACGCCGGACGGCGAGCGAGAAGCTTGGCCCGGCGCTCCAAGCTGAGTTTCGCGGCTAGATCAGCACGAGCTCAAGCTGGAACCAAGCTGCCAATAGGGTCGAAGCGGTAGCCGGGCATCGACAGGCCGAGGGCTGGCGATCCAACACCTGAGCGGCGGCGCTTTATGGTCGCCAAACCCCTCCCGCTCCGATCTAAGTACCAAGCTCAGCCAAATCGCCAGACCGCGCGGGCGGCCTGTCGATGCCCCGCGCCTTCGGCTTGATTCCGGGTGGGGGTGT
>JANQNZ010000099.1 GCA_028279315.1 Rhodophyticola sp. | reverse complement strand
GATAGGCGATCCCGGCGGCCCGAACCTCCGGATCATCCGACGTGATGTCCTTCTCGGGCGCCAACCCGTCCGAACAGGTCACCTGGAGCCCATGATCCCGGATCGCCGCACCAAGCGCCGCGGCTTTCTCATCATCCATGCCCAGAAGCGAGACCTCGACCCCGTCAAACCCCAACTCTGCCGCATGGCGCAACGCCGGGGTCAGATCGTCCGTCCAACGGGCCAGCCAAAGGCCGGTATGGATGCCGAATTTCATTCCGTGCCCCCAGGCGGCAGAACCCAAAGCTTTTGCGGCGGGAAGGCGAGCCGGATCGGCTGCCCGTCACCATAAGTCTGGATCGCGCTGGCATCGGCGATCACGTCGAACATCGCCTCCCCCACCCGGACCTTCAGCCGCGAATGGGTGCCGACATAGATATGGGAGGCGACCGTGCCCGACACCGTGTTCGGGCCATCCGCTTCGGCAATTGTGATATCCTCGGGCCGGATCGTCAGAACGCCGTCGCCCGGCCCATTGGCCCGCGGCACGTCGAATTGGCCCAGATCGCAGGTGAAGACGCCGCCGTCCTGGCGCCCTTGCAGGAAATTCACGCCCCCAAAGAACTGCGCAATCTCGCGAGAGGTTGGCTGATGGTAGAGCGCCATCGGCGTGTCATATTGCTGAAGCGTCCCGTTCAGTATCAGCGCGATGCGGTCGGCGAGCACCGCGGCCTCCTCCTGATCATGGGTCACGAAAATCGTGGTGATGCCCATGGATTTCTGAATCTCGCGGATCAGGTCCCGCATTTCAAACCGCAGATGCGCGTCAAGATTGCTGAGCGGTTCATCTAGAAGAAGGAGGTTTGGGTTCACGATCAGCGCCCGGGCCAGCGCGATCCGCTGTTGTTGCCCGCCCGACAGTTCCTTGGGTTTCCGGGCGCCCATGCCGGGGAGCTTCACAAGCTCCAACATCTCGTCCACGCGCCGGTCAATCGTGGCCTGATCGGTTTTGCGCATCTTGAGGCCGTAACCGACATTCTGCGCCACGGTCATATAGGGGAAGAGCAGGTAATTCTGGAACACCATGACCGCGCCGCGCTTCTCCGGCGGGATTTGCAGGATCGAGGTGTCGTCGAAGAGGATATCACCGCCGCTTGGTTTCAGAAGCCCGGCGATCATCTTCATCGTCGTGGTCTTGCCGCAGCCCGAGGGGCCGAGAAGGGCGACCAGGCTGCCCGACTCCACTTCGATATTGAGGTTGTCGATGGCCGGTTTATCAGCGCCTGGATAGAGCTTGGTGAGGCCCCGAAGGGAAAGATGGGTCATGGGGCGGCCTCTAACGGGATGTCGATCAGGGCCACGGCATGGGCGGGGATGGTGAGGGGCGCGCCCATCGGCCAATCAGCTGTTTCAATGGTCACGGTTTCGGGGGCGGTTTCGGTATTCATCGCCTCCGCATCAGGCCCGGCGACATAGTGGATTTGTGCAGGGCCGGATCGGGCGAGGCCCGGCAGATCAAGCGTTGCGGCGCGTCCTGGGTCCCGGTTCACCACCGACAGATAAAGCCGCGTGCCGTCACCGCTCAGCGTCGCGGCGGCGTCCATCAGGGGCACCGCGTCATAGGCGGGCAGGTTCCCGGCCTCGGGCGTCGCCACGGTTGGGGCGGTGACCTCGCAACCCACGGCCTCGGCCCCGCGGTGTTTGGTGAACAACTCCAACACCAGGACGGTTGGCGTCTTCCAGGTGGTCCGCGGGGACACACGGATATTCCCCATCACATTGATCAGATTGAAGCTGGCCGACATCTTGATCCAATCGGCGCGCTGCAAACAGGCATTCATCAGCGCGCCGGTGTAAAGCGCGTCGGCCATGCCGTAATCCTCGAAGAAATCAGGGGGTTTGCCGGCGACATAGGTGTTCCATTCGTCGAAGATGATCGCTGGCGGCGGGTCGGCATGGGCGCGCACGACCTCCCATGTCCGGTCCAGCATCTCACAGACCTCATGGGCGGAGGCCACCTTGGGCCAATAGAGCACTTCCGGCGGAGGCGGCGTGGTCCATTTCTCGGTGCGGATCGAGTAGTAATGCACGCTCAGCTTCTTGATCTCCCCCGGCGCGGTTTTCAGAACCAACTCGTTCCAATGGCCGTAAAGGTCGGTGGGGGCGCCCACGGCGATGAGGTCAAGCGTGGCGTCCACGGCCAGCATCGCGGTGGCAAATTCGCGGTAGCGATGAGCATAGGTTTCGGCGTCACAGGTCCCGACCTGCCAATTGCCGAATTGCTCATTGCCCACGAACCAAGTTTTGACGCCGTAAGGCTCCGGATGGCCGTTCTGCGCGCGAAGCTTGCCCATGGGTGTATCGGCCCCGCCATTGCAATACTCGACCCAGGCCGCCGCCTCTTCGGGCGTGCCGTTGCCCATATTGATCGTCAGGATCGGTTCGGTTTCCATGTGACGGCAGAGATCGAGGAATTCATCGGTGCCGACATCATGCAGCTCCCAGGTGTCCCAGGCGGGGTCGAGATATCCGGGGCGGGTATCGCGTGGGCCGATGCCGTCTTGCCAGTGATAGGCCGACGCAAAGTTGCCGCCGGGCCAGCGCAGGAAGGTCGGGCCCCAGTCGCGGAGGGTGGCCACAACATCGGGTCGGTGGCCGTCGAGCGTCTCCGCAGGCATGACCGAGGCGCAGCCGATCCAAAGATGCCCTTCCTCGGCATGAGCGATGGAGAAGGCGGCCTCGTCGGTATCGGTGCCGGGGGTCAGGACGGTCTCGTAGTCCCGCCACTCGCCCGCAACCTCCGCGATCTCCCACAGCGCATCGCCAAGCCGGATTTCGGCCCGCTGACCGGCGCCTTTCAGCGTCACCCGGACGACATAGCCCGCGCCCGCGCGCAAGGTCAGGCCGCCCTGCTGCACCCCATGCATCGCGCCATCGGCCTGGCGGATTGTGATCCGCTGCGATTGGGTGCCGGTGTAGAACGTCGTGTTGTCATGCACGAAGAGCACGTTGTCATAGTGGGGCGCCAGCGCGGTCCAGGGCGTCACCACGCCATAGCTTGGGTTCTGATGCGACAGCCCTTCGCTCATGCCGATAAACATCTGATCATGGCCCAGGAATTTGCGGTTCCGCAGAAGCTCCGCCCAATGGCCCTGATAAACCGAGCGCCCGATATGCTCCAGGTTCGCGCCATAAAGATGGTCATGCACCTGCCCACGCTTCTGGCCGGTGTCGATGGTGATCGTGGCGCGGAGGTCGGTGTTGGAGGTCTCGGTCATCTCGGGTTCGTCTCTTTCAACAGTACGTCAATTCAAACTCAGACACGGCCAAAGCCGCCAACGGCGCTCGACTCGCCTGAGAGGTAGCGGGAGGTCACCAGCAGGATCAGGATCGCGGGCGCGATGAAGACAAGCGACAGCGCCGCGATCATCGCGTTGTTCCCCGTGCCCGCGGCGGAGAAAAGCAGCATCGGCAAGGTCACCACCCGCCCCTGGCCGATGAGGAAGGTCAACAGATACTGGCTCCACGACACCAGGAAGGCGAAAAGGGCCGCCACAAACAGCCCCGGCAGGATTGAGGGCAGGGTGACATCCCAGAAGATCCGCAAGGGCCGTGCGCCCAGACTGCGGGCCTGGGCCTCAAAATCCGGATTGTAATTGGCGAAAACCCCGCTCAGCGTCAGCACCACGTAAGGCATCACCGGCACCAGATGCACGATGCTGACCCCGATCACGCTGCCCGCCAGATCAATCGGAATCCCCATGTCTTGCAGCGCCAAATCCCACCGGATGAAGTTGATATTGAGCCCAAGGCTGAAGGCAATCGGCGGCAGGATCGTCGGCGTGATGATCATGAATTCCACAATCCGCTTGCCCCGGAACTTATAAAGGCCAAGGGCGCGGGCCGCGGGCAGGCCGATGATGACCGACAGGCCTGTAACCGTGACGCCAATCGCCAGGCTTAGCCACAGCGCGCTGACCACATCGGGCACGCTCATCCAAAGGTCGATGAAGCCCGAGACGCTGCGTTCGCCCGCGCGTGGGATCAGGCCCAGGCGCTCCCAAGCCTGAAGGCTCCATTCCTGGGGGATCAGTTGCGGATAGAACCAGCGGAAGGCAAAGGCGTTGATCATAAACGCGATGACGGGGGCGACCAGGATCAGGCTGATCACCCCAACGGTGAAATAGAACGCGGCGCGGCGGATTGGGTGGCCCATGGGTCTACGCCTTCCGCACGGTGCGCGCCGTGATCCACATATAGACAAAGACCAGCGCAAACACGATCACGGCGATAATCATGCTGAGCGCCATCCCCTCGGCCCGGGCATTCAGATCGGGGTTAAGGAAGAAATCGAGCGCCAGGACGGGCAGCATCTTGGGGTGCTGGACGCCCAAAATACGGGGCACCTCATATGTGCCGAAGGTGAAGGCAAAAACGATGATCGAGGCCGACATCAGCCCCGGCATGATCAGCGGCAGGGTCACGGTGCGGAACCGCTGCCAGCGATTGGCGCCCAGGCTTTGGGCCACGGATTCGTAGTCCTCGCCCAAAGATTGCAGGATGGCGAGCACGATGATCCCGAAAAACGCGACTTCTTTCCAGAGATAGGCCAGGATGATCCCGATCCCGTAAGCGTCCTGCGTCAACGGCGGAAAGTCGCGGGGCGAGGTCACGATCCCCATCTCTCCCAGGATGCGAGAGACCAGCCCGCTTTGAGAAAACAGCATCAGCATCCCCACCGCGATCACCAGATGCGGAATTGGGAGGTTCAATTGGAAGAAGAAAACCGCAAGTTTCTTACCCACGAAGGTCCGCCGCAACAACAGGGCGACACCAATGGCAATCGCCGCCGAAATGAAGGTGCTGGCAAACGCCACCCACAGGCTGAGCCACAGGCCCGGCCAGAAAACCGGCGCGACCTCAGCCGAGAAGAGGACCGAGCGATAGGCCTCAAGGCTCATCTCCGTGGTGCCGATGGCCGGGTTGTAACCGAAGCTCTGGAGGAGCCCGTAACCCAAACTGCCGAAAAACAGCACCGTGATGATGAGCATGGTCGGCGCCAGCATCAGCGGAATGCGGATCTTTTCCCAATCCATGGGGTCTCTCTTGCAGGCGGAAGGAAGATGAAGGGGCCGGGTCTTGGGTCACCGGCCCCGTTCCTGGTTTACTCAGGCAGCGGCTCACCGCGCAGGACATAGCGCTGCCAATCGGCCTCGATGCGGGATTGGTATTCCGCGTCGATATCGGCCACCAGCGCCCCGGCCAGCCGCCCGGGGTCTGCCGCGGCATCGCCCAGGTTCTGCATCGCCTCGGCAATCGCCGCTTGATGACCCGCATCGGTCACCCGGTTCACGTCAATCGCCCAGCCACAGCAGAAGCCGTTTTGCGGCTGCACCTGCGCGGCCTGACGGTCGGGCCGCAGGACCAGATTGGCGGTCACCAACGCCGCCGCCTTGTTCGGCGCGTTGAACGGGATTGCGAGATAGTTGAAATCGCCGATCATGTAATTGTCGAAGCTGAACGCGCGCGAGGTTGGCGGGATCAGCCCGGCCCCGATATCAGGCCCAGCACCCGCAGGCGATTGGGTGAAGGCAAATTCGATCTCACCATTGGCGAAAAGCGATTTCATATCCGCGTCGCTCACCGGATAGGTCTCACCTTCACGCCAAAGATTAGGCTCCCAAGACAGAAGCTCCCGCCAGGTCGCCACGCTCCATTCATTGTAAAGCTCTTCATTGAACGGCCCGACCCATTGCTCGTGGTTCCCGCTCAGCTCAAACATCAACTGCTTCACGAAGCGGGTGCCGATGAAGGCGCCGGGTCCGGGGGCGACATAAGTGAACTGGCCCGGGTTCTCGGCAATCCAGGCGCCCAGATCGGCGTAAGATCGGGGCAGATCGCCCTCCTCCAACCGGGCGCTGTCATACATGAAATGGAATTGCGCGCTGGACCAGGGGCTTTCCATACCCTCCACCGGGCGCCCGAAATCCAGGTTGATCGCCGGGTTTTCCCAATCGACCAGGGCCGAGTTGGGCATCCCCTCGGCCCAGGGCCCATAGAGCAGATCGGCCTGCTGGAGGGTCGCGAAGTTTTCGCCGTTGATCCAGATCATGTCGATCGTGCCCCGGTCCCCATCGGCGCCGGCTTCTTGTTCCGAGATCACCTGGTTCACCGCGTCGACGGTGTCGGCCAAAGGCACCCGCTCTAGCGTGATGCCATATTCCTCCATCAGCGGCTCGCCATAGAAGCGGTCGACAAAGCCGTTGATCGCGTCGGACCCACCCCACATGTACCAGAACACGGTCTGGCCGCGGGCCTCTTCCAACACCTGATCCCAGTTATCGAACCCGGGCAGGTCCTGCGCCTGCGCCGCGGTGCCAAGGATCGAGGCCGCGCCCAGCAACATGGCCGAGGCGGTCGCCTTAAAATGTCTCATCTTGTCTTCCTCCCTTTCTTGTCCAACGGCGCTCCACCCAATTGTGGGTCCTTAAGCGTTCACACCGTCCAGTTGCAGATAATCCTTGTAGGGGACCGGTTGCAGCGGTTGCATCTTTGTCCAGGCGGCCAGTTCCAAAAGCTCATCGGTCAGGTGCCCCTGGCCCATCGCGAAATGATGCTGGACGCCTTTGACGGTCAACGTGTTGATCAGGTCCCAAAGCTCAATGGGCTCTCCGTTCATGGTCAATTTCGACACCCAACCGCGGGTCCCGTGAAAGCCGCGTGTCGGATGATCGACGACCTCAGCGCCCAGGATCAAGATCTGATCGCCATGTTCGTTTACGTAAGAGATCGTCACCGGCTGCGGCCGAAACACCTGATCGCCAGCAACCCCATAGGGCCCGTCGGTCCCGTTTCTGCCCAGCGTCACATGATCCACCCAGGCGATCCCTTCATCATCCGCAAAGTGGCGCGGCGTGACCCCGCAATGCCACATCTGCATTGCCTTCCGATCCGGGTCGAGTGAGGCCAGGTCAAGCAGCGTCGCCGACCCCTCGCGGCCCGAGACAAGGTTCAGCATATGCATGCTGACCGCGCCCAAGACATCGCCTTCGCAGGAGACTGGGAAGCCATGGTCGCTGCCGAGCCAGCTATAGGCCATGCAGGGCGCGATGTTGTAGAGTTGCTGGATTGTGGACCAGCACTGGACAGCCATCGCGTCAAACTCCAGCTCGTCTTTGGTGTCGAGAAGGGCGAGGTAAAACCGCGTCACCCGCTCAAACGACGACGGATCGCTCAGCGCCACGCGGGAGGCGGCGCCTTTGATCTCCGCCGCCGCTGTCTCGACCCGCGCGGTGTCCATCCGCTCGGCCCGGGCGACGATGTCCGGCAGATCCATCGCCTCGATGGTGACGCCCAACCGGCTCCGCAAGCCCGCTTCGTCAGGCAGCATTCCGACAAACCCGGGAGAGACCCCGCCGATCCAGCCGACACGGGTGTGGCGCAGGTTCTTCTCCGCCGTGAGCGCGCGGATTGTCAGGGTGAACCGTGCCTTGAAGCGGTCATCATCGGGGGCGCCATGGAACCATTTGTACGGGATCTCGCGATCCCGGAAATAGCTTTTGATCAGGCTCGCATAATGGCTCATCGAAACCAGCGAATGGAGCTGCACCTCCCCATCTTGATGCGGATCAGGGACCGACCACAGACCAAGTTTCGGGGCGGCGTCGATGAAGGGATAGAACTGTTCGCCCATCGAACAAGCGGCGTTTTGGATCATCAGGAAATCGACATCCGCCGCCTGAATTTCCTTGGCCGCAGCCTCAGCGTCTTCGGCGGAGTGCAGCGGGCGGTCTATGGCGATCAGGTCAAACCCAAGCTCCTCGGCATAGCGGTTGAGCGCGGCAACAGCGGTTTCGCGAACCTGGTATTTCTCGGCAAAATAGGGCGTGATCGAGACACCGACATAGCCCACACGAAGCTTGCGCCGAACGCTCATCCTGCGCGCTCCCTCAATGCCAATCCCTCCCAGTTGGAGGCGGTCGCCACTCTTCTTTTGCAGCGCGTCACGCCTCGACGAAATCAACCTTAGACCGGCCCTTTCAAATTGCAACGACTAATTTGTAGATACCAATTTCTGACGGACCGCCCGGTTGAGCCGCCGCGGTTCTCCTTCCCCCCGCCCGGAATCAAGCCGAAGGCGCCGGGCATCGACAGGCTGCCGGCAGGCGGTTTTCGAAGAAAACCTGCCGAGAGGGGCCGCCCGGGCGGTCTGGAGATTGGGTAAGGCTTGGTGCTTTGATCTGAGCGAGGAGGGGCTTGGCTGCCATAAAGTGCGCCGGCTCAGCCGTTGGTTCGCCAGCCCACGGCCTGTCGATGCCCGGCTTGTGTTGTGCTTGGGATGAGCGGTTTCGTTCAGTCGGTCTTCACCCAATGATCTTCTAAAGAGTATCCAATGAACACGAGGCCGCGGTGGCACAATACGCCACAACCCCTCCGCCCTCACATCTGCCGCAATCGCTGCATCACCTGTCGCGCCAAAGGCCCAGGCAGGTCCTTGAATATCCGGGCACGAAGATAGGGTTCCTGCGGCTTCATCAAGCAAGCGATCACCGCCGGGTGCTCATCAGCCAATGTGGCGGTGTCGAGATGGGGGGCGATCCGTCGGAGGAGCGCGGATCGGTCCAGTTTCGTGGGTTCGGCTGGCGGCGCTCCGCGAGGCTTCGGAATTTCGCTCTGACTTGAACGCTCGCGCGGCTCCGGATCACTATCGGCTCGGG
>JANQNZ010000088.1 GCA_028279315.1 Rhodophyticola sp. | reverse complement strand
CCTGACCAACCGCCTCTTTGCGCTCACCGGCGGCTATGTCGACAGCATAGGAAACTATTCCTACGGCGCGGGCATGACGCTTCTGCCGCATATCCTGGGCTCCAACCAGGCGATCAGCGGGCCGCTAACGAATTGGTCCGTGATTGCGGAGCATACCGATCTGGTGCTGCTTTTTGGCGGCGCGGCTTTCAAGAATGGGCAGATCAGCTGGGGCGGGGCAGGGGCGCACACAACCGAACCGGCCATGCGCGCGGCGCGGGAGGCGGGTGTCGCGTTCATCGCCATCAATCCGGTCCTGGAGGACGATGCCGAGACGCTTGGCGCCGAGTGGCTCCAGATCCGGCCCAATACGGACACGGCCCTCATGCTGGCCCTGTCGCAGGAGCTTGTGGCGACAGGGCAGGCCGATGAGGCGTTCCTTGCGACCTATACCGAAGGCTGGCCACAGGTCCGCGATTACCTCGCCGGCGGGCCCGATGGGGTGCCAAAGACGGCGGACTGGGCAGCCGAAATCACCGGCATTCCGGCCGAGCGCATTCGCGCCCTTGCGGCCCAGATGGCGGCGTCGCGCACGATGCTCATGACCTCCTGGTCGCTTCAACGTGCGGATCATGGGGAGCAGCCTTGGTGGGCCACGATCCTTCTTGCCAGCGTCCTTGGCCAGATCGGGCTGCCCGGCGGTGGCTTTGGCTTTTCCTACACCTCGACCAATGGGGTGGGCACGCAATCCACCCGGCATGCCATCCCCGGGCCGCGCCGCGGGCGCAACCCGACACGGCGCGCGATTCCCGTCGCCCGGATCGCCGATATGCTGCTCGCCCCCGGCGCGCCGTTTCAGTTCAATGGCGAAGACGACACCTACCCTGATATCCGCTATATCCATTGGGCGGGCGGCAACCCGTTCCACCATCATCAGGACTTGGAACGCCTGACCCGCGCCTGGGCCGTGCCTGAGACAATTGTCGTGCAGGACCCATGGTGGACCCCCACCGCTCGGCGCGCCGATATCGTGCTGCCCGTCACCACGACGCTGGAGCGGAACGATATCGGCGCCTCGACCCGCGACCGCTGGTTGATTGCCATGAAACAGGCCATCGATCCGGTGGACCAGGCGCGCAACGATTACGACATTCTGACCGACTTGGCGGATCGTTTGGGTGTGCGGTCTGAATTCACCGAGGATCGTGATGAGGCCGCCTGGCTGCGCCATCTGTGGGAGGTTGGGCGAGAGCGCATGGCCCCCGACGGGATCACGCTGCCCGATTTCGACACGTTCTGGGAGGCCGGTACGTTCCAGATGCCGATCGGCGATGCCAGCTATATCTTCTTGGGCGACTATCGCCGCGATCCGGAGGGGTTTGCGCTGCGCACCCCATCGGGCCGGATTGAGTTGTTCTCCGAGACCATCGCGGGCTTCGGCTATGACGATTGTCCGGGCCACCCGGTCTGGCTTGAGCCGCGGGAATGGCTGGGCGCTGCACCTGCGGAGGCGCCGCTGCACCTGGTCTCTAGCCATCCCAAATGGCGATTGCACAGCCAGATGGACAATGCGCCCATTGCCAAGGACGCGAAGATCGCCGGGCGGGAGCCGATCATGATCAACCCCGACGATGCCGCCGCTCGCGGGATCGCTGCAGGCGATGTGGTCGAGGTCTCAAACGCCCGTGGTCGCCTTCTGGCCGGAGCCAATGTGACACCCCGCGTCCGGCCCGGCGTTGTGGTGATTTATGAGGGCGCCTGGGTCGATCATGACCTCGATCTTGGGCTTGACCGCCACGGCAACCCAAACATGGTGATTGAGGATCGCGGCACATCCCGGCTTGGCCAAGGCTGCGCCGCGCAAACCTGTCTGGTTTCCATTCGCCGCTATGAGATGGCGCCGCCACCCGTCACCGTCCACGAACCGCCGACCATTCTCGGCTGAGCCAAAAGGAACCCGCTGTCATGGTCAATACCCCCAGACGAACCCTCCTCTGGTCGCGCCGGACGCTGATCCGTGCAGGTGGCGCCTCCCTCCTCGCCGCGCCCGCGCTGATCCTCACCAGCCGCCTGCCCGCTCTGGCTGACGGCCCCGACCCGATGCGCGCGATCCTCTGCCCCGAGGAAGAATGCGGCTATCGCTACAACCCCCTGATCGGCGACCCCGACCACGGCATCCCGCCCGGAACACCCTTCGAAGACCTGCCTGAGGACTGGGAATGCCCGGAATGCGGGACTGGGATTAGGTATTGGTGAGGCGGTCTGGGCCGCCGTCTGCCGGGCCTTTCGAGCCCACATTCAGCCGTCGCGTGATCTCGGACAGCCGCGTCCAGGTTTGAAGCGTCATGGGGAGCGTCAGCGTGCCGTCCACGAAATCCCACGAATAGCTCACAATCGCGAAGATCGCGCCGGTGCTGAGCACAAGGGCCGTTGTGGCATACCAGAGGTTGAAGAGGATGGCCGCGAGCAGGAACACGAAAACCAGCCCATAAAGCGCCGCCTCTGCGTCTGAAATCCGCACCTCCGATCGGCGCAGCCGCATGAAATGGGCCAGCGCCGGGCGGGCCGCGCGCAACTCAAGGACACCAACCTGCTTCTCGGTTTGTGCATTCAGCGCGGCATTGAGGCGGAAGAACGGGCGGTGAAAGAGGGCGTAGATGATCAAGACGGCCAGTGCGGCAAGGATCGCCGCACCCGCAAGGTTGGGGGCGTAAGTGAAAAGGATGAGGATCGCGATCACAAGCTGGACCACGCCCGTCATGACCATCGGCAGCGTCTCTTCCAGAAACTGCACCAACTCACGCCCCATGCCGATCTGGGCGTTCAGTGTCGAAATTGGCAGGTCAGACCCCCGCGCCACCTGCGCCTTGCCGAACTCCACCCGGATCGTGCCATAAACCCTTGTGTCATAGACCCGGCGGAGGACGGCGACGGCGATAAGCGCGCCGAATAACCCGGCGAGGGTCCAAAGCTCCTGAAGGCCACCGGCCAGCAGCCCGTCGATGGCAAACCCGATGAAGAGCGGGACCAGGGCCAGAAGCGCAGTCTCGGCCAGGGTCATGACCCAGGTGAGGGCGATGCGGCCTGGGTAAAGGCGCAACAGGCTCCGCAGCGTCAGGGTGTGTCCGGCCAACATCTCACTCATCCATCATAATGGAGCGTGACGGTGACCGGCCCCGGGGGTACCGCGGCCTCTTCAAAGCTCGGGTCGTCCTCGGAGCCGGGCGCGCCGGTGGCACCGACCCCTTCGAGAAGCGAAGTGGCGCTGTAGTTCAGATCCTGATCGCTGTTTTCGTCATGGAAAAGGAAGACCGCGTAAGGGCCTGTGGTGAGGTTTGGGAAGCGGTGCGAGACCGTTCCCGCCCGGGCCGGAATCTCGGCGTAGTCCACGGCGTTGAGGTAATCGAGTTGGTCAAAGGCCTCGGCCTGATCGAAGACAAGAACCAGGATCGCGCCCTGGTCATTGCGCACGCCTTCGACGGTCAGATCTAGGCCTTGGGCCTGGGCCGCCAGGGGGAAGGTAACGGCCAGAAGGCCGGCGGTGATGAGGGTTCGGATCATGAGACCTCCGATTGAGGCGCGGTGGGTGCAGCTGGCGCAGACCGGAAGAGGCCAAGGATATCCTCAGCAATGACAATCAACACCGGAACCAGGAGCAGCATCAGCGCTGTGCCGAACAGCTCCCCAAAGGCCAGCGAGACGGCGGCGGGGATCAGGTATTGCGCCTGTTCAGAGGTCTCGGTCAGAAGCGGCATCAACCCGATGACGGTCGTGGCCGTGGTCAGGAAGATCGCTTTGAACCGCCCGATTCCGGCCTCGTGGATCGCGTCTGGCACGGCCATTCCGGCCTCCCGCGCTTGGTTATAGCGGGTGATCATCACCAGGCTGTCATTCACCACGACCCCGGTCAGCGCCAGCATCCCGAAGAAAGACAGGATCGAGAGCGGTAGGCCCATGATCAAATGCCCCACCGCGGCGGCCACAAAGCCGAAGGGCACGATGGCGAGGATCACGAAAGGTTGCCAATAGCTTTTGAGCGGCACCGCCATCAGGACGTAGATCAGAACGGCCGCGAGGAGGAGGGCCTGACGAAGCCCGCCCTGGATTTCGCTCATCTCTTCCAGCTCTCCGGCGGCAACGACCTGAACCGACGGGTAACGTTCGGTCAGACCGGGCACCAATTGCTCGAAGACCGCTTGGCCAACCTCTTCCGGCGCCACCAAGCCCCGGTCGACGGAGGCCGCGACAATGTTCATCCGCTGCCCGTCGCGGCGGTCGATGGCACCGGCGGCGTAGCTGCCGTCGATCTCAGCCACGGTGATCAGCGGGACCCAAGTGCCAGAGGTGCTGCGCAG
>JANQNZ010000084.1 GCA_028279315.1 Rhodophyticola sp. | reverse complement strand
GTCGGGGCGCAACTGATGTCTCTTCTTGTGCTCTGCCTCTATGGGGCCCGGCGCCTGCCGCAGCACGCCCTGTTTGACCGGCTGTGGCGCCCCGACTGGATCGCGTTTCGGGAGGTGTTTCGGCTGGGCTGGCCGATCGGCCTGACCAATCTGGCGGAATCGGGGATGTTTTCCGCCTCGGCCCTGCTGATCGGTTTGATCGGGGAATTGCCCTTGGCAGCCCATGGCATCGCCCTGCAGATCGCCAGCGCGACCTTCATGGTCCATCTGGGTCTCAGCCAGGCGGCCACGGTGCGGGCGGGGCGTGCTCTGGGGCGGCGCGACATTCCGAGCCTGGGTCGGGGAGGGATCGCCGCCATTGCCTTGTCAATGGGGTTTGTGGGGGTCACGGTGATCCTTTTTCTTGGCCTGCCGGAGCTTCTGATATCGGGCTTCATCTCTCCGCAGGAGCCGCAGCGGGACGCGATCCTGGCGATGGGTGCTTCGCTTCTGGCAGTCGCGGCCCTGTTTCAGCTTGTCGATGCGGGGCAGGTGATGGCGCTGGGGATGCTCCGGGGCATTCAGGACACCAAAGTGCCGATGTATCTGGCCGCGCTGAGTTACTGGGTCTGCGGCATTCCGGCCAGTTGGGTCATTGGCATTCACTGGGGCTATGGGGCGGTCGGCGTTTGGCTTGGCCTTGTAGTGGGGCTCATTCTCGCCTCGGCACTGTTGTGGTGGCGGTTCCTGCAAGCCTATCGCGGGCTGCAATCCAGCGGTGGCGCTGCCGCGCCGAGTTAGACCTGCCAGTGGCGCGTGATCGCGTCACGGGCTTTTGGCGCGCGGGTTGAGCCGTCTGAATTGAGTATTTTTGCCAGAATGAAGCCAGCGGGTTGCGCTTGCGGGGGCTCAGGCGATGGCGTAATCGAAAGCCTGTTCGATACCGGAGTGTTCCCATGCGCCTCAGCCGCTATTTTCTGCCCGTCCTGAAAGAAGACCCAGCCGACGCGCAGATCGTCAGCCACCGCTACATGCTGCGCGCGGGCATGATCAAGCAGGCGCAGGCGGGGATCTATTCGTGGCTGCCGCTGGGGTTCAAGGTACTGAAACGCATCGAAGAGATCGTGCATGAAGAGCAGGTCCGCGCCGGTCACATCCCGATGCTGATGCCGACGCTGCAATCGGCGGACCTTTGGCGCGAAAGCGGGCGGTATGAGGATTACGGCGAGGAGATGCTGCGCATCACCGACCGTCATGGTCGCGGCATGCTTTATGGCCCCACCAATGAGGAGCTGATCACCGATATCTTCCGCACGCATGTGTCGAGCTACAAGGACCTGCCGCTGACGCTCTATCATATCCAGTGGAAGTTCCGCGACGAACGCCGTCCGCGTTTTGGCGTCATGCGGGGGCGCGAGTTCTACATGAAGGATGGCTATAACTTCGACATCGACAAGGCGGCGGCGCTGCATGCCTATAACCGCCATCTGGTGAGCTATCTGCGGACCTATGAGCGCATGGGGCTGCAGGCGATCCCGATGCGGGCCGATAGCGGCCCGATTGGTGGCGATGACACCCATGAGTTTTTGGTGCTCGCCGAGACTGGCGAGTCGGAAGTGTTCTATGACAGCGCGGTGACCGATCTGACCTTTGGCGATCGTGAGATCGACTATGACAGCGTCGCGCAGTGTCAGAGTATCCTCGAAGAGTTTACGTCGAAATATGCGCGCACCGACGAGACCCATGACGAGGCTCTATTCGACAAAATCCCCGAAGAGCGCCGCCGGACGGCCCGCGGCATCGAAGTTGGCCAGATTTTCTATTTCGGCACGAAATATTCCGACGCCATGGGCGCCACGGTGCAGGGACCCGATGGCAAGCCGGTGCCGGTGCATATGGGATCGCACGGGATCGGCGTGTCGCGCTTGGCGGGCGCGATCATCGAGGCCTCCCATGACGACAAGGGTATCATCTGGCCGGAAGGCGTGACGCCGTTCCATTGCGGGATTGTCAACCTCAAGCAAGGGGATGCGGAGGCCGATGCAGCCTGCGAGAACCTCTATCTGCAACTGACCAATGCCGGTTTGGAACCGCTTTATGACGACCGGGATGAGCGGGCCGGGGGCAAGTTCGCCACCATGGATCTGATTGGCTTGCCCAGGCGGATCACCGTCGGCCCGCGGGGGTTGAAGAACGGGGTTGTCGAACTGACCTCTCGCAAGAGCGGTGAAAGTGAAGAGCTGACACCGGACGCAGCCATCGCGAAGGTCGCTGCTATTTACGGAAAAGAATAGGTGACCGGGTCTTGAGGGTCCGAAAGTTCTGCTGGCAATATTTCCAACCGCACGACAATCCGCCCCGGTTTTGTCGCATTTGTAACTCTGCGCGCCGTTGAGCAATCGGCCTTCGGGATACCGTTTGTCGGCGGACGGAGGGAAATTGAATTTTTAATGCTCTGACATTATTCAATATTTTCTGATTTCTCCTGACCCGGGTAACCGTTTACCCTCGCTAAACGAAGTGTTTCTTGTCAAAAATGTGGCGAAATCTTGCGCGGAATACGACCGAACTATATCGTCTTCACTTGGGGGCATTTGGGCTGTCTTTAATGAGTATTGCGTGCCTTCCCTATGGCCGGCCCCGGGCCAGGGGAGGCCGCCGCTTCCGCGTATCTGCCGGGAGTGACGGGGAGTAAAGGTAAGACGTAAATGTCTGTTCTTGAGAAACCGGCCCCCGAGAGGGCGCCCCCGCAGGCACGGCCTGCCAACCCTCCTTTGATCGAAGCCAGGAGAGTGGAACGCTACAGCCCGGTCCTCACCCCGGCGCAGTTCAGGCGGCTGGCCGGCAAGCGGCGCATTCGCGCGCTATTGTCGCTTTGGGACCGCGCGGAGAGTGACAGCAGAACAGGACGGCCCAAACCGCTGGTTCTGTCAGATTACAGGGTGTGACGCCGTCACCCACTGCACGGGTCGCGCATGCGAGGCGGGGGCAGCGGGTGCCGCGGGGGTGATTTACCTCCGCGCAAACGCGGTGTATCGCTAAGCCAAGTGTTTTTGCCGAACCCGGCGGGTGACGGCAAACAGGAGGCAAACGATGCCGAGCAGGACCGCCCCGTTTTCGGGCTTTGAATGGTTGATCGCATGGCGTTACCTGCGGGCCCGACGGTCCGAGGGCGGCGTCAGCGTCATGACATGGATTTCGCTGATCGGGATCATGCTGGCGGTGGCGGCGCTGATCATCACCCTGGCCGTGCGGTCCGGCTTTCGGTACGAGTTCGTCGACACGATCCTGGGTGCAAATGCGCACATCACCGTCTATAGCCAAGGCCAGGTGACGGAAGCGGGCACCTTCGCGCGGACCATGACGGATTACGAAGACATCGCCGATAGGGTGGCGGCTGTCGAGGGCGTCGAACGAGCCGCGCCTTTGGTTAAGGGTCAGGTGCTGGCTGCGGCGCGCGGGCGGAATGCCGGCGTCGAGATTTTTGGCATCCGGTCAGCGGATTTGCAGGACATAAGACGGGTCGTGGAGCCGGAAGAGGGCTTTGGTTCTCTGGACGCGTTCGGCACGGAGGATGCATTTGGGGGCGGCATTGCGATCGGCTCCGGCGTGGCGCGGGAATTAGGTGTTGCGGTGGGCGATCGGGTGAAACTGATCTCGCCCGAGGGAACGAAAACGGCGTTCGGGACGAGCCCCCGGATCGTCGCTGCCGAAGTCATCTATATTTTTAAAGTCGGGCGCTATGACATTGATCGCATTCGGGTTTACATGCCGTTCGCCGAGGCGCAGGCTTACTTCAACCGCGAGGGAATGGCCGATGAGATCGAGGTCATCCTGGATGATCCCGAGGACGTGCAATCGGCGGTGAACCGGGTGCAGGCGGCCGTGCCGGATATGCTTTTGTGGACCTGGCGCGACTCGTCCGGGGCGTTTCTGCAAGCGCTGCAGATGGAAGACAATGTGATGTTCCTGATCCTGTCGGTGCTGGTGCTGATTGCGT
>JANQNZ010000069.1 GCA_028279315.1 Rhodophyticola sp. | reverse complement strand
ACCGAGGCCCGTCGTGATGGCGCGGCGGAAGCCGTGGCTCATGCCGCCGAACGGATCATGGAAGAGATGGAGGTGACACCCGCCGCCCTTCTCGACACGCTCGATGCGGACCCGGAGAGGTTGCCGGGCGCGGAACGGATCGAGGCCGATGTCCTCCGCTTCCGCCGCCAACGTGACGCGCTTGGCGCGGTGAACCTGCGCGCTGAGGAGGACGCCAAGGCGGTGCAGGAGGAACATGACACGCTAGAGGCCGAGAAGCTCGACCTTGAAGAGGCGATCAAGAAGCTGCGGACCGGCATCGCGTCGCTGAACCGCGAGGGGCGGGAGCGGCTCCTGACCGCTTTCGAAGAGGTGAACCGCAATTTCTCGATGCTCTTCACCCATCTTTTTGGTGGCGGTGAGGCGAAGCTGGTTCTGGTGGAAAGCGACGATCCGCTGGAAGCGGGGCTGGAGATTCTGTGCCAGCCGCCGGGCAAGAAACTCTCCACCCTGTCGCTTCTGTCAGGCGGCGAGCAGACCCTGACCGCGCTTGCCCTGATCTTCGGCGTCTTTCTGGCCAACCCCGCGCCGATCTGTGTGCTGGACGAGGTCGACGCGCCGCTTGACGACGCCAATGTCACCCGCTTCTGCGACCTTCTGGATGAGATGTGCCGCCGCACCGACACCCGCTTCCTGATCATCACCCACCACGCGATCACCATGTCGCGGATGGATCGGCTGTTTGGCGTGACCATGGCCGAACAGGGGGTGAGCCAGTTGGTGAGCGTGGATTTGAAGAAGGCGGAGCAGATGGTGGCGTGACCTGAGGGCGCACTGACCCTCCACCCTATCCCCCTGTCTTCTCCTTCCCCTGCCCGAATGGCGCGGCGAAGCCGCCGGGCATCGCCAGGCCGTCCCGCGGTCTGGCGATTTGGTTGGGTTTGGTGCTGCGGTCAGAGTGAGGTCGGATTTGGCTGGGATAAAGCGCGCCGGCTCATCCGTTGGATCGCCAGCCCCCGGCCTGTCGATGCCCGGCTCGCGTAGCGGCTTCGTATGCAGGTGTGTTTCGCCGACCCCAACCTGAGAACACCTCAAAACACCCCGAACGTGCCGCCAAGGACCAACACCGCTACCAGCGCCAAAACTGGGATCGCCACGGCGACCATGAAGATGTCGCCATAACTCTCGCGATGGGTCAGCCGCCCTATCGACAGAAGCGTGATGACCGCGCCGTTATGGGGCAAGGCGTCAAGCCCACCTGTGGCGAGTGCAATGACCCGGTGCATCAGCGCCGGTTCAATCCCCGCCTGCTGCCCCTCCGCGAGATACTGGTTCCCAAGCGTGTCGAGCGCGATGCTCATGCCGCCTGAGGCGGAGCCGGTGACACCCGCCAGGATCGACGCCGACACCGCCATGGAGACCAGCGGCCCGCCGGGCAGGGCCGCGACCCCTTGGCTGACCAATGCGAAGCCCGGCAGGCTTGCAATCACCGCGCCGAACCCGACCAACGCGGCGGTGTTGAAGATCGGGAGGAGCGCGGCCTCGGCGCCTTGGCTGAGGGACTGGCTTGGGGTCTCAAGGCTGTGGCGGAACAGAAAGAGGGCAAGGAGAATGGCCAGGATCAGCGCCAGGATAATCGACCAGATACCGATCAGTGAGGCCGCCTCCACTGCGCCCCAGGCGGGATCAGCTAGGTAGGCGAGATCGAGCGCAGGCAGCAACAGCGTGCTGAACAGGAGGTTGAGTGCCAAGACCGAGAGGATCGGCAGAAGCGCGGCCCAGAACGGCACGGGCCTGCGGACGGGTGCCGGTGCCGCGTCGTCCTCCGTGCTCGTCACACGGAAGAACCCTTCGCCAAGCGCACGAAGACGTCTGGCCCGATGACGCAGCCAGGCAAGCCCCAGCCCCGCCATGATCATCGCCGCAATCACTCCAAGCCCCGGCGCGGCAAAGGCCGTGGTGCCGAAGTAAGGCATCGGGATTGCGTTCTGGATCGCGGGCGTGCCGGGCAACGCCGTCATCGTGAAGGTGAAGGCCCCAAGGGCAATGGCCGCCGGGATCAGGCGGCGCGGCAGATCGGCGCTGCGGAAAAGCGCCATGGCGAGCGGGTAGACCGCGAAAGCAACGACAAAGAGAGAGACGCCACCATAGGTCAGCACCGCACAAGACAGCACAACCGCCGGGATCGCCTGGTCACGGCCAAGGGCGCGGACGATCCCATCGGCGATCCGCCGCGCGGCGCCGCTGTCTTCCATCACCCGGCCAAAGATGGCCCCAAGCAGGAAAAGCGGGAAGAACGCAGTGATGAATCCGCCCGCCGCCGGCATGAACCGTTGGGTGAGATTGGCCAAAAGCGGCTCTGCCGCGAGCGCGGCGGCCAGAAGCGCCATGAGCGGGGCCAGGACCAGGACGGAAATCCCGCGCCAGGCCAGCCAGATCAACAGGGCCAGCGGCAGGAGCAAAGTGAGAAGGCTGAGCATGGCGCGTCTCTGGTAGAGGATTATTGACGTCAATGTGGGGGTCAGGCGCCCCGTTTGAATTTGTCCAAATGCCGCAGTGCAGAACGCATCGCCACCGCAGTCGCGCAATCGTGTGAAGCTCGGGCGCACCCGGCTGCGCTAGGGTGCCTTACGCCATCCCGGAGGTCTCATGCGCACCATCCTGATCCTGTGCCTCGTCGCCACACCGCTTTCCGCCCAAACCATCGACACACGGCCGGGCGATGTCGTGATTCCCGCCGATGCGCTTGACACCCGTCTGCGCGGGCAGGAACTGATCTTCTTCGACGATGGCGTGTCCCATTTCTACAACGATGGCCGCTATACCTACGCCTACGACCTGGGCGAAGGCGGTTATGCCTATGGCTATTTTGAGGTAACCGGCGATGGCACGGTCTGCATCGATTATGTGAACGGCTTCGCGCGTTGTGACGCATACGTGGAAAACAACGGGCGCCTCATCATGATCACCCAGGATGGCGACCGGTTCCCGATCCGCACCACGCGCGATGCGGGGCCGGACCCGGTCTTGGAATAGGGCTCGCTCGGCTCGGCGTTCAGAGCGCGTTCAAAAGCGCGCGGGTGGGCCAGGCATCGGCGGGCAGGCCCAGGCGCTGCTGCTCGGCCTGGACGGCGGCGCGGGTCATCCGGCCCAAGATTCCATCAACCCCGCCCACATCATGGCCGCGCGCGACCAAACGCTGCTGCAATTGGCGCATCTGATCGGCACTCAGCCCAGGGTCAGGACTGCCCGCGTTATAGACCGATGCACCTTCCAGCCTTGTGGCGAAATAGGCCGCGGTGGTGACATAGACAAAGCTCT
Source organism: Rhodophyticola sp. (assembly GCA_028279315.1). Lineage (GTDB taxonomy): Bacteria > Pseudomonadota > Alphaproteobacteria > Rhodobacterales > Rhodobacteraceae > Rhodophyticola. The sequence goes on along the minus strand of JANQNZ010000069.1, from coordinate 1,292 downwards.
GGTTCCACTCAAAGAACACATCGAAATTGGGATAAGCGAGGAAGGCGGGCCCGTTCCGCCCCTGTGGCAGAAGGACCGAAGCGGGCAAGTTCCGGTTCGGTAGCGCACCGCCATTTCGGGCGCGGACGCCCGCCGCCTCCCAATCCGAGACGCGCAACTCATGGTCCAGCCCGGTACGCGACCAATCCAGGTTCTGCGGCACGGTGATCTCCACCAGCCAAGGCTCATTCGCGCGCCAGCCAAGCCCGCGCAGCATATTGGCGCCGGAGAGAAGCGCGTCGGCGGGTGAGGTCTTCAGCCGCACATGCCCGTCGCCATCGCCGTCGACGCCGCGGGTGAGGATATCCTCGGGCAGCATCTGCACCATCCCGATCTCGCCGGCCCAAGCACCGGTTGTGGTCGCCGGATCGAAATCGCCATTCTCGAACAATTCCAGCGCCGCGAAGATATGGGGCCGGAAGAGGTTCGGGCGGCGGCAATCATGGGACAGCGTGACAAGTGCGTTCAGCGTGTTGAAATCGCCCTGGACCTGGCCGTAATCGGTCTCCAGCGCCCAGAAAGCCAGAAGAACCCCGCGCGAGACGCCATATTGCCGCTCCGCGATATCGAAGATGCTGTCATAGCGCTGGTTGTTGCGGCGGCCATTGTCGATCCGGTTCTGGCTGATGACCCGGCGCGAGAACTCCAGGAACGGCAGTTGGAACACCCCCTGGCGGCGGTCGGCATTGATCACCGATTGATCAAACCGGGCGGTGCGAAAGAAGGCATCGACATTGGCCTGGGAATGGCCGCGGTTGACGGCTTCGGCCCGCAGCGCGTTGACGAAATTCGAGAAATCCCCGCCGCATTGTTGGGCGAAAGCGGAGGTGACGGAAAGGGCAAAGGCAAGAACGGCGGCGGGAAGAATACGCATGGGGTGAATCCTGAGGTTTCAAACGCCCGCAAGCCTAGCAGGGCTACGAGGTCTCGCAAGTGGTCAGACCAGCGCGATCAGAAGCGCGAGTACAAGGAGGATCGCCCAAGCCCGCCACAGCACCGCAACGCTTGCCTCGATCTCGTCCGCGCCAATCTCGCGGCGGCCCTCTGGGTTCACAAAGCGGAAGTCCTGCTGCGCCCCGTGATAGCTCCGCGGACCAGACAGCGCGACATTCAGACCTGCTGCCATGGCGGCCTCCGGCCAGCCGGCATTGGGGGAGCGGTGGAGGGGCGCATCGCGCCGGGCGATTGTCCAGGCTTGCGGCATGGCACAGGCCGTGGCGATGAGGAGTGCGGTGAGCCGGGCCGGAATCCAA
>JANQNZ010000064.1 GCA_028279315.1 Rhodophyticola sp. | reverse complement strand
ACTGGCGCGGCTTCGGCAAAGGTCAATTCTGGTTGGGGTTCTGGCTCCGGCTCTGCCTCTGCGACCTCTTCGGATGCCGACTCTAGCTCGGGCGCGGAGGCCGGCTCCGGCTCGGGTGTTGGTTCCGGTTCCGGCGTCGCGGGAGGGTCCAACTCGGTCACCGCTTCGACCTCTAGCGTTTCACCGCTGACCAGCTCGTCCTCTAGAGGCGGTGACAGGCTGGCCACATGGGCGATGCCCTCTTCGCGGATCATCTTCTGGACGCCACGGATGGTCAAGCCCTCGTCATGCAACAGCACCTTAATGCCGCCGATCAGCTCCATATCCGACGGTCGATAGTACCGCCGTCCACCGGCCCGTTTCACCGGTTTGATCTGAGAGAATTTGCTTTCCCAGAAGCGCAGCACATGGGCAGCCACGCCAAGCCATTCGGCCACCTCGCGGATGGTGCGGAAGGCTTGGGGCGATTTCGACATCGACTGCTCGCTTCTCCGTGCCTCGAGTTATCGACCGCGATTTCCGGCGGCGACGCGGTCCTTCATCAGATGGCTGGGCCGGAAGGTCAGGACGCGGCGGGGCAGGATCGGCACCTCTTCGCCGGTCTTGGGGTTGCGCCCCACACGCGCGGTCTTGCTGCGGACCGAAAACGTGCCGAATGAGGAGATTTTGACCTGACCGCCATCAACCAGGCTGTCCGACATCAACTCCAACACGCGTTCCACCAATTGCGCGCTTTCATTGCGCGACAAGCCCACTTCGCGAAACACCGCTTCGCTCAAATCCATACGTGTGAGCGTCTTACCAGCCATCCCTAATCCCCCGTTGATTTCAAAGCAGCATGGGCGAAGGGATTTCTCAAGTCAATATCAAGGGCTTGGGGCTAGGCGCTGAATCGCCGCCTATCCACAGGGTTACCAGCGCAGAACAACCGCCCCCCAGGCCAGGCCGCCGCCGATCGCTTCGGTGACCAGAAGATCGCCGGTTTTGATCTGCCCGCGCGCGGCGCCAACGGAGAGCGCAAGGGGGATCGAGGCGGCCGACGTGTTGCCGTGGTCCTGCACCGTCACCACAACGCGGTCCATGCCGACCCCCATCTTTTGCGCCGTGCGGCTGATGATCCGTAAATTAGCCTGATGCGGGACGATCCAATCGACATCATCGGCGCCAAGCCCGGACTTCGCCAGCGCCGCATGGGCGGTTTCCGCAAGTTTTTCAACGGCATGGCGGAAGACCTCCCGGCCCTGCATCTTCAAGACGCCCGTCGATTGCGTCGCCGAAACGCCGCCATCGACATAGAGGAGATCGCGGTACTGGCCGTCGGAATGGAGATCAATGCCAAGGATCCCGCGATCCTCGGCTGTGCCCGCGCCCGTCTGCGCCTCCAGGATCAGCGCGCCGGCGCCATCGCCAAACAGGACGCAGGTACCGCGGTCCTCCCAATCCATGATCCGGCTGAAGGTTTCGGCGCCAATCACCAGGACGCGCTTGGCCTGGCCCGAGGTGATGAACGCGTTGGCGGTGGAGAGCGCATAGACAAACCCTGCGCAAACCGCCTGCACATCGAAGGCAAAGCCGCCGGTCAGGCCAAGGCCCGCCTGCACCATGGTTGCCGCAGAGGGGAAGGTGAGGTCGGGGGTCGAGGTCGCCACAATCAGCGCGTCGATATCGCCCGGTGTCAGCCCGGCGTCATCCAATGCGGCGCGCGCGGCGGCGATGGCCATCTGCGATGTCGTTTCCCCCTCGGCCGCGAAATGGCGGCGTTCGATGCCAGAGCGGGCGCGAATCCACTCATCACTTGTGTCGAGCCAGTCCTCGAACTCGGCATTTGGGACGACGCGGGCGGGCAGATAATGGCCGATGCCGACCGGGACGGCGCGGGTTGTCATTGCCCGGCCTCCTGATGGTCATGAATGGCCGAGGCCGCAGCCTGTTCCGCATCCGCGATCCGCGCGGCCAGGCGGTCGGTGAAATCGGAGGCGGCCAGTTGAGCGGCGAGCTTGATCGCCGCGGCAACGCC
>JANQNZ010000047.1 GCA_028279315.1 Rhodophyticola sp. | reverse complement strand
GATCGCCAGCCCCCGGCCTGTCGATGCCCGGCTTATGTTGTGCTTTGTGCTTGCGCGGCCTTGTTAACGCCCAAACAGGCTCCGCCACTGGCTGAGCAGGATCCCCGCCAGGATCAGCGCCAGCGCCAAGAAAAGCTGGGGCGGTAAGGCCTCCCCCATCAGGGTGATCCCAAAGATCACCGCCCAGACCGGAACCATATAGCTGGTGAGCGACATGAAAAGCGATCCGGCGGTTGTAATGACCCGCACGCGGATGATCCCTGCCAGCCCGGTGGGCAGAAGCGCGACATAGATGAGCGCAAGCGAGGGCAGCGTGGGCCAGGCCTCTGGCACCCCTTCAGTCAGAAGCGCCACGGGGATCAGCACCGCTGCCGCCGCGACCAAGGTTGCCGTGGCGAAAGCCACCGGCGGCATTTTCGGCGCCCGGCGCGTCAGGACGGAGCCCACGGCATAACAGCCCGCCGCCCCGATACAGGCGAGCCGCCCAAGCCATTCCATGTCGCGCCCTGAGCGGTCGAAGGCGCCGTCGCCCACCAGGATCAAAAGCCCGACAAAGCCCAACCCCACGCCGATCACCCGGCGTGGGCCAATGCCTTCCTCAGGCGAGAAGATCGCGACGAGCGGCAGCACCAGAAGCGGCACCGCCCCCATGGCCACGCCCGCAAAGGCCGATGGCACATGCTGCAGCCCCCAAGAGAGCAGACCGAAAGGCAAGGCCACCGCGCCAACGCCGATCACCACGGAATACCCCCAAGCCCGCCCGCCGCTGATTTGGCTCAAGCCTTGGCCCATCAGCCGGCCCGCGACCAAAAGCGCCATCGCGCCAAGCGTTGTGCGCCCCGCCGTGACAGTCCAGGGGCCGAAGCCGTCTAGCGCTGTGGAGACACTCATAAACGCCGTGCCCCAGATCACGCCAAGGGACAGGATCAGCGCCCAGTTGAAGGCGCCGGGGGATTGTGGGGTGGCGGTCATTTCCCGCCCTCTTTGCCCCGGTCAGCCGGGCAGCCATGGGTCAGATTGCTGTCCTCGGGCGCTTGGGCGCGGTCCTGCATCCCGTAATCGCGGATCACACCGGCGATGCGCAGCCGGTAGCCGGCGAAATGCCGGTTGCGCCCGGCGGATTGGGCCGCGCGATGTTCGGGCGTCCGGCGCCAGGCGGCCACCGCCTCTTCATCCTCGAAGAAAGACAGGGACAGGATTTTGCCCGGCACCGTCAGGCTTTCGAACCGCTCAACCGAGATGAATCCAGGGATCGCCTCAAGATGCCGGCGCAGGGACGCCGCGATATCGAGATAGGCCGCCCGCTGCCCCTCGGCTGGCTCAACCTCGAAGATGACCGCGATCATCGGCTTGGCCCATGGGGGTCGGAGACCCGTTTCAGCCAGGTCCGGTCTTCGCGCAGCAGGAACTTCTCGGCCTGGGCAAAGGCGTAGTTCCGTTTGCCAAGCGGATCCTCGGCCAGCCTTGCCCGATACGCCTCATAAGCCGCGAGGCTTTCGATGTTATAAATACCATACGCCAAGGTGGACGATCCTTCGTGCGGGGCAAAGTAGCCGATCAGATCGGCGCCGCAACGGGGAATCGCCTGGCTCCAATTCCGGGCATACTCAGCGAACTGATCACGCTTTGTCGGGTCGATCTGGTAACGGATGATGCAGGTCAGCATGGGGGCTCCTTCTGGGTTGCGGCCTTAGGGATAGCCAATCGACATGCGCGAATGCTTCGGTTAAGGTCGAACTATGAAAGAAGGCCCGGATATCGCGCGTATGGCGGCGCTGATCGGTGATCCGGCGCGGGCCAATATCCTGACCGCGCTGATGGATGGCAGGGCACTGACCGCCTCGGAACTGGCCGCCGAGGCCGGTGTGACGGCCCAGACCGCAAGCGCGCATTTGTCGAAACTGGCCGAGGGTGGTCTGATCCGGCCTCGCAAACAGGGACGGCACAAGTATTTCGCCCTGGCCCATGAGGATGTGGCCCAGGTGCTTGAGGGGCTGATGGGCCTCTCCGCTGGTTTGGCCCGGCCCCGCACCCGGACCGGGCCACGAGACGATGCGCTGCGCCATGCGCGGGTGTGCTACAACCATTTGGCGGGCGCGATGGGCATTCAGCTTTATGACAGTCTGCTCACCCGGAGGTTTCTACTTGAAACCGAGGCTGGGCCGGTTTTGGCGCCGGACGGGGCTGAGTTTGTGCAAGCGTTTGGCGTCGATCTGCCGGCCCTTCGCGCCCGCCGCGCACCGATTTGCCGGGAGTGTCTGGACTGGTCCGAACGGCGCAGCCATCTGGCGGGCTCCCTTGGCCGAGCGATCTTCGCCCGGATCGAGGCCCTGGGCTGGGCCCGGCGCGACCCTGAAAGCCGTGCGGTGCTGTTTTCGGAGCGGGGGCAGGCGGCGTTTGAGGCGCAGTTTCCGAGGGGTTAGCCGGCGGGTGAGGACGAGCTAAATCGGGGCCGGATGAACCGCGAGGCGCCCTCGATAGGTTGTGACGCAGCAATCCTGCCGTCAATCCGTAGACCGGGCCGTGGCCCGGTGACCTTACCGTCCGGCGGCCCGGTCTACCCATCTATTTGAAACCTAAGCCCCAGGCCAACCCGCGATGTCAGGCCCGTGTCCCACGCGTTATTCGGGAAGGGGCGCAGAACGGCGATGGCTCCGCCCAAAGCCGTGACGTCCTACCCCCGCATCTTGTGATGAAGCACGATCGGGACAATTAGATCCTCTTCATCCTCCAGATGCCGCGCCAGAAACCCTTCGATCTCTTCCGCGGTGTCGCGCAAGGTCTTCGCCTCTTCCCGGGCCTGGGCCTCATCCAACTGGATCAGTTTGATGGCCCGATTGGCTTGGCCGGTGATCCGCTCCAAGACCTCATCCAGCACCTCATGATCGCTCTCCAAGGTCTCGAGGCCCGTTTCAAAGCGGTCATCAATCGCTTGAATCTCGGGGAAAAACCGGCGGTCTTCCCAAGTGTGATGCCCGTGCAAATTGCGCACCATCAGATTGCCGAAATAGCCCAAACGCGCGCCAAAATCTTCCGGCGCCCGGGCTTTGCCGAGATAGGCCTCGGTATCAAGACGGATCAGCTCGCCCAATTGGCGAAATCCGCGATGCGCCCCCATCCAATTCTGAATGGACTGCGCAAAATGCGGGTGATCGGGCCAGGCCTCCCGCGGATACTCTGCAAGCAAAGTCTCCACATCTGAGGGCCAGCCCTGGCGGGTATGGATATCAAGATGTGTCATGGGCGGGGATGTGGGAGGCGCGGGCGATTGTGACAAGATAACAGAAATGCACCACCTCTGTGCGCTTGGGTCTAGCGATACTCCACCGCCCACCCTTGGCCGCACCGGCTGCGCGTCGTCACAAACCAGCAGGACACTTCGGTGCCATCGGGCAGAGTGTAGCGTTCGGTCAATCCGAAAGAGCCCTCGGGATCTGGCAGCGCGACCGCCGCCCCATCTGGTGCCGCGCCGTCCCCCCGCCAGACCGGATAACGTTCCGTCTCGAACACCAAATCAAACGGCGCGTCCCCATGGGTGCGCGCCGTCAAATGCGTCAGGCCGCCATCGAGGATCAGCCCCAGGGCCAAAACCGCAACCGACAGCCTGACAATGTTCCGTTGGACCGGGGTCATGCCCCAGATCTGGCCTTAGTTCTTAGCCTTGTCCACCATCTTGCCGGCGGAGATCCACGGCATCATGCCTCGCAGCGTCTCGCCCACCTCTTCGATCTGGTGCGCGTCGTTCATCCGCCGCGTGCCTTTGAAGAAGGGCTGCCCGACGGCATTTTCCGCCATGAAATCGCGCACGAATTTACCGGTTTGGATATCGGTCAAAATCGCCTTCATCCGCGCTTTGGTCTCATCATACGGCAACACGCGCGGCCCAGAGACATATTCGCCATATTCCGCAGTGTTCGAGATCGAATAGTTCATGTTGGCAATCCCGCCTTCATAGATCAGATCCACGATCAGCTTCACCTCATGCAGGCATTCGAAATAGGCCATCTCGGGCGCATACCCGGCTTCGACCAGGGTTTCGAAGCCCATGCGGATCAGCTCCACCAAACCGCCGCAAAGGACGGCCTGTTCTCCGAACAGATCGGTCTCACATTCCTCTTTGAAATTCGTCTCGATGATACCCGAGCGCCCGCCGCCAATGGCCGAGCAATAGGAAAGCCCGATCTCCAAGGCCTTGCCCGAGGCGTCGTTATCCACCGCCACCAGGCAAGGCACACCGCCGCCTTTGGCGTATTCGCCGCGCACCGTGTGGCCCGGACCTTTCGGCGCCATCATGATCACATCGACACCTGGTTTCGGTTCGATCAGCCCGAAATGCACGTTCAGACCATGGGCAAAAGCAATCGCCGCGCCCTCGCGCAGGTTGTCATGTACGTATTTGCGATAGGTCTCGGCCTGCAATTCATCGGGCATGGTGAACATGATCAGATCACACCAGGCCGCGGCCTCAGCAATCCCCATAACCTGCAAGCCTTCGCCTTCGGCCTTGGCCGCGCTGGCCGAACCCTCACGCAACGCCACCACCACATTCTTCGCGCCCGAATCCCGCAGGTTCAGCGCATGGGCATGACCTTGGGAGCCATAGCCCAAAATCGCCACCTTCTTGTCCTTGATCAGATTGATGTCGCAATCGCGATCGTAATACACCCGCATCGTCTCTCTCCTCGCATGGGTCAGATTTGGCGCAGACCATAATCAGAGTTCAGCGTGATCAGCTTTGAAGCTTGGCATATTAATATCCATATGCGAGAAAATCATGCTCACATCTTCACTTTTCCGATAAATACGCATGATTACCGACAGCGATAGGCGCCTCCTCCGCCATTTACAGACCGACCCCGACCAACCGATGGCGGCCCTTGCCGCTGCCACGGGCCTGCCGCTTGCAACCTGCTACAAACGCCTCGACCGCCTCCGCGAACAGGGCGTGGTCCGGGCCGAACAGGCGGTGATCAACTGGCCCGCCCTTGGATACGCCGTCGAGGTCTCGCTTCGGATCACGCTCGACAAAACCAATCCGCGCGCCTTTGACGAATTCCTCGCCGCCGCCCGCGACGTCCCCGAAGTCACCGAAATCCAAACCTTTCTCGGCCGCGTCGATGTGCGCCTCTCGGTCATCGCGCGCACCATGGGCCATTATCAAGAAATCTACCGCGCCCGCATCCTGACGCTCCCCCATATCGCCGATATCGAGGCGCTGATGCATGTGGCCACGATCAAAGAAACCGAAAGCCTGCCGTTATGATCGATCTCGACGCGTCCGACCGGGCCATCCTGCGCGCTCTCCAGGCCGATGCGACCCTGAAGGCCTCGGAGTTGGGCCGCCGCATCGGCCTCAGCCAACCCGCCACCTGGCGCCGGATCAAACGGCTGCAAGAGGCGGATGTTCTGAAACCCCGCCGCCTCGACCTGGGCCTGGAAAAACTAGGCTTCGGCGTCACCGTTTTTCTAGGCGTGAAACTCGCCACCAAAGGTCGGGTCAGCCTGGAGGATTTTGAGCGCGCGGTCACCGCCATTCCCGAAGTGCAAACCGTCCAACACGTCCTTGGCCTTTACGACTACCGCCTCCGCGTCACGGCCCGCGATCTGCCGGATTTCGAACGGGTGCTGCGCCGCCGGATCATGACCTTGCCGGGTGTCGGCAATGTGGAGGCCAATGTACTCCTGTCTGAGGAACGCCGCCCCGGCCCTCTTGGATGACCGCCGGGGCTCCGCCCGCTCGGGTCTGAAAACGTCCACTGGACGTTTCCCAAGACGGCCCTCGCCCCCTCTTTCTTCATCCTGAAAATATGGCCGCCGGAGGCATC
>JANQNZ010000044.1 GCA_028279315.1 Rhodophyticola sp. | reverse complement strand
CCAGAACCCATCGGCCGTATCGGCCAACCCGTCTTCATGGAGCGCCCCGGTGGCCAGGATCATCACCGCCAGCGCTGCGGCAGCGGTCACCCCGGTTGGCGTGCCGAGCGCCACGCCAATCCAAATCGCCACCAGCCCCAGAAACCCGATGACAGAACCCACGAGGGGCCAGGCCCACGCTGCCTTGGCGCTGCGCGCTGCGTCCCCCGCCCCGGGCACCGGCAGCCGGGTCAGAAGCCCAAACGCGACCCACAAATCGCCGGGTTGGACCAGCGCCGATTGTTCCGTTGGGTCGGAATCGGGCATTTGGATGGGCCTTTCTGTCGCGTCGCAAACGGGCCGGGTTGCGATAAACACCAAAGCTCGTGCCACCGCAATGAAAGACCGCGCGCCGATGTCCGACCCGTTTGCCTCACTTGAGACCTTCCGCGCCGCGCTCGCCCACGCGCCCGGGCCTGATCTGAATGCTCAGGCCGAGGCCGAGGCGCGGAATGCCCAATTGACCAAACCGCCCGGCGCCTTGGGCCGCTTGGAAGAACTGGCGATCTGGTATGCCGCATGGCGGGGGGAGGCGGTGCCTCGGATCACCGCACCACAAGCGCTTGTCTTCGCGGGCAATCACGGCGTCGCGGCCCGCGGCGTCAGCGCCTTCCCGCCCGAGGTCACCGCACAGATGGTGGCGAATTTCGCGGCGGGCGGCGCGGCGATCAACCAGCTCTGCCAGGAGGCGGGCGCCACGCTCCGCACCCATGCGCTCGACCTCGACACGCCCACCGCCGATTTCACCCAAGGCCCCGCGATGAATGAGGCGGAGTGCCTGGCCGCGCTTCGAACCGGGTGGGACGCGGTGGACCCCAAGGCCGATTTGCTGGTGACGGGTGAGATGGGGATCGGCAATACCACCTCGGCGGCGGCGATTGCCTATGCGCTTTATGGCGGCGCGGCGGCGGATTGGGCGGGACGCGGGACGGGGCTCGACGATGCGGGCGTCGCGGCCAAGGCCCGCGTGATTGAGACGGCGCTGGACGTAAACCCGTCGGCCAAGACCGATGCGCTTGAGGCGCTCCGCTGTCTCGGCGGGAGAGAACTGGCCGCGATGGCCGGTGCAATTGCCCGGGCGCGCGTGCTGCGCATTCCGGTGATCCTGGACGGCTTCATCTGCACCGCCGCCGCCGCGACCCTGCATGAGGCCTGCCCGGGTGCCCTGGACCACGCCCTTGCAGGCCATGTCTCAGCAGAAGTCGCCCATAGCGCACTTTTGGAGCGGCTTCAGAAGGCGCCACTCCTCGACCTAGGGATGCGCCTCGGCGAAGGCTCCGGCGCGGCGCTGGCGATCCAAGTCCTGAAAGGGGCGCTGGCCTGCCATTCGGGCATGGCGACCTTTGCCGAGGCAGGGGTGGCGGACGGTTAGCGCCGAGGGCGCTATGGGAAGCCGGGCATCGACAGGCCGGGGACTGGCGATCCAACCTCTGAGCGACAGCGCTTTATGGCAGCCAAATCCGTCTTCGCTCCGATCTGAGCACCAGGCCTTACCAAATCGCCAGGCCGCGGGACGGCCTGTCGATGCCCGGCGCCTTCGGCGCACTATTCGGGCAGGGGAAGCAGAATAAATGGTGATTAGGTGCCTCACCTCTTCACCCATCCCCGGGCCGCTGACCGCCGCCCGGCACAACCCCCCTCAGCGCACCTGCATCGCCACGGGGCCTGCGCCCTTTCTCCTCAGCCTCGCCCTCATCCGCTTGGCTCACAAGCGCGGCCTCCAGGTTGCTGTCCAACTCCCGCGCGCGCTCCATATAAGCGGCATTCCGGTTGACCGGCACACCCGGCACCCAAAGCTCCGCCAACTCGCGTAGGTTATGCCGGTCATGGCGATAAAACGCGGTCTCCAGCTCATGGGCTTCGTAATCGGTCAGCCCCATATCCTCCAGCACATAGCGCCCGGCGCGGAGCGAGCTGTCGAACATCTCTCGCACAATATGGTCGGCACCTGCGTTGAAGAGTTCATAGACATGCAGCCGGTCATTGGCCCGCGCGGTGATCGCCAGATCAGGCCGCCGCCGTCGGGCATAATCCACCAGACGCACCGCATCCTGCCGGTCATCAACGGCCACAACCAGCACCTTCGCCTCATCAATGCCCGCGGCGTGCAACAACTCAGGCCGCGTCGGATCCCCAAAGAAGCCGCGATACCCAAACTGCCGCATCAGCTGGATCATCGACAGATCCGCGTCCAGCACCACGGTCTTGAAACCTGACGCCTGGACCATCCGGTTCACCACCTGCCCAAAGCGACCGATCCCGGCGATGATGATGGGGGCCTGCTGGTCTATTGTATCGGGTTCTGGCGTGTCCTCCCCCCCTTCACCCATCCGGCGGCTCAGGAACTCATAGAGGATGAAGAAAAGCGGGGTCAGCAGCATCGACAGCGCCACAACCAGCAGCAGCATCTCACCAATCCGCGTCGTCAGAACCGATTGCTGAAGCGAAAACGAGATCAGAACAAAACCAAATTCGCCCGCCTGCGCGAGGCCCAACGTGAAAAGCCAAAGGTTCCGCCCCCGCAGCCGGAACGCCAGGCCGATGCCGAAAAGGATCAACCCCTTCACAATCATCACCGCAAGGGTCAGGCCAATCACCACAAAGAGATTGGCCCAAAGCACAAAGAAATTGATGCCCGCGCCCACGGTGATGAAGAAAAGCCCCAGAAGCAGGCCCTTGAAAGGCTCGATATTCGCTTCAAGCTCATGGCGGAACTCTGAATTGGCCAGAACGACACCCGCCACAAAGGCACCAAGCGCGGGCGACAGGCCCACCAGGATCATGAGAAACGCAATGCCCACGACGATCACCAGGGCCACGGCGGTATACATCTCCCTCAGCCGTGCCATATGGACAAAGCGGAATAGGGGGCGTGACAGGTAGTAGCCCGCGAAGATCACCGCCGCGACCGCCAGAAGCGTCACCAGCGTCACCCCCCAGGCCGGCAGCCCGTCGACGAGTGACAGACTGTGATGCGCCTCCTCCCCATGGCCGCCCCGCTGGATCGACCCGTCTTCGGCAAAGCTGATCATGCCTTCCACCGCCAAAAGCGGTAGAAGCGCCAGCATCGGGATGACCGCGATGTCCTGGGTCAGAAGCACCGAAAAGGCGGACCGGCCTCCATTGGTCTGCATCAGGCCTTTTTCGTTCAACGTTTGCAGAACGATCGCGGTGGAGGAAAGCGCCAAGACCAGCCCAATCGCCAGCGCCGTCTGCCAAGCAAAGCCCAACACCATCGCGCCCGCGGCCAGGGCAATTGTACTCAAGACAATCTGCGCGCCGCCAAGCCCAAGGAGCTTCTGCCGCATCTCCCAGAGCCCGCGGGGGTCCAATTCCAGCCCAATCAGGAACAGCATCAGGACAACGCCAAATTCCGCGAAATGCTGCAAATCCTCGGTATCGGCCACTAGCCCGAGAACCGGCCCGATCAGGATACCTGCCAGCAGATACCCCAGAACCGACCCCATCCCGAAGCGCACCGACAGCGGCACCGCGATGACCATCGCGGCGAGATAGATCGTGGCTTGCAGCAGAATGTCGTCCATGCGGGCCTTTGGCTGGCGCGCCGCCCTCAGATCGGCAAGGCAGCGTCGGGTTTCATTTGGTCCATAACGATCTGGGATTGCACCCGTGCGACAGAGGGATGGGGCAAGAGTATCCCGTGAATGATCTGGTGCAAGGCGCTCAGATCAGCGCACCAGATCCTGAGGAGATAATCGGACTCACCCGTCAGCGTGAACGCCGCGGTGATCGCCGGTTGCGTCCGGATCAGGCGGGAGAAGCTCGCATCGGTATCATCGCTATGGGCGGCCATCTGCACCTGGACAAAGGCCTGGACGCCCAGGCCGATGCGGCCTGGGTCCACCATCGCGCGCGTCCCGGTGATATAACCCGCGGCCTCCAGCCGCTGCCGCCGCCGTCCAGCCTGGCTGGCCGAGAGGTTCAGCCGCTCCCCCAAGTCCTGCGCGGTCAAGGTCGCATCCGCCTGCACCGCGCGCAACAAGTGACGATCCGTTTCGTCAATCATGCGAATTTCCCGCACACTTCTTCATTGATATGCGGAACTATCGCACATTCTCTCTGGCTGCACCACAAGAACGCGCAGAACACGCGACCGACTCAAGCTATCCTGGCCTCAGCGAACAGTTGAATCCAATGCGAAGGAGATGCCCCAATGGGTCCATTCCCCCATGACGCCCCCCGTTCCACCATCACTCCCGAAAACCCCGCAGGAACTGACGGGTTCGAATTTGTGGAATTCGCCCATCCCGAGCCGCAAGAGCTGCGCGATCTTTTCGCCAAGATGGGCTACCTCCACACCGCGACCCATAAGGAGAAAGCCATCGAGCTTTGGCAGCAAGGCGACATCACCTATGTGCTGAATGCCGAGCCCGGCAGCTTCGCCAGCCGCTTTGTGGAGGAGCATGGGCCTTGCGCACCGTCGATGGCTTGGCGGGTTGTGGATGCCGACCACGCGCTGAAACACGCTCTGGCCCAAGGGGCTGAAGAATACATCGGCGCGGACAAAACCATGGATGTCCCCGCCATCATCGGCATTGGCGGCAGCCTGATCTATCTGATCGATCAATACTACGACGCGAACCCTTATAATGCGGAGTTCGATTGGGTCGCCGATGCCCATCCCGCCGGTGTCGGCTTCTTCTATCTCGACCACCTCACCCACAATGTCCACAAAGGTAATATGGATGTCTGGTTCGATTTCTATGGTCGGATCTTCAACTTCAAGGAAATCCGCTTCTTCGATATCGAGGGCAAATATACCGGGCTTCTGAGCCGCGCGCTGACCTCCCCCTGCGGCCGCATCCGCATCCCGATCAACGAGGATCGGGGCGAGAAAGGGCAGATTGTCGAATACCTCAAACGGTACAAAGGCGAAGGCATCCAGCATATCGCAGTTGGCACCAATGACATCTATGCCGCCACCGATGCCATTGCCGAGAAAGGCATCAAATTCATGCCCGCCCCACCCGACACCTATTACGATCAGTCCTATGACCGAGTGAAAGGCCATGAAGAGCCGTTGGATCGGATGAAGGCCCATGGCATCCTGATCGACGGGGAAGGTGTGGTCGATGGCGGCGAAACCCGCATCCTCTTGCAAATCTTCTCAAAAACCGTGATCGGCCCGATCTTCTTTGAGTTCATCCAGCGCAAAGGCGATGACGGGTTTGGTGAGGGCAACTTCAAAGCGCTCTTCGAAAGTATCGAAGCCGATCAAATCGCCCGCGGGGTGCTCGACGAAGCGTCTTAAGTCTTTTGCCTCCGGCGGCCATATTTTTGGGATAGAGAAGGGGCAACGCCCGCCCAGAATGGGTATCTTCTTCATCCTGCAAATATGGCCGCCGGAGGCATCCATCTCTTGCCAAAGACAGCTGGCTCGGCAATCTGGGCGCGCCCAACATCAGGAGCGCCTGGATGGACGACATCACTGCCCGCCATAACGAAAAGATGCGCAAACTGAAAAAGGCGCGCGACCGGCTGATGGCGACGAAGACCGAGACCAAGGGCCTGATCGTCGTTCATACCGGGAACGGCAAAGGCAAATCCTCCTCCGGCTTTGGCATGATCATGCGCTGCATCGGCCATGGCATCCCTTGCGCCGTTGTCCAGTTCATCAAAGGCACCTGGACCACAGGCGAGAAGGAGCTGCTCCGGACCCGTTTTGCCGAGGAATGCCAATTTGTCGTCTCAGGCGAAGGCTTTACCTGGGAAACGCAGGATCGCGAGGCCGATGTCGCGGCGGCAGAGGCCGGGTGGGTGAAAGCCAAAGCCCTGATCCGCGACCCTAACATCCAATTTGTGCTGCTCGATGAGATCAATATCGCACTTCGTTATGATTACCTCGACATCGACGCCGTCACCGATTTCCTTTTGAATGAGAAGCCCGAGATGACCCATGTGGTCCTCACCGGGCGGAACGCGAAACCGGAATTGATCGAAATCGCCGATCTCGTGACCGAGATGACGCTGATCAAACACCCATTCAAAGACGGGATCGTCGCCCAGAAAGGCGTTGAGTTCTGATCCCCCTTGCAACGGCGGGCGGTTTGGGGATGCTTCAGGCGCAACGAGGTGAGGTGCCAAAATGAAACGGTCCGAGATCAACGCAATCATGGCTGAGGCCGATGCGTTCATCCGCTCTTTCGGCTTTGTGCTGCCGCCCTTTGCCTATTGGAGCCCGGAGGAGATGAAAGTCCGACGCGGCGAGATCGAGGGGATCATTTCGGGCCGTATGGGCTGGGACATCACCGATTACGGGCAAGGTAAGTTCGAGGAATTGGGCCTCTTCCTCTTTACGTTGCGCAATGGCCGGCTCAGCGATCTGCAAGCGGGCGGCGGCATGTGTTATGCTGAGAAGCTATTGATTTCAAAGAAAGATCAGATCAGCCCGATGCATCGGCATTATCTGAAAGCCGAGGATATCATCAATCGCGGCGGCGCGACGATGGCGATCGAGCTTTATGGCTCCGCCGAAGATGGCAGTTTTGATGAAACCGCGGGCGGCACGGTGCTGTGCGACGGGATCACGCGGGCGTTTAGACCGGGGGAGGTGCTGTTGTTTGAACCGGGCGAAAGCGTGACGCTGATGCCCGGCGATTGGCACGCGTTTTGGGGCGAAGGCGGCGATGTGCTGATTGGCGAGGTCTCCACGGTCAATGACGACGAGACCGACAATTGGTTCCGAGAGCCTATCGGCCGCTTCGCCGAGATCGAAGAGGATGTGGCGCCGACCCATCTTCTGGTCTCGGATTACAAGACCTGGCTCAACTGAGATCCCGAGAGACCCGTTTTCTTCGAAGAAAACGGCCCGGAATTTTGCAAAATTCCGGCTCCCGTTAGTCCAAGGCGCGCCAGCCGATATCAGACCGCGCGAACCCGTCTGGCCAGTCGATCTGGTCCAACATGCGGTAAGCCCGATCCCGCGCCTCAGCCAGGTCGCTTCCGCGCGCGGTCACGTTCAGCACCCGGCCACCGGCGGCGCGAAACTGCCCCTCGGCCCGTGCCGTGCCCGCATGGAACACCATATGAGAACTGCCTTCGGGCAGCCCGTCCAACCCTTTGATCACACTGTCTTTCTCATAAGGTCCAGGATATCCTTCCGCGGCCATGACCACGGTCATCGCGTGATCCTCGGCCCAATTCACCTGCATCTCGCTCAAGCGGTCCTCGGCACAGGCCAGCATCAGGTCCAAGGCCTGCGCCCCCAACCGCATCATCAGCACCTGGCATTCTGGATCGCCGAAACGGACATTGTACTCCACCAGCCGCGGCGCGCCGTCTTTGATCATCAGCCCCGCGTAAAGCACACCGCGATACGGCGTGCCACGCCGGGCCATCTCGTCAATTGTCGGCTGGATGATCTCAGCCATGGCGCGCGCGGCCACCGCCTCATCCAGAACCGGGGCGGGGGAATAAGCCCCCATCCCGCCCGTATTCGGCCCCTGATCGCCATCGAAGGCGCGTTTATGGTCTTGGGCGGTGCCGATCGGCAGCGCGGTCTTCCCGTCGGAAAGGACGAAGAACGACGCCTCTTCACCCTCCATAAACTCTTCGATCACCACTTCGGCACCCGCCCCGCCAAAGGCGCCGCCGAACATGTCGTCGATGGCGGCCAGGGCCTCCGCCTCCGCCATCGCCACAATCACACCTTTGCCCGCGGCCAGCCCATCGGCTTTTACCACAATCGGCGCCCCTTCCGCACGGATATAGGCCTTAGCGGGCTCGGCTTCCGCGAAGCGCGCATAAGCCGCGGTCGGCGCATTCGCGGCATCGCAAATTTCCTTGGTGAAGGCTTTGGAGGCCTCCAATTGCGCTGCCGCCTGGCTTGGCCCAAAGGTCAATATCCCGGCGTCGTTCAGCGCATCCGCCACCCCAACCGCCAAAGGCGCCTCCGGCCCCACGATCACAAAATCAATCGCGTTCTCGGCGGCGAATTCGGTCACTGCGCCGGGGTTCTCTATATCCAGGCTCGCGCAATGGGCGATCTGTGCGATCCCTGCATTCCCCGGCGCCACGATCAGCTTGTCGCATTTCGGGTTCTGCAAGACGGCCCAAGCCAAGCTATGTTCGCGGCCGCCCCCGCCAAGGATCAGGATATTCATCTGCCGCCGCCTCCTTGGCCTTCCCTGGCCCGCGTTCTAAGCTTGGGCTGCGGTCAAGACAAGCAAACGGGGGAAAGACGCGCCCATGTCCGACCTGATAGAGGACGAAGCAACGGGAAACGCCCCGGAATTCACCGTCTCGGAACTCTCCGGCGCGGTGAAACGCACGGTTGAGGGTGCGTTTTCCCATGTGCGGGTCAGGGGAGAGATCGGGCGGCTGTCGCGCCCCCGCTCGGGCCATATCTATCTGGACCTGAAGGATGACCGCAGCGTCCTTGCCGCGGTGATCTGGAAAGGCGTCTCAGCGCGCCTGCAACACCAGCCTGAGGAGGGGCTGGAGGTGGTCGCCACAGGCCGCCTGACCACCTTTGCCGGGCAATCAAAATATCAGCTTGTCATCGAAGACATCCGGCCCGCAGGCGCCGGTGCGCTGATGGCGATGCTGGAGAAACGCCGCGCGGCGCTGGCCACCGAAGGCCTATTCGATGAGGCGCGCAAACAGCCCCTGCCCTATTTGCCGGAGGTGATCGGGGTTGTGACCTCCCCGTCGGGCGCCGTGATCCGAGACATTCTGCACCGCCTGCGCGACCGGTTCCCGCGCAAGGTGTTGATCTGGCCCGTCGCCGTTCAGGGAGAGAAATGCGCCCCCGAGGTCACTAATGCGATCAAAGGGTTCAACGCCATGACAGCTGGCGGTGCCTTGCCCCGGCCCGATCTGCTGATTGTCGCCCGCGGCGGCGGTTCCCTGGAAGACCTCTGGGGGTTCAATGAAGAGATCCTTGTGCGGGCGGCGGCGGACAGCACCATTCCCCTGATCTCCGCCGTTGGCCATGAAACCGATACCACGCTTATCGATTTCGCCGCGGACCGGCGCGCGCCGACCCCAACAGCGGCGGCTGAGATGGCGGTGCCCGTGCGGCTCGACCTGCTCAGTTGGGTTGAGACCCAAGGCGGGCATCTGTCGCGCGCGATGGCCCAAGGGGTGGCGCAGCGCAAACAGCGTTTGGGTGATCTTGGCCGCAGCCTGCCCCGGCTCGACGCGCTGTTGGAGCCGCCCCGGCAGCGGCTCGATACCGCCGTGGTGCAGCTTGGCCCGGCGCTCAGGAATGCCACGCAACGGCGCCGGAACGAGGCAGATCGCCTGGCGGCGGGCCTGAGGCCAGCGCTTGATCGGGTCCTGAGCCGGAAACGGGTCGCCGCGGGGCAAATTGGCGGAGGTCTGACGCCCGCGCGCCTGCAGGCCGGTT
>JANQNZ010000033.1 GCA_028279315.1 Rhodophyticola sp. | reverse complement strand
AACCCGAATTTCCGCCTGTTTGCCACGGCCAACACCGTGGGCCTTGGCGACACCACAGGCCTTTATCACGGGGTGCAGCAGATCAACCAGGCGCAGATGGACCGCTGGTCCCTGGTGGCGACGCTCAATTACCTCAGCCACGATGCGGAAACCGCCATCGTAGCTGAGATAGTTCAGCGTCGCCACCAAAGACCAGCGGTCCATCTGCGCCTGGTTGATCTGCTGGACTCCGTGATAAAGGCCCGTCGTGTCACCCAAGCCCACGGTGTTCGCCGTCGCAAACAGGCGGAAGCACGGGTGCGGGGTGATGATCTCATTCTGGTCCAGCAGCGTCAGCTTGCCGTCATGCTCCAACACCCGCTGGATCACAAACATCACATCGGCGCGGCCCGCATCGTATTCATCGAAAACAATCGCCACCGGGTTCCGCAGCGCCCAAGGCAGGATGCCCTCATGGAACTCCGTCACCTGTTTGCCGTCGCGGAGCTTAATCGCGTCTTTCCCAATCAGGTCGATCCGGGAGATATGGCTGTCCAAGTTCACCCGCACGGCTGGCCAGTTCAGCCGCGCGGCGACCTGTTCGATATGGGTCGATTTGCCCGTCCCGTGATAGCCTTGGATCATCACCCGGCGGTTGTGGGAGAACCCGGCCAGGATGGCGAGCGTGGTGTCGGGGTCGAACTTATAGGTATGGTCCAGCACTGGCACCCGGTCGGTCGGTTCTTCGAAGGCTTTCACCTTCATATCGCTGTCGATCCCAAACACATCACGGACCGAAATCTCTTCGGTGGGTTTGATGTCGCTCTTCATCGATCCGTCCGCCATGTTCGTCCTTGCCGCGTCTGTCACCGGCCCTGGTGCACCATAATGCGGGGGGCCGCAAGGGCAAGCGGCGGCGGCGGGTGGCCGCGCGTCGTCTTTCCTGTTAAGGGTGGTTTGAGCGCCTTGGCGCCCCTCAGTTCCAGCAGCTGACAAGCACGGTCATATTGGCCCCAAGCCGCGCCAGGGTCTCCCGCCCAAGGGCTTGCGCATTAGCCGCCGGTTCCGGCGTGATCCCGGCCTCGGCCAGAACAGGGCCAAGCCGGTCTGCGCGGAGCGCAAAGCTGACGCCGTCGGGCAGGGCCCGCCCCTCCATCGCGCTGGGCAAAACCATGCCGACCACGGCGCCCGTTGGGTCAAAGACCGGACCACCGGCCTCACTGTCCGTGGCGGAAATATCCAGGCGCTGCACCGTGTCCTCACCGTTCAACCCTTGCAGATCGGCCAAGGTCCCGAAGCTGAGCGACGCGGTGTTGAGCGCCCCATCAAAGGGGAACCCCGCCACGGCGATATCCGACCGCAGGCGCGGCGCCCGGGTGGCGAAAGCAGCATAGGAAATCGGGGCAAGCGTGGCTTGCGGGCGCAGGACGGCAAGCCCCAGATCGTCATTGCGATAGGTGATCTCAGCCTCATGCACATCGTCGATCAGAAGCCGCGTGCATTGCCCCAGCACCTCGGTTGTCGTTACCACACTGCCTTGGGCATCCACATAGAAGCCCGAGCGGCTGATCGTCGGACGCCGGATGTCCAGCCCTGCAACCAAATCGACGCTTTGCGCGGCGTCGGGGTCCGTCGCGCCGGGGTCGAGCGTGCCGTCGAGAAGGGTGAAGCTCTCCTCCATCATCGGCAGAACGCGCGCCATCTGCTCGTCGCGTTCAGGCGTCCAAATCAGCGCGAAGCCTTTGACGGCCCCATCCTCGTGCCGGGCAAAGGTGTGGGAGCGGAGCGCGGCGCTTTGGCCGGTCAAAACGAAACTGTCATTCTGGCGCGCGCGCTCCCCCTCCAAGGGCACAATCTCCAGCGTCTGCATGATCTCATAAAGCCCCGCGAGCGTTGCGCGGGTGCCAGATTGAGAAATCAGGAGGACCTGAACGCCGGAGCCGTCGCGGCTGCTGTAATGGGTGAAGGGATAGTCGTAGCGGTCGAACTGGACCATCGCCATGGGCAGATTGATCTCAATACCGGCGCGGGTGTCGCGGACGGGCTCCATGCCAAGGGCCGCAAGCTCTCCGGCATAATCATCGAGCAGCGCGGCGCGCTGGCGGGTCGTCAGAATGCCCGTCGGCTCAAGCCCTTCCGCGGTCTGCCAGTCGGTCATGGCGCGGCGGGTGCCGGGGCCAAAGGCACCATCGATGCCGGAATTGTAGAAGCCGAACCATTGCAAGGCGATTTGCAAGGCCTCCCGCGCTGGGCGGTCGAGCGTGCGTTCCGATTGCCGCGCCTCAGAAACGGTCTCATCCGGCGGCGGAATGGGTGTGACGGGGGCCACCGGTTCTGCCGTTTCCACGGGCGTCGCTGTCACCACGGGATCAGCGGCCAGCGTATTGGCGCCCACAGGCCAGAACTGCTGCCGATAGATCGTGCCCAACTCGATATAGCTGTCCCGCGGGATCAAACCCTGGTTGCGGAGGCTTGTGAGTTGCTGATTGGCCGTCGCGCTATCAAACGGGCCAAGCGTCACCCCATACCAGCCCGAGGCCAGCCGAAACCCGTTCACATTCTGGATCAGCCGGGAATAGGCCCGCACACGTGCCTCGGCGGTGGCGAGATCAGGATGCGCTTCAATCTGAACCCAGACCCGGTCTTGCGCCTGGGCCCCGGGCGCCAACATCGCCAGGCAAACCGCCAGCCCAAGGGCCAGAACTGTGTGCGTCCATCCCAATCTCATATCCGTCAAATCCTCGTAACGCCTGTTTTTCGCGTCATAATACTTGCGCGTAATGGGCCGCAACCTAGCAAACCGGGTGGGTTTTGCACTTCAAATATGCGCCCTGCGCCAATTGACCCCTGGTAGGTGCCTGAGTATGGAGGCGCGCGAGTTCATCACAGACTGCCAAGGCCCGGCCCGATGTCCACTGACCCTTTGCCTCAGCCCAAGAGCTTTCAGGAGATCATCCTGCGGCTTCAGACCTATTGGGCCGAGAAGGGCTGCGCCATTCTGCAACCCTATGACATGGAAGTGGGGGCGGGGACGTTTCACCCGGCAACCACCTTGCGCTCGCTTGGCACCCAGGCCTGGGCCGCGGCTTATGTGCAGCCCTCGCGCCGCCCCACGGACGGGCGTTATGGCGAAAACCCCAACCGGCTCCAGCATTACTATCAGTATCAGGTGCTGATCAAACCCTCCCCGCCCGATCTGCAAGAGCTGTATCTGGGCTCGCTGGAGGCGATTGGGATCGATATGACCCTCCATGATATCCGCTTTGTGGAGGATGACTGGGAAAGCCCGACGCTGGGCGCCTGGGGCCTTGGGTGGGAAGTGTGGTGTGACGGGATGGAAGTCAGCCAGTTCACCTATTTCCAGCAGGTGGGCGGCCATGACTGCAAACCGGTCTCAGGCGAGTTGACCTATGGGTTGGAGCGGCTGGCGATGTATGTGCTTGGCATCGACCATGTGATGGAGATGCCGTTCAACGACCCGCAGACGCCCATTGCGCTGACTTATGGGGATGTGTTCCGGCAGACCGAGCAGGAATACAGCCGTTGGAATTTCGATGTCGCCAATACGGACGTGCTGTTGAAACAGTTTGAGGAGGCCGAGGCCGCCTGCCAGGCAATCCTGGCCGAGCCCGCCGAAGACCCCAAAACCGGCGCCCGCATCATCATGGCGCACCCGGCTTATGACCAATGCATCAAGGCCAGCCATATCTTCAATCTGCTGGACGCGCGCGGCGTGATCTCCGTCACTGAACGGCAGGCCTATATCGGGCGGGTGCGGGCGCTCGCCAAGCTCTGCGCGGACGCGTTTGTTGAGACCGAAGCCGGCGGCTGGGTGGCCCAAGAGGCATGAGCGGGAAGATCATGGCCTCGATCATCATCCTTGTCACCGCGGTTTTTGGCGCCACGCTTTGGTGGTTCCAGACCCGGGCCTATTATGAGCCGGTTCTGGCCGATGCGCCTGCGGCGGAGATCCGGCTGACGACCCTCTCGGGCGTGGTTGAGCCGCTTCTGACGGCGGGTTTCGAGGGGATTGATGCCGAAACCTCGCCGCTCCGCTTCCGGGCCTGTTTCACAACGCCGGTCAGTTTGCCGACCTTGACCGAGAGCTTCCAAGCCTATGAGACGCCCACACCCCTAAACGCGCCCGGCTGGTTCGACTGTTTCGACGCTGCTGAGATTGGGGAAGCGCTGGAAGACGGCACCGCGCTGGCCTTCTTGGGTGAGGCTAACGCGCCCTACGGCATTGACCGGATCGTCGCGATTTTCGGCGACGGGCGCGGCTTTGCCTGGCCGCAGATCAATGCCTGCGGGGAGGCGTCGTTTAACGGGGACCCGCTGCCGGCCCACTGCCCACCCCCGCCCGAGAGGAGCTAAAGCCCGATGCCCGATCTTTTGCTTGAGCTTTTCTCCGAAGAAATCCCGGCGCGGATGCAGCCCCGCGCGGCGGAGGATCTGAAACGCCTGGTCACCGATGGGTTGGTAGAGGCCGGGCTGACCTATGCCAGCGCGGGCGCCTTTTCGACGCCCCGGCGGCTGACTTTGACCGTCGAGGGGTTAAGCGCGGCCTCGCCGAGTTTGACGGAGGAGCGCCGAGGGCCCCGCGCGGATGCGCCTGAGAAGGCGCTTGAAGGGTTCTTGCGCTCAACGGGTCTCACCAAGGACCAGCTTGAATTGCGCGAGGAAAAGAAAGGCCAATTCTACTTTGCTAAACTCACAAAAGAGGGGCGGGCGGCAGCAGAGATCGTGGCCGAGGTGGTCCCACATGTGATCCAAAACTTCCCCTGGCCAAAGTCGATGCGCTGGGGGTCTGGCCCCCTTCGCTGGGTGCGGCCCCTGCATTCGATCCTCTGCCTTCTCAGCGCCGAGGACGGGGCGGAGCCTGTTGATTTCGAGATTGGCGGCCTCACCTCGGGCACCACAACTGAAGGCCACCGTTTCATGGCGCCGGGCCGGTTTTCTGTCACGAATTTCGAGGATTACGCGGCGAAGCTAAGAGCCGCAAAGGTGATCCTGTCAGCCGAGGAACGGGCCGCGCATATCTGGGAAGACGCGAGCAACCTGGCCTTTGCCGCCGGGCTGGAGCTGGTTGAGGATAAGGGGCTTTTGACCGAGGTCGCGGGGCTTGTCGAATGGCCCGTGGTGCTGATGGGCGAAATCGGCGCGGATTTCCTCGACCTGCCACCGGAGGTGCTTCAGACCTCGATGAAAGAGCACCAGAAATTCTTCTCGGTCCGCAATCCCAAGACGGGCCGGATCGAGCGCTTTGTCACCGTGGCCAACCAGGAAACCACTGACAATGGCGCGACGATCCTGGCAGGCAACGAGAAAGTCCTCGCCGCGCGGCTGTCGGACGCGAAGTTCTTTTGGGAAAACGACCTGAGGGTGGCGAAAGCGGGGATGCGGCCCTGGCTCGACCAGTTGCGGAATGTGACCTTCCACGCGCAACTGGGCACCCAGGCCGAGCGCATCGACCGGATCGCAGCGCTTGCGCGCGAGATCGCGCCGCTGGTGGGCGCGGATGCGGCGAAAGCCGAGACCGCCGCGCGCATCGCCAAGGCCGATCTCTCCTCCGAAATGGTCTATGAATTCCCCGAACTTCAAGGGCTTATGGGACGGTATTATGCGGAAGCTGCGGGTCATCCGGCTGATATCGCTTCGGTGGCCGAGGAGCATTATCAGCCCCTTGGCCCCTCCGATGACGTGCCAACCGCGCCGCTCTCTGTGGCCGTCGCCTTGGCTGACAAGATCGATACGCTGACCGGGTTCTGGGCGATTGATGAGAAGCCTACGGGATCGAAGGATCCTTATGCGCTGAGGCGGGCGGCTTTGGGGGTTATTCGGTTGCTTCTCAGCCGTCGTCTTCGGATTAACCTATCGAAGTTCATGGGAATGCAGTTCCAAGACCACCATACAAACCTGCAATGGCCACAGCAGTTGGAGTTCCTTGAACGAGAACGGGATGCTGCCAAATTGATCGGAGTGTCGATGTCTAGGTTTGAAGAAATAAGGAAAGCCGAGCAGAGCCCTGGGCAAGAAGAGAAGCTCATTCAACGGCTTGAAGACATGTTTGCAAATGCCGATTGGTCGAAATGGAAGGCACCGGAAGAAGACCTCCTCGCCTTCTTCCACGACCGCCTCAAAGTCCATCTCCGCGAAGATGGCATCCGCCATGACGTGATTGACGCCGTCCTCTCCATGCCCGCCTCCGACGATCTCACCCTTGTGGTCGCCCGGGCCAAGGCGCTTCAGGCCTTCCTCGACACCGAAGACGGCGACAACCTCCTCCAAGGCTACAAGCGCGCCGCCAATATCCTGGCCCAGGCCGAAGCGAAAGACGGGGTCGAGTACCGCTATGGCGCGGACGCGAAATTCGCCGAAACCGGGGAGGAGAAAGCGCTTTTCGCCGCCCTGGCCCAGGCCGAGACCAAGGTTGCGCCGGCGCTGGAGGCCGAGGATTTTGCGGCCGCCATGACCCAGATGGCCCACCTCCGCGCGCCCATCGACGCATTTTTCGAGGCGGTTCAAGTCAATGCCGAGAATGACATCCTCCGCCGCAACCGCCTGAACCTGCTGCACGAAATCACCCAGACCTGCGAGAAGATTGCCGATCTCAGCCGTCTGGAAGGGTGATGTCACACGACCGCAATATAACGTTGCGTTTTCAATAGAGTTCTGGACACGTCGCCCCTCGGTTGTATCTTCTGCTGCACGTGCACAATGAACGGGCAGACCATGCTCACGACCCCTGATTTCACCGAGATCACGCAAACCGCTGCGATCAAGACCTCGCGCCATGGCAATCGGGCGAAATGCCTGCAACGGCTGGTGCGGCTTGATCTCCCGGTGCCGCTCTCCGTTGCACTGTCCTTCGACACGGTGCGCGCGATTGCCCAAGGCAAACTGCCGGATATGGCCGCACTGGTGGGCGTCTTTGGCAAAGGTATCTTGATGTCGGTGAGGTCCTCCAGCCAGGCGGCGGATTGGGGTGGACCGGGGACGATCCTCAATATCGGCATGAATGATAAGGTTGCGGCAAAGCTGGCGGAGACCCACGGCCCCGATGCGGCGGATGCGCTTTATCTGAGTTTCATCCGGTCTTATGCAGTGGACGTGCTGCGGCTGGACGAGGATATCTTCGCCGGTCCGATCACGCCGCGGCTGGCCAAGACCTATTTCGAGGACGAGACCGAAGAGCCGTTTCCCCAAGACCCCAAACTGCAATTGACCGAAGTCCTGCGCTCCATGGCGCGGGCGTGGGAGGGGACAACCGCACGCCTCCTCCGCCAGGCGCAAGGCGCGCCAGCGGATGCGGGGCTGGGCCTTGTGGTGCAGCGGGTGGCCCTTGGGATCGGACAGGGGGTCAGCGGCTCGGGCGTGGTGCAATTTGTCTCTGCCGAGACAGGCGAGCCGCAGGTCACCGGGCGCTATTTACCCCAAGGCCAGGGCCGCGCGGCGCTGAGCGAGGAGGACGCGCAGTTCATCGAACGCGATGACCGCGGGCCGGCTTTGGAGGATACCAGCCCAGAGACCCTGACCGCGCTGACAGCGGCCGCTGATCTGATGCGCACGCGCCTGCGCGAAGAGATGCAGACCGAGTTCACCTTGATGAATGGGGAGCTGTTCATCCTCGACGCGGTTCGTTCGCAACGTTCGGCCCGGGCCGAGGTCGCGATTGCGGTGGCACTGGCTGGGGATGGCATCCTCACCAAAGAGGAGGCTGTGCAGCGTGTTGCACCGGGCTCGCTCAACCAGCTTCTGCACCGCCAGGTGGACGAAGAGGCCGCGCGGGACGTGCTGACCCGCGGCATCGCGGCGGCACCGGGCGCGGCGACGGGCAAGATCGTCTTCTCCGCCGAGGCCGCGCAAGCCGCCGCTGCACAAGGGGAGGCGTCGATCCTGGTGCGCCGGGAAACGCAGCCTGAGGATATCCGGGGGATGCATGCCGCCCACGCGATCCTGACCGAACGGGGAGGCATGACCAGCCATGCGGCGGTGATTGCGCGGGGCTTGGGCCTGCCTTGTGTCTCTGGCGCGACGCAGTTGCAGCTTGATCTCAGGAAGAAGACGCTGACGGTTCCGGGCCGCAAAATCTTCCATGAAGGCGATATCATCACCGTCGATGGCACGTCGGGCGATGTTCTGGCCGGCTCCGCGCCTTTGATCGAACCGGCACTTGGCGGCGCCTTTGCCACGCTGATGACCTGGGCCGATCAGTTGCGCGATATCGGCATCCGCGCCAATGCCGACACGGTGGAGGATGCTGAGGCCGCGCAGCGATTTGGCGTTGATGGCATCGGCCTCTGCCGGACCGAGCATATGTTCTTTGATCCGATCCGCCTGACCGTGATGCGGGAGATGATTTTTGCCGAGGAACCCGCGGACCGAACCGCCGCGCTGGAACGGCTCCTTCCCATGCAGCGTGCGGATTTCACGGAGCTTTTCAAACTGATGCAGGGCCAACCCGTCTGCATCCGCCTGTTCGACCCGCCGCTGCACGAGTTCCTGCCGGTGGAGCGCGATGGCATTCGGGCCCTTGCCGAAGCAATGGATATGCCCGTCAGCCGCGTCGCCGCCCGCATTGAGAGTTTGCAGGAATTCAACCCGATGCTCGGGATGCGCGGGGTCCGCCTGGGGATCACCGTGCCTGAGATTTACGACATGCAGGCCCGCGCGATTTTTGAAGCGACGCTTGCGGCGAGTGAAGGCGGCGATCCGGTGGTGCCTGAGATCATGATGCCGCTCGTTTCCGCCAAACGTGAGGTGGAACTGGTCAAAGCCCGCGTCGATGCGGTCGCGGCCGCCGTGCATAGCGAAAGCGGGCGCGCGTTCACCTATCGCCTGGGGGTCATGGTGGAGACCCCGCGCGCGGCGCTTCGGGCCGGGGAGATCGCGGAAAGCTCTGCCTTTTTGTCCTTCGGCACCAATGACTTGACCCAGATGACCTATGGCCTCAGCCGCGACGATGCCGGACGTTTCATGTCGGCCTATGTGCAGCAGGGCGTCTTTGCCGAGGACCCGTTCCAGCGCCTTGACACCGAAGGCGTCGGCGAATTGCTGCTTCTGGGCGCGGAGCGCGGGCGGCAGGTGCGGCCCGATGTGGTCCTGTCGATCTGCGGCGAGCATGGTGGGGACCCGGATTCCATTGCGTTCTCGCGCGCCGCGGGGTTCGATTATGTCTCTTGCTCGCCCTTCCGGGTGCCGCTTGCCAAGCTTGCGGCGGCACAATTGTCCGTTGTGGACAAATAATTGCCGTGATTTCCCCGTAGGTTACGAGGTGACGTTAACGATTCCCAAAGGGAACATACGCAACTTATAGGGGCTTCGAGCAGCCCACTCACAAGACTGAGGGTCGACTTTACGATCTTGCGGCGGACGGTTAAGAGGCGCGTCGCATTTGCTCAAAGCTTGTGCAGTGGGGTGGGGTCCCCAGGATGGATCGGATGGGTACGCGACAGAAAATCGCCGCATGGGCGGCAGGGTTGGCACTGGTGGCGGGCACGGCAATGGCCGATGTGACGCGGAGTGCCTCAAACGACCCGACAGGCGGGATCGACCTTCGACTGACCTCGCTAATGGGTGACGACCACAGCGCGCTGCGCTCGGTCAATCCCGACCGGCTGCGCCGCATTGGGGCGCCGTTCACCGCGCGCGACTTCGGCGTTCGGAACGGGCGCGGGGCGATTTACGACGCGGCCACGCTTGACGCGATGCCCCGTCCGCGCGGCGGGCGGCAATGGCAATGCCTGACCGAAGCGCTGTATTTCGAAGCACGCGGTGAGAGCATCCGGGGCCAATATGCCGTGGCCGAGGTGATCTTGAACCGGGTCGATAGCCCGAACTATCCAAGCTCGATCTGCGCTGTGGTGAACCAGGGCACCGGCCAACGCTATGCCTGCCAGTTCACCTATACCTGTGACGGTCGGCCGGAGCGTGTCACTGAGACCGCGATGCATCGCCGGTTGGGCCAGATCGCGCGGATCATGATGGATGGGGGGCCGCGTGACCTGACGCAAGGCGCCACCCACTACCACACGACGGCGGTGAACCCGCGCTGGGCCCGGGCGTATCCGCGGACCGCGCGGATCGGCAGCCATATCTTCTATCGCCAGCAGTATTGAGGTGGGCTCTAGCCCCGGTCGCACTCACCGGTTCGAGTTTTGACCGCCAT
>JANQNZ010000032.1 GCA_028279315.1 Rhodophyticola sp. | reverse complement strand
GTCGAGACCCGGCCCGTCGTTGAAATCCCCCAAGACCAGAAGCGGGTCTCCGGCCTCCAGATGCTCATCCACCCGTTGGCGGAGCCAGATGCACTGCGCCAATTGCTTGCGCCGGTTGGCAATTGCGATCCGCATCAGCTCAGCATCATTGCGCGCGCCATGAGGGGCTTTGGATTTCACATGCACCCCAATCAGGCGGATTGCCCCGGCTGTGGTCTCAAGCGCCGCTTCCAAGGGCGGTTTGGAGAACTGGATCAGGTCTTCGGTTGCGTCGATGTCCAGATCGATCCGAAAGGTGCCGTCGAAGCGCGGCCCGTCCCGGCGACCTTTCTTGCCGGTTTCGGGCCCGCGCGGATCGTGGCGAGCGCCGATCACATCGGGATCGTAGAGCAGCATCAGCTCCTGCTGCGTGTCATTGGCGAAACCTGACAGCACTTCTCGCGCGCGAATCCCTGCTTGCTGCGCAAACCCTCGAAGCGCCGCCGCGCCGTCCCGGTGGCGAGAGGTATCGGGCGCCTCCACCACCATCACCGCGTCGGCGTCCAATGCCTGGAACACATGGGTCAGCGCCGCGATCTGCGCGCCCCGTGTCACATCTTGGCGCCCCGACCAGCCGTCATCGTCCAGCAGCGCCCCCTCGGCGTCGAAGAGATTGCTGAACCACTCCACATTATAGGTGGCGATCCGCATCTGGGGGTCAGTCCCCGTGATGGGTGGAGATCTCCTCCCACGCCTTATTGATCGCTTGCAACCGCATTTCAGCGAGTTTCACCGCCTCTTCCGGGACCCCGCGGGCAATCATCTGGTCGGGGTGCGTCTCGCGCACCAGCTGCCGCCAGATGGCGCGGATTTCCGTCAGGCTCATGGTCGTCTCGACCCCAAGGACGGTGTAGGGGTCGGGGGCCGCATCGGGGACGTGGCGCGCGCGCATGGCGGCGAAATCCCGGGGCTCCATGCTGAAAATCTCGGCCACACGCTCCAGGAATTGATCCTCATTGGGGTGATAGGTGCCATCGGCGCAGGCGATGTGGAACAGGCCGTCCATCAGATCGCTCAGCATCTGGTGGTCGTCGCGGAACATGCGCGCGATGCGGGCGGCGTATTCCTCAAACCCCGCCACATCCTCCCGCGCGAGGTTAAAGACCCGCCCCGCCGCCGCTTCGTCGTCCGAGGCGATGTGAAACACTTCGCGGACTGCCGCGACCTCGTCGCGCGTCACAAGCCCGTCGGCTTTGGCCATTTTTGCGGACAAGGCAATCACCGCGATGGTGAATGCGACGGAGCGTTCAGGCGGCGTGCGCAGCTTGTCGAAGACAGCGCCCAGCCCCTCGCCCTTTGTCAGGGCGGCCAGCGCGTCCGAGATGCGGGTCCAGATCGACATGGATGCGTTTTACCTTGGTCGGGCGGAAGATGTCAGAGGTATTTCTGCATCAGGATCAAGTCCTGCCAGCGTCCGAATTTGCGCCCCGCTTGCCGGATATGCCCAACTTGCTGAAAGCCAAGGGCGGTATGGAACGCCACTGCGCCGGGGTTCTCGCCGCCAATCCCGGCGATCAGGGAGTGAATGCAAGCGTCCCGCGCGTGCTCCTCCAACTCCCCCATCAGCGCCCGGCCAAGGCCCTGCCCCCGGGCGGCGTCGGCCAAATGAATCGAATGCTCCATCGTCTGGGCATAGCCCGGGCCTTTGCGGAACGGGCCGTAGGTGGCGAAGCCTTCGGTGTGCCCATCTGTTTCGGCGAGGAGGAAGGGCTGTTTTGTGAGAGCGTCCGCGATCTCTTCTTGCGTCTTTTCGTCGGTTGTGAAGGTGACCGTGGTCTCGCGAATGATCCGGTTCCAGATTACGGTGATGGCCGCTGCATCCTCAAGGCGGGCAGGGCGGATCATAAGGTGAGCGGCCCGTCCGGCGTGGTGAACCGGGCGTTGAGAGAGGGTGTGTCGGCGTGGGTGACTTCGATCCGCGGGTCGGACAGAAGCGGCGTCAAGGCCGCGGCCAGCGCCTCGGCCTCGGGATGGGCAAGCGTCAGTCCGGTCAGACGAATATCCTGGTCCGGCAGGCGCGTGGCGGGGTGCGCCTGCCCCTGCCATTCAATGAGTGCAGGGAAAAGCCCATCGAAGGGCAGTTTGCCATCCACCGGCACAGCCATCTTCCAGCGCAGGTCGGATCGGGCCAGCGACCAGGGCACCCCGATCCCCTTCGGCGCTGCCGCAATCGCCGCATCGAGATCGGGGGTGCGGCAAATCCAGGTTTTGGGCCGGGTTGGGCCGGTGAAATTGTCCAGATCGAACCAGCGCGGCTGATCGGGACTCGGGGCATCGGGATTGATGCTGATCACCTCCAGATACTCCTCTGCGCCAAGCGACAGGAGGCGATTATGGGTCCCCATCTCTTTATGCTCACCGCCTGGCGCCAAAGGCACGCCAAAGGCGATTTCGGCCCATGCCGTCCCTTGGGCGAGATCCGTGGTGGCAATGGCGATGTGGTCGAGGGTCAGCATCTCGGGGGGCCTCCTTCAGCCGCACCCGGTCTGCCTAGCGTGATCGGGGGGCTTCGAAAAGTCTTGCCAAAACCCAAGGAAGATTTTTGGGTGCGCCAGGTACAGCCCCGATGGACAGGCCAAGATGACCGAGACCGACCCCAAATCCGATCTGCGGAAAGAGGCGTATGCGGCGCGGAAACTGGCCTATGGGCTGGGCCTAGACGCCGACGGGCAGGCCCATCTGTTGCAAGAGATCGGGCCGGTCACGGGCCAGGTCATCGCGGGCTACATGCCGATCCGGACGGAGATTGATCCAATCCCTGTGATGACGGCGCTTTGCGCGGCAAACCGGATCTGTGTGCCGGTGATTGATGGTGCAGGCCTGCCGCTCCGCTTCCGCGAATGGGCGCCCGGCGCGGGCATGGTGGAGGGGCCCTTTGGCGCGCAGGTTCCGGCCACCGGTGACTGGCTGACCCCTGATGTTCTGATTGTGCCTCTTGTCGCCTTTGATGCGCATTGCAACCGGCTGGGCTATGGCGGCGGGTTCTACGACCGGACATTGGCCGGGTTGCGCGAAGGCCAACCCACCCGCGCCATCGGGTTTGCCTTCGCGATGCAGGAACTCCCCGCGGTCCCGACCGAGCCAACCGATCAGCGCCTCGACGTGATTGTGACCGACCAAGGGGTCATCCGCGTGTGACCAAACCCTTGCCGCGCCTGGCCCATCGGCATAAGCCAAACCGATGAGATTGCTATTCCTCGGAGATGTCATGGGCCGCGCCGGCCGCGCCGCGATTGTGGAGCGGCTGCCTGGTTTGCGCGCGGACTGGCGGCTCGACTTCGTGGTGGTGAATGGCGAGAACGCGACCGGGGGGATGGGGGTCTCGACCGCCCATGCCAAGACGCTGCTTGAGGCGGGGATCGACTGCCTGACCCTGGGCGACCATGCCTTCGATCAGCGCGATATGCTGCAATTCATCGAAGCCGAGCCGCGCATCCTCAGACCGCTCAACTATGCCAAATCCGCGCCCGGCAAAGGCGTACGCCTTTTTGAGGCCGCAGGCGGGCGCAAGGTGCTGGTGGCCCAGGCCTTGGGTCAGGTCTTCATGAAACGCCCTTTCGACGATCCTTTTTCGGCGCTGGACGCGGCTTTGAAATCCCATCCCCTTGGCGGTCTGGCCCAGGCCATAATCGTCGATATCCATGCCGAGGCGACATCGGAAAAGATGGCCGTTGGCCATTTCTGCGATGGCCGGGCCAGCCTGGTTGTGGGCACCCATACCCATGTGCCCACGGGTGATGCGCATATTCTGTCCGGCGGGACAGGGTATCTGACCGATGCTGGCATGTGCGGCGATTACCAGTCTGTGATCGGGATGGAGAAGACCGAGCCCTTGCGCCGCTTCCTGACCGGTATGCCGAAAGAGCGCTTCACCCCCGCGACGGGTGAGGCCACGCTGTCTGGGGTCTATCTGGAAACCGATGACAGAACCGGCAAGGCGACCAAGATCGCGCCGGTGCGTATAGGCGGGCGGTTGCAAGAGGCCACCCCGTGAGACGCGATTGGGCCGCGCTTCTGGCCCTTTTGGTGCTTTTGGGGGCGGCTTGGGGCATGACCCAGCCTTTGGCCAAAATCGCGGTGTCCGAGGGATATCGGCATTTCGGGATCATCTTCTGGCAATTTGTGATCGGGGCGGCACTTCTGGGCGTGATCACCTGGGCGCGAGGCCGCCCGCCCCGTTGGGAGGCGCGGCATATAGTGCTTTATGTGATCATCGCGCTGATTGGCACGCTGCTGCCGAACTCGGCCAGCTATACCGCCGCGATCCATCTGCCGTCGGGCATCCTCTCCATCGTCTTGTCCCTGGTGCCGATGCTGGCCTTCCCCGTGGCGCTGGCCTTGGGCCTCGACCGGTTCTCGGGGCTACGGTTCCTGGGCCTGCTTCTCGGCCTCGCCGCCATCGTCCTTATCGCCGCGCCCGAGACCAGCCTGCCCGACCGCGCCATGGTCTGGTGGCTGCCGATGGCGCTTGTGGCCCCCGCCTTCTATGCCATCGAAGGGAATTTCGTCGCCCGCCACGGGACCGAAGGGTTGGACGCTGTGCAGGTGCTGTGCGGCGCATCTTTGGTTGGGATCGGCCTGGCTTTGCCATTGGCGCTGATGACCGGACAATGGATCAATCCACTGCCGCCTTACGGCTTGCCCGATCTCGCGGTTCTCGGCTCCTCCATCCTGCACGCGTTGGCCTATACAGGCTATGTCTGGATTGTGGGGCGCGCCGGGCCGGTTTTCGCCGCCCAAGTCAGCTATCTGGTCACCGGGTTCGGCATTCTCTGGGCGAAGCTTTTGTTGGGGGAGAGCTACTCCGCCTGGGTCTGGGCCGCCGTGAGTCTCATGTTCATCGGCCTCTTCCTGGTGCAGCCACGCGGCAAAGAGGTGCTGGACGCCGCCCATCCGCTTGGGGATGATGGCCGGTAAGGCGGCTGAAGAAGGGCAGAGATGCTGAACCTTCCCCTATCGGATGAGGCGCAGGCCCTCGCCACACTGGCGGTTGTGGCGCTGATGTTCGTGATGTTCCTGCGCGAACGCTACCCGACCGAGGTGGTGGCGATGGCCGGTGTGTCGCTTCTGCTAATCACCGGCCTTCTGCCTTATCAGGATGCGCTGAACGTCCTGTCGAACCCCGCGCCCTGGACCATCGCGGCGATGTTCATTGTCATGGGCGCGTTGGTCCGCACCGGCGCCTTGGAGCGCTTTACCGCGGTGGCCGAGGCACGGGCGAAGTCACAACCGCTCGCCGCTTTGGGGGCGCTGTTGGGGTTTGTCGTTGTCGGCTCCGCTTTTGTGTCGAACACGCCAGTGGTGGTTGTGATGATCCCGGTTTTTGTGCAGATCGCCCGGTCCCTCGGGCGGCCTGCCTCGAAACTCCTGATCCCGCTCAGTTACGGCGCGATCATGGGGGGCACGCTGACTTTGATCGGCACCTCAACCAACTTGCTGGTCGATGGGGTCGCCCGGGCGCAAGGGCTGGAGCCGTTCACCATCTTCGAGATCACACCCATCGGCCTTGTCGTCGTGGCCTGGGGGATGCTCTATCTGACGCTGATCGGGCGGTTTCTGCTGCCGGATCGGGGGTCGATGGCCGATATGCTGTCTGGTCGGGGTCGGATGAAGTTCTTCACCGAAGTGGCCCTGCCAGAGGATAGTGCTCTGATCGGTCAGAACGTGAATGAGGTCGACCTGTTCCGCCGCGACGGCGTGCGCCTCATCGATGTGCTGCGCGGCGATGCCTCGCTCCGCCGGAATATGGGCGATGTGGTGCTGCAAGCGGGGGACAGGGTGGTCCTGCGGACGCAAATGGAGGAAGTTCTAGGCCTACAAGCCAATAAGCAACTCCGTATGGTCGATAAGCTCAGTTCTGTGCAGACCCAAACTGTGGAGGTGCTGATCACGCCGGGCTGCCGGATGGTGGGCCGCTCGCTTGGGTCGATGCGTTTGCGGCGGCGGTATGGGGTCTACCCGCTTGCCGTGCATCGGCGAAGCCAGAATATCGGGCGGCAATTGGATGATCTGGTGGTGCGCGTGGGCGACACGCTGCTGCTTGAAGGCGATCCGGAGGACATTCAGCGCCTAGCGGCGGATATGGACC
>JANQNZ010000022.1 GCA_028279315.1 Rhodophyticola sp. | reverse complement strand
GCGCCTTGTTCAGGTTCTCGTCGATCTTCTCCAGGAAGCCCATGGTGGTCAGCCATTTCTGATCGGGGCCAACCAGAAGCGCCAGGTCCTTGGTCATGAAACCCGATTCCACAGTGTCCACGATGACGGTCTCTAGCGTCTCGGCGAAATTCTTCAGGGGCTCGTTCCCGTCCAGTTTCGCGCGGTGCTTCAACCCGCCGGTCCAGGCGAAGATCGAGGCGATGGAGTTGGTCGAGGTCTCTTTGCCCGCCTGATGCTGACGGTAATGCCGGGTGACGGTGCCATGGGCGGCCTCGGCCTCCACGATCTTCCCATCGGGCGTCATCAGTTGCGAGGTCATCAGGCCCAGAGACCCGAAGCCTTGCGCCACGGTATCGGACTGCACATCACCATCGTAGTTCTTACAGGCCCAGACAAAGCCGCCGGACCATTTCATCGCCGCGGCAACCATGTCGTCGATCAGGCGGTGCTCATAGGTGATGCCGGCGGCCTCGAACTTATCCTTGAACTCCTCCTCAAAGACCTTCTGGAACAGGATCATGAACTGGCCGTCATACTGTTTCAGAATGGTATTCTTGGTGGAGAGGTAGACGGGCCAGCCAAGCGACAGCCCGTAATTCATCGAGGCGCGGGCGAAATCGATGATCGATTGGTCAAGGTTGTACATGCCCATATAGACGCCCGAGGAAGGCGCCTGGAACACCTCGCGTTCATCAACGGTGCCGTCTTCGCCGACGAATTTCATCGAAAGTGTGCCGGGCCCGGGGAATTTCATATCCGTCGCGCGGTACTGGTCACCAAAGGCGTGACGGCCGATGACGATGGGTTGGGTCCAGCCGGGGACAAGGCGGGGCACGTTCTTGCAGATGATCGGCGCGCGGAAGACAACACCGCCGAGGATGTTCCGGATCGTGCCGTTCGGGCTCCGCCACATCTTCTTGAGGTTGAACTCCTCAACGCGGGCCTCATCCGGCGTGATGGTGGCGCATTTCACGGCCACACCGACCTCTTTAGTCTTCTCAGCCGCGTCGATGGTGATCTGGTCGTCGGTCGCGTCCCGGCTTTCGATGCCAAGATCGTAATAGAGCAGGTCCACATCCAGATAGGGCAGGATCAGTTTGTCTTTGATGAACTGCCAGATGATGCGGGTCATCTCATCGCCGTCCATTTCGACGATCGGGTTCTCTACCTTGATCTTCGACATCGGGTCCTCTCTTTACACATGAGTCGCGGGGCTTTCGCGCGGGTTTACCGGAAAGGGGGCGTCCGGGGAAGATCGTATACCGATGTATACCGGCGACTTGGTGTCGCGGTGGGGGTGCGGTGTGGAAGCGAAGCGTCACGGGTAGCCGCGCCAGCGCATGGCCGGGGACAGGTGATCGCAACACTTGATCGGTGCGCTTTATCTCTGCCCAGTCATTGCCTCGACTGATCGTCGCACGAGGGTGGCAAAGCGCCTGGCCGCGGGACGGCGTCGCCATTGTCGCTCGGACCAATGGCGCAACAAGGGCGACTGCTGGCGCGGCGGCTTCGCCTTGTTCCGCGCCTTATCGGCGCGCCGAAAGTGGGTCCGGCAGGGGCTTTACCCCTCGGCCGCCTCCACCTTCCCTTTGCGAATCCGCTCTTCCAAGAACCGCCGCGCCCGGGCCTCGGCCAGGCGCACGCGGACGGCAGTGCGGTAAAGCTCTTCGGTCGAGGGGGAGGAGGCGCCGATCACATCGGCCACCTGGTTCACCAGCTTCTCATCGTCCAAATCCTCCGCCGCGGCGATCGCGTCGCGGGCCAGGGCGTCGGCAAGTTCTTCGGTGATCCGCATGGGGCCGGCCTATCGGGTGGTTTCCGTCAAACGGCGCTTCACATAAGCCTGCACCGTTTCGATCATCGGGTCCATATGCGGGTCTTCAAAGAAATGGCCCGCGCCCTCCATCTCCTCATGGGTGATGGTGATGCCCTTTTGCTCATGAAGCTTGTCGACCAGAATCCGCGTGTCCTGGGGCTTCGCCACCCGATCAGCAGAGCCGTTGATGATCAGACCCGAAGACGGGCAGGGGGCGAGGAAGCTGAAATCATACATATTGGCGGGGGGCGAGACCGAGATAAAGCCAGTGATCTCAGGCCGCCGCATCAGAAGCTGCATTCCGATCCACGCGCCAAAGCTGAACCCCGCGACCCAGCAATGTTTCGAATTGGGGTTCAGGGATTGCAGATAGTCCAGCGCCGAGGCCGCGTCGCTCAACTCCCCAATCCCTTGGTCATATTCGCCCTGGCTGCGCCCGACCCCGCGGAAATTGAACCGGAGCACGGTAAAGCCGATATTGTGGAAGGCGTAATGCAGGTTATAGACCACGCGGTTATTCATCGTGCCGCCGAATTGCGGATGCGGGTGCAGGATGATCGCAATGGGCGCGTCCTTGGCCTTTTGCGGGTGATAGCGGCCCTCAAGCCGCCCCTCGGGACCAGGGAAAATGACCTCAGGCATCGGGCCTCCTTCATCGGACGCTCAGGCGCCTGTCTTGCTTGACGGCGGACCAGCGTCTATCTAGAACAATTCTAAACTGCGGGCGCGCCACAGATCAGGTTGAGTGGAGGTAAGCCCCTTATTTGAAAAGGTCAATCAATTGCCGCGTCTTATGACGTATGGCGATTGTCCGGTCGTCCTTCGGGGCGCCGGCCCTCCGGCAGGGGAGAGCGTATGAAACTCAGCACCAAGGGACGATATGCGATGGTCGCGCTGGCCGATCTGGCGTTGCAGGCGCCGGAGGCGTTGACGACTCTCTCCGAGATTTCCAAACGTCAAGACATCTCATTGCCCTATCTGGAGCAGCTATTCGTGAAGCTGCGCCGCGCGGGATTGGTTGAGTCCGTGCGTGGCCCCGGCGGTGGGTATCGTCTGGCGCGCGCACCGTCAGAGATCCGCGTGGTCGAGATTTTCAAGGCCGTCGATGAGACGGTCGATGCGCTCCACACCGGGGCGGGGGCCTCGGGCGGCGTCTCGGGCAGCCGGGCGCAGAGTATGACCAACCGGTTGTGGGAAGGGCTCTCGGCCCATGTCTATGTGTTCCTGCACCAGACCCGGTTGTCGGATGTGGTGGCCAATGAACTGACCCCGTGTCCCGCCGTGCCGACGTTATTCGAAGTGGTGGATGACGCATGACAGGTCAGATCGACGACCTCCCAAAGATCGTTTCGGTCGATACTGCGGATCTTGCGGGACTGGGTGGGCAAGCTATCAGGCCGTTTCGTAAGGCGGGCTTTGTGATGATGTTTGCCTCCCGGTTCAGCGATCAGGCGGACCGGCAATATATGTCGGAACCGCATTGCCTTCTCTATCTGCATCGCCGGGTTGCGAGCGCCCGCCAAGCGGCTGATCGGGGTCGGCATCTTTTCGGGCGTATTTACAATGCGCTGACGGGCGCTGATCCCGATTATATTCTGCTGACCGGCCACGTGCTGGATACGGTCTTGCGCGTGGCTGAGGAACCGAGATTGGACGCTGATCAGCGGCTGGGGACCTATCAGGTTCGCCGCGACGTGGCTGAGCGTTTGTTGGATGTGTTTACGGAAAAGATGAAAATGGCGGGGCATCTGGCGTGACGCGCGTCTATCTCGATCACAATGCCACTATGCCGCTGAGGTCAGAGGCGCGGGCGGCGATGGTCGCGGCGATGGATGTCGTCGGAAACCCCTCGTCGGTCCATGCGGAGGGACGGGCGGCAAAGGGTCTGATCGAGCGCGCGCGGGGGCAGGTGGCGGCGGCTTTCGGGGCCGAAGCGGTCGATATCATCTTTGTTTCCGGCGCGACCGAGGCCGCCGCTTTGGCCTGTGCCGGGCGGGGCTTGCATGGGGCGGGCATTGAGCATGATGCGGTGCGGGCCTGGGTGACCGAGGATTTGCCTGTGGACGGGGAGGGGCGGGTCACCGTGACCGATCCAGGCACGTCCGTTCTGCAAGCCGCCAATTCCGAAACCGGCGTGATGCAGGAGTTGCCCGAAGACCTCGCTGTCTCCGATATGACGCAAGCCTTCGGGAAGGTCGCTTTGGGTTTCGATTGGTCAGGTGTCGAGATGGCGCTGATCTCGGCCCATAAGATCGGGGGCCCTAAGGGAATCGGGGCGTTGGTTTTGAAACGGGGCTTGGACGTGACAGCCCAGATCAAAGGCGGCGGACAGGAAATGGGCCGCCGGTCCGGCACCGAGAACCTGATCGGGATTGCTGGATTTGGGGCTGCAGCAGAGGCCGCGCTACAAGATTTGGAGGCGGGCGTTTGGACCCGGGTCGAAAAACTTAGAAACATTCTAGAAAAAACGCTGGAAGCCCGCGCAAAAGAGACTATTTTTGTCGGGAAAGGAGCGCCGCGCCTTCCCAACACGTCCTGCCTGGTCACGCCGAGCTGGAAGGGGGAGACGCAGGTGATGCAGATGGACCTGGCCGGGTTCGCAATCTCAGCGGGGTCGGCCTGTTCCAGCGGGAAGGTCAAATCGAACGCGGTGTTACGTGCGATGGGGATGAGTGAAGAGGAGGCCGGAAGCGCGATCCGGGTGTCTCTTGGTCCCACGACCACCGAAGCGGAGGTTCTGGCCTTCGCCGAGGCCTGGCTTGCCGCCCATGGCCGGTTCAGGGCGCGGGCCGCATAGCAGGACGCCCGGGGGATAGCCCCGCGCAAGGAAACGATGCGGCCCGGCTTGGGGCCGGGACCAAAACGGGCGGTCGCCGCCCACGGGGTGGGAAGCCGCCCATGACCGAAGGGAGTCAGTCGATGACCGCACTCGATACCGATATTCAGCCGGATGTTCGCGATGGCGTGGACCGCGAGACGGTCGAAACCGTCCAAGCCATGGGCGGCAAATACAAATACGGCTGGGAAACCGAGATCGAGATGGAATACGCGCCCAAGGGCGTGAATGAAGACATCGTCCGGCTGATCTCGGAAAAGAACAACGAACCGGAATGGATGACCGATTGGCGCCTGCAAGCGTTCAAACGCTGGAAGCAGATGGATGAGCCGGAATGGGCGATGGTACACTACCCGCCGATCGAATACCAAGAGCAGTATTACTATGCTCGACCGAAGAGCATGGAGGAGAAGCCCAAGAGCCTTGATGAGGTCGATCCAGAGCTTCTGCGCACTTATGAAAAACTGGGTATCCCGCTGAAGGAACAGATGATCCTGGCCGGTGTCGAGGGCGCCGAGGATGCGCCTGCCGAAGGCCGGAAAGTGGCCGTCGACGCGGTGTTTGATAGCGTGTCGGTCGGCACGACCTTCCAGGCGGAATTGGAGAAGGCGGGCGTCATCTTCTGCTCAATCTCGGAAGCCATCGAGAAACACCCGGAGCTGGTGAAGAAATACCTCGGCTCGGTTGTGCCGATCACCGACAACTTCTTTGCCACGCTGAACAGTGCCGTCTTCTCGGATGGGTCCTTTGTCTATGTCCCGCCCGGCGTGCGGTGCCCGATGGAGCTGTCCACCTATTTCCGCATCAATGCGGAGAATACCGGCCAGTTTGAGCGGACGCTGATCATCGCCGATAAAGGCTCTTACGTCAGCTACCTCGAAGGTTGCACCGCGCCGCAGCGGGATACGCATCAGCTCCATGCCGCTGTCGTCGAACTCGTCGCGCTGGAAGATGCGGAGATCAAGTATTCTACCGTGCAGAACTGGTATCCGGGCGATGAAGAGGGCAGAGGCGGCATCTACAACTTCGTCACTAAACGCGCCGATTGCCGGGGCGACCGATCCAAGGTGATGTGGACACAAGTGGAAACCGGCTCGGCCATCACCTGGAAATACCCGTCTTGCATCCTGCGCGGCGATGACAGCCAGGGTGAGTTCTATTCCATCGCCATTGCCAACAACATGCAGCAGGCCGATACCGGCACGAAGATGGTGCATCTGGGCAAGAACACCAAAAGCCGGATCGTCTCAAAAGGCATCTCGGCGGGGAAGGCGCAGAACACCTATCGCGGGCTGGTCTCGATGCATCCCAAAGCCAAGGACAGCCGCAATTACACCCAATGCGACAGCCTGCTGATTGGCGATAAATGCGGCGCCCATACGGTGCCCTATATCGAGGTGAAGAATAATTCCTCGCGCTGCGAGCATGAGGCGACAACCTCGAAGGTCGATGACGACCAACTCTTCTATTGCCGCCAGCGCGGCATGGATGAGGAAGAGGCCGTAGCCCTGGTGGTGAATGGGTTCTGCAAGGACGTACTGCAAGCGCTGCCAATGGAGTTCGCTATGGAGGCGCAGCAATTGGTGGCGATCTCTTTGGAAGGGTCCGTCGGCTGACATCAGAGCCAGCGCGGGGACGGCAACGAAGAGGCACCCATGAGCAAAGCCAATCACAAACGCCGCGCGGTGCTGACGGCGGATCTGGCGCCGTCGCGGCCCATGCGGATCTGCGATGTGGGGGCAAACCCGCTCAGCACGCCGCCTTATCAACCGCTATTGGAGGATGGGCTGGCCCATGTGTATGGGTTTGAGCCGAATGAGGACGCATTTGCCGAGTTGGAGACAGCCAAATCGGACCGCGAAACCTATTTCTGCGCCGCTGTTGGTCTGCCGGGTGAGCGGACGCTCTACCTCCACCCCTGGTCGGGCTTCACCTCGCTTTACCCGCTGGACCGGGCGGCGCTGAAGAGCATCGGCAAGGAAAAATGGATCAAGCCAGGGAAGACCCGCGAGGTGCCGCTGAACCCCGTGACGCTGGATATGTTGGGTGATCTGCCGGGCATCGACCTTCTGAAGATGGACCTCCAAGGCGGGGAGTTGGAGGTGATGCGGGGCGCGATTGGCAAGCTGTCCCAAGCCGTGGCGATCGTGACCGAAGTCCGCTTCCATCGCATCTATGAAGGCGAACCGATGTTCGGCGATCTCGATCAAGAGATGCGCGCGCAAGGCTTCAAACTCCACAAATTCCTCTTCACCAAATCGGTGATGATGCCGCATGCCCATGAAGACAAGGTCCTGAGGCCCCGGATGACCAGCCAGCTGTTGGATGGCGATGCGGTTTATGTGCGCGATGGCGATTGGGCCGAGAACCTCAGCGACGATCAGCTGATATTTCTGGCTTTTGCCGCGGATGCCGTCTTCGATAGCCCGGATATGTCATTGACCTGCCTCGATATTCTGATCTCACGGGGCGTGGTGAGCGCCGATTTGCCCGCCGCCTATATCGATACCTTCCCAGAGCATCAGCGCGCGAAGGAGACTGCGTGATGTCAGACCAGAAACCCGTTCTGACCCCTGCCGATCTGCCCGGCTTCCCGATGCGGCCCGATCAGCCCTCCACCCGCTTTGGGGGCGAGGTGCGGCCCCTTGGGGATGCCCTTGGGCTGACGGGCCTGGGCGCGATGCATGTGACGGTGGAGCCCGGGCGCCGCGCCTTTCCATTCCACAGCCATCTGGCCAATGACGAGATGTTTGTGATCCTGGAAGGGCAAGGCACGTATCGCTTTGGCGGTGCCGAATATCCGGTGAAGGCGGGCGATGTCTGTGGCGCGCCCAAAGGCGGGCCCGAGACCGCGCATCAGTTGATCAATACCGGCGACAGCCCGCTGCGGTATCTGGGTCTCTCCACCCGCATCGACCCCGATGTGGCCGAATACCCTGATAGCGGCAAGTTTGCCGTCTTGGCGGTCTGGCCCGGGTCCCATTTCATGGATGCGCATCTGAAACAGGTGAACCGCCCGGAAGATGCGCGAGACTATTGGGAGGGGGAGGAGCTATGAGCCCGTCCCACCTCCATTTCAGCGGCGCGGTTTTGCCGCAAATCCGTCGAACTCCTCGATTAATCCCTGATCCAAAGAATGGATCGATAAGGGACAGGATCGATGACGACATTCGAGGAACGGCTCGCCCGGTTGGAGCAGAAGCAGAGCCCGCGGGTGGCGGCGCCACAAGCGGAACAGGTCGCCGATACACCAAGCGCGGGCTTGGGTTTGAGCGCGGTTCTGACTATTCCGCTGGCCATCTTCCTTGGCGCGCTCTCGGTTCTGATTGGCGGGGTGATCGAGGTCAACTATGTGCAAGGCGGGATGACGCCGAGCACGCCCATTCCGCCCGCATTCAG
This sequence comes from Rhodophyticola sp., assembly GCA_028279315.1. Lineage (GTDB taxonomy): Bacteria > Pseudomonadota > Alphaproteobacteria > Rhodobacterales > Rhodobacteraceae > Rhodophyticola. Next base: position 8,158 of record JANQNZ010000022.1, on the reverse strand, counting down.
CTTCACAGCCTTTGTTCCGGCGCTTTTGGTCTCGTTTCTGGCCGACAGGATGGTTGGCAACAACACGACCGGGGTGCTGATGGTCACCGCCGGCTTCATCGGCATGATCTACGGCGAATGGCGGTTGGCAGAGATGTTCCCAACGATCTGGTCGGCGATCTATGCGCTCGATATCGCGGCCTTGACCGGCGAGCTTTCGACGACCGCGCCAGCACCGGCACCGACAATCAGCAAAACCGGCTGAGCGGCCCCGCCGCCCGGCCCCAATTCAAGGGGAGGGCGGCGGCATGATTGTCACCACCACACATTCCGTCGAAGGCCAAAGCATCGCTGAATACCACGGCGTGGTCGTGGGTGAGGCGATCCTGGGCGCCAATGTCTTCCGGGATATCTTTGCGGGGATCACCGACATTATCGGCGGGCGCTCTGGCGCTTATGAAGAAGAACTCGGCAAAGCGCGATCCGTTGCGTTATCCGAGATGGAAGACCGCGCGCGGGCGCTAGGCGCCAATGCCGTGGTCGGTGTCGATCTCGACTACGAAGTCATCAACAACATGCTGATGGTGTCGGCCTCCGGCACCGCTGTGAGATTGGGCTGAGGATCGGCCCCAGAAGACCTTGGGCCAAGCGCGAACGGCCCTGATATGGAGTGGAAAGAATGTTGGATATCAAGAACCTGCACGTCTCTCTTGAAGAGGAAGACAAGGCGATCCTGAAAGGCGTCGATTTGACGGTTGAGGCCGGGAAGGTCCATGCGATCATGGGGCCGAACGGGTCGGGGAAATCGACCTTGTCTTATGTTCTCTCGGGCCGGGACGGCTATGAGGTGACGGAAGGCGCGGCGGAGCTGGAAGGTGAAGACCTGTTGGAGATGGAGCCGGAAGAGCGCGCCGCCGCTGGGCTGTTCCTGGCGTTTCAATATCCGGTCGAAATCCCGGGCGTGGGCAACATGACCTTCCTCAGGACCGCCGTGAACGCCCAACGCAAGGCCCGCGGGGAGGAGGAGGTGAGCGCCGCTGATTTTCTCAAACTCATCCGCGAAAAAGCCAAAGCGCTGAAAATTGATGCCGAGATGCTGAAACGCCCGGTGAATGTCGGCTTTTCGGGTGGTGAAAAAAAGCGCAACGAAATCCTGCAAATGGCGGTTCTGGAACCCAAAATGTGCATCCTGGACGAAACCGATTCCGGGCTGGACGTGGACGCCATGAAACTCGTGGCCGAAGGGGTCAATGCGCTGCGTGACGCCGGCCGGGGCTTCCTGGTCATCACCCATTACCAACGGCTTCTGGACCATATCAAACCTGATGTTGTGCATATCATGGCCGACGGCAAAATCGTGAAAACCGGCGGGCCAGAGCTGGCCCTTGAGGTGGAACAGAACGGCTATGCCGACCTTCTGGCGGAGGTGGCCTGATGGCTGTGGCCCAAGCGAAATCGGACCTGACCGAGGCGCGGCTGGAGGCGCTCACCCGACCGCAAGGTGCGGCATGGGCGGTTGAGGCGCGTGAGGCGGCTGAGGCACGGGTGCGCGCCATGCGCCTGCCGACGCGGCGCGACGAGTATTGGAAATTCACCAATCCGGCCTCGCTCACCCAGGCCGATGCCCCTGCCGCGGCGGTTTTCAACAATGATGACGAAACCCCGCTTTACGACGATATCGACCGGCTGAAGCTGGTCTTTGTCGATGGGGTTTTCAGTGCCGCGGCCAGCGATGATCTGTCGATGGAGGGCGTCGAGGTGGAGCTTCTGGCCGATGCGCTTCAGAAAGACATTCATTGGGCGCGGGACCTCTATGGCGTCCTAGAAACGCGCGGCCAAGACCCCGTTGAGCGGCCTTTGGCGGCGCTCAACACCGCTTTCGCCACCAACGGCGCGGTGATCCGGGTGACGGGCAAACCGACCAAGCCGATCAGCCTGGTCTATCTGCACCAGGCGGAAACCTCTGACGCGATCCTGCATCATCTGGTGAAGGTCGAAAGCGGGGCCACGGTCACGATCTTGGAGAACGGCCCGGCTGCGGCGCGGTTTAACAAATGTATGGAGATCGATGTCGCCGATGGCGGCACGTTCCATCATGTGCGGGCCCAAGGCCGGGATCATGAGCGGCGCTGCATCAGCCATATGTTCGCGCGGATTGGGGAGGGGGCGACCTATAAATCCTTCTCATTGACGGCCAACGGGGTGCTGACGCGGAACGAGAACATCATCGAGATTGTGGGCGACGATGCCGTGGCCCATGTGGCGGGCGCGGCTTTGGGCGATGGGGCGACGGGCGCCTTCCATCATGACGATACGGTCTTCGTGACCCATGACGCGGAACGCTGCGAAAGCCGTCAGGTGTTCAAGAAAGTCCTCCGCAATGGGGCGGAGGGGGTTTTCCAAGGCAAGATCCTGGTGAAGCCGGGCGCGCAGAAGACTGATGGCTATCAGATCAGCCAGGCGTTGCTTCTGGATGAGGATTCCAGCTTCCAGGCCAAGCCGGAGCTGGAGATCTATGCCGACGACGTCCAATGCTCCCACGGCTCCACCACTGGCGCGATTGATGAGGAGGGGCTCTTCTATCTCCGCTCCCGCGGGGTGCCGGAGGCGGAGGCGACCGATCTTCTGGTCCTGGCCTTCATCGCAGAGGCCATCGACGAGATCGAGGATGAGCGTCTGCGCGAGGATATCCTTGGCCGCTTGCAGCAATGGCTGGTGCGACGACGCGGGTAACGGAATGGCGGTCACGGCAGACATCGTGCAAAGCTGGCGCCGCCCCCGCCGGGTGATGCGGCGCCTCTTGGATATGGGTCGGCGCGAAGACCGCGCGCTGGTCTATCTGATGCTCGCCTGTCTGCTCATTTTCGCGGCGCAATGGCCGCGGATGCAGCGCGATGCCGTCCTCAACCCCGAGGGCGCCCCGCTGGAGGCGCAAGTGGCGATCACTTTCTTTGCTATGATGATGATCTGGCCGATCCTGCTTTACGGTTTGGGTGGCCTGACCCACCTGATTGCGCGGGCCTTTGGCGGCAAAGGCACCTGGTATTCCGCGCGGTTGGCGCTTTTCTGGTCGCTTCTGGCCACCACACCGGCCTGGCTTCTTTACGGGCTTGTGACCGGTATGATCGGGCCAGGCCCTGCGCAAAACCTGGTTGGGGCCCTCTTGCTCTTGGCCTTCCTGACGATCTGGGGCATGACCTTGCTGGAGGCCGAAACGGCCCCGGAAAGGCAGGGCTGAGATGAGTGATTTGGCGACTTTGGGGGGGCTTCTGCGCTTGGCGCGGGACACGGTGGTGGACCCCAAGGAAGGGGCCAACATCGTGCTGAGTTTCGCGCCCCCGCGCCAGGCCCTGTGGCTGATGTTCGGCCTGATCCTGGTGGTTAGCGTCTTCTTTGCTGAGCTTTCCGCGCTTCTGACGCCAGCGCCTGCCACACCTGATCCAAATGCCCCCGAGATATCGCCAACAATCCTAGGCCTTTTACAGGCCGCGCTCCTCTTCCTGTCGATCCTGGCCGTGCACCATATCGGGCGTGCCTTTGGCGGCACCGGGCAGTTTGAGGAGGCGTTTCTCCTCATGCTTTGGCTGCAATTCATCCTGATCTGCGCCCAAGTGCTTCAGGTGATCGCGCTTCTGATCCTGCCGGTCTTCTCGGGCCTGATCTTCATCGCCGCGATTGCGCTGTTCTTCTGGCTGCTGGTCAACTTCATCGCGGTGCTGCACGGGTTCCAATCCCTTGGCCAGGTCTTCGTGATGGTGATCGTCACCATGTTGGGCTTCGCCTTCCTTCTGTCGCTTCTCGCGGTTTTCTTAGGCATCGGCCCCGCCGACGCCGCGATCTCAGGGATCTTTGCCGATGTATGATGTTGAGCGCCTGCGTGCCGACTTCCCGATCCTGGCCCGTGAGGTGAACGGTAAGCCGTTGGTTTATCTGGACAATGGCGCGAGTGCTCAGAAGCCGCAGGCGGTGATCGATGCGATCACCCAGGCCTATTCGATGGAATATGCCAATGTGCATCGGGGCTTACATTACCTCTCCAACCTCGCCACCGAGAAATATGAGGCCGTGCGCGGGATCATCGCACGGTTCTTGGGCGCCAGCGATCCTGATGAGATTGTCTTCACCACCGGCACGACCGAAGGGATTAACCTCGTCGCCTATGGCTGGGCCATGCCACGGATGGGGGAGGGGGACGAGATCATCCTCTCCGTCGCTGAACATCACGCCAATATTGTGCCCTGGCATTTCCTGCGCGAACGCCAGGGGGTGAAGCTGGTCTGGGTCGATGTGGATGCCAATGGCGATCTCGACCCGCAGGCGGTTCTGAACGCGATCACGCCCCGGACCAAGCTAATTGCGCTCACCCATATGTCGAACGTGCTTGGCACCGTTGTGGACGCGAAAACCATTGTCGCGGGCGCCCATGCCGAAGGGGTGCCGGTGCTTCTCGATGGCAGCCAATCGGCGGTGCATATGCCGGTGAATGTGGATGAGATCGGCGCGGATTTCTACGCGATCACGGGCCACAAGCTTTATGGCCCCTCCGGGTCCGGTGCGATCCATATCCGGCGCGACCGGATGGAGGAGATGCGGCCGTTTATGGGCGGCGGAGATATGATCCGGGAGGTGCATCGCGACCAAATCACCTGGAACGACCCGCCGATGAAATTCGAGGCCGGAACGCCCGGGATCGTGCAGCAGATCGGCCTGGGCGCGGCGCTGGAGTATATGATGGGGGTGGGTATGGGGGCGATTTCCGCCCATGAGGCCGATCTGACCTCTTATGCACGATCGAAGCTGGACGGGCTGAACTGGCTGAATGTCCAAGGGACCTCCGCCACCAAAGGCGCGATCTTCTCCTTCACGCTGGATGGGGCGGCCCATGCCCATGACATCTCCACGATCTTGGACAAGAAAGGCGTGGCGGTGCGAGCGGGCCATCACTGCGCCCAGCCCTTGATGGACCATCTGGGCGTGACCGCCACCTGCCGCGCGAGTTTTGGGATGTACAACACCAAGGCCGAGGTCGATGCGCTGGTCGACGCGCTGGAACTGGCGCATGAGTTGTTTGCCTAAGCGATGTCGTCTGACCGCGAAGCCATCATTTTGAGGTAGACGGGCATCCGTCAGGCCGACGCTGCGACAAGAACGACATGAGCCGGGCATTGCCAGACCGGGGGGTGGCGATCCGACCTCCGGGCGGTGCGATTTAAGGCAGCCAAACACATCCCCGATCAAATCGACGCGCCCAGCCCAACCCAATCGCCAGCCCGCGGGACGGTCTGGCGATGCCCGGCGCCTTCGGCGCATTATTCGGGCAAGGAAACAGAACGGCGGGCCTAAGGCGCAGCCGGCAATTCCGGCGGATCCGCGATCCGCGTGTACCCCGTCTCAATCGCCCCCATCCCCGGGATCGGCGTTGAGGTCTGCATCTCCCCACTTTCCGAACAGCTGTAGGGCATCTGCAACACACCCGCCCCGGCCTGGCTGACGGGCCCCGAGAAACTGCCGCGCGGTGTTGTCACCGTGACCGTGCCCGACACCATCCCGGCATCCTGACAGATATTCAGAATACCGTCCGCGGCGGACCAGCGCCCAAAAGCCGTGGTGGAGGCCCCCGTCGCATCGCCCCGCGTATCGCGATGCTCGATGGTTAGGTTGATCCCAAGCGGTGCGGCGGTGTAGCTGCCATCGCTGAGGAACGTGGCATAACGCGGCCCTTCCGCATGGTGGGTGATTGGCAAGCCTTGCGCCCGCATCCACTCCACCGGGCCGCCGCTTGTCATCTGCCAGACCCCCGGCACGCAGGCATCGACCTGGTCGATCCCGGCGCAGGGCTGGCAAGAGCGGCGCCGCTCAATCTCGATCTCAACCTCATCGTCGCTGTCGCCCGTGTGCATCCCCGCGAAGCGAAGGGTGGAGGGGCGGCCATCGCGCGTATCCACCTCCTCCGGCCAGTCCGCCCAAGCGCTGGAGAGTGTCGCGGCGAGGTTCGGGTTCACTGGGTCAAGCGTATGGCCCCAGGTGCCGCACTCGTAATCGAAGGTGCCAAGCAGGATCGCAAATGGGGCAAGCGTCAGGGTTTCCGTCACATCCGCGCTAATCGTCCGCGTCTCCCGCATCGAGGGCAGGCTGGAGATGCCACCGCCTTGGGGGTGAGAGATCGCCTGATCCGCATAATCGGTGGCAAACTGGAGCCATTGATCATCGCTGAGCACGCTCCGCATGGCACCACGCTGCGCCCCGGCGCCGCCTGCACTCGCCATGGCGCGCATGAAATCCATCAACTGCCCCATGCCGCCGCCACCTGCCCCCGCCCACCAGAAGAAGAACACGCCCGCCTCATGGGCCATGTCATTCAATGCCGTCCCGCTATCGACCAAGCCGTCGAAATCCGCGCCGCGATCGGTGAAGGGCTGGCTGCCAGAGACAGCAACGGCAGAGAAATACTCCGCACTGCCTTCGATCCACCAATCCCCGCCTGCGCCAAGCGTGCCCATCTGCCCCGCGCTGAGGGAGGCGAACTGGATACAGTGGAAGATCTCATGGGCGGTCGTGACGGCGATCTCATCGGCCGCCGCGGCGGAGGTCAGACCGTAGAGCGTGACCAGGCATTCGCCAGGTGTCGCGCCCGAGGGGTCGCGCACCCCGTCGGTCACCGCCACGGGTTGGCGCCCGGGGGTGAGGGAGAATGCATCGTCGAGCAGAAGAAGGGTGATGTCATCGGTGGCGAAGCTGCCCAGAGCGGCCATCGCCGCCGCCGCTTCCCGCGCGCCCCGCTCCACACCCGCCGCAGAGCCCGCCGGTGCGGCCCATCCGCCCGCCACATCTTGGATGCCACGGATTTCCCGCGGTCCGGCGGGGGTCGAGACGGTGAAACGGAAGAGCTCAACACAGAGGATCGAAGCGGCCGTCGGCGCCTCGGGAAAGCGCGACAGATAGGCCGGATCGGTGCAATCGCCCAACTCCGCTTGGGCGGTAGGGGGGAGAAGCAGCAGAAAGAGCGCTGCGATCCAAAGGCGAAAGACGGTCATATTTGTCCCCCAGGGCAAGAAGCGGGCGCCCATGCAGGCGCGGTCCTGATAGCGGTTGGTCGGCGCGGCAGGCGTTTCGGTTCACTCTACCAGAGATTTGCCCCATCCGCGCCGCCCGCATTCCTCCGTTGCAGCGGCGCGCGGGGGCGGCTATAGCTCGCCCCCAAGGCACCCGTAGCTCAGCTGGATAGAGCGCTGCCCTCCGAAGGCAGAGGCCAGAGGTTCGAATCCTCTCGGGTGCGCCAAACGCCCCCTGCGCTCATCTCTACATCGCCTCCCAGGTGGATCTCACGACCTCCGTTTGAGCGCGGCATGACATCCTTGAGACCTTCGATCATAGGCCGCTTGGCGCGGGGATTGCCGCTAGAGCGGGCACTTCAATCTCCAGACCGAAGGTAAGGAATTCCTCCATTGTTGGCCGCCTCTGCCCTCCCAATATGTCCGGTGGGGGCGCGAGAACTCTTTGTTTTCATAGTGATGGGGTCAGTTCTTCATGGATCTTTTCAGCTTTCTCGGCGGGCCGATTGCGTCGGCAATCCCGCTCACCGTCATCTTTCTTGTGATCGCATATGTGGGATTGAGCAGACGTGTGCGCGTATTGGAAACGCGGCTTGCGGAGTCCAAGACCACGGCACAGAGGGCCTCCGCCGAGGCTGGCAGCCAAGCTGAGCGGCAACCACCTGACCCATTGATCGGCGAGCCGCGATCAGAACCTGAGGAACCGCAAAGATCAGAGCCGCCGAGGGATGGCCCGTGGACGGGTGCCAAGCCTTCCGTCCCTGCCGCCGCGTCAGAAACCACCAGTTGGAGCGGAAATCGGCAAGGGCCTCGCCCCGCGGCGCCCAACCCCGCCCGCGCGATGCGGCCCCAGACCCCCAAGCCCGCTGAGCCGAGCCGCCTCGCGGCCTTTGGTGCCTGGCTGAAAGAGAACTGGTTCTACGTGGTCTCCGCCATTTCGCTCGCTTTAGCGGGGATTTTCCTGGTCGAGTACAGCATGGAGCGCGGGTTTTTCCCGCCGCCGCTCCGCGTTTTGGCCGGTCTGGCCTTTGGCTCCACGCTGATCGTAGCCGGGGAGGTGATCCGCCGGCGCTATGGCGATGGCGAGGACGCCACGACGGCCTATCTCCCCTCCACGTTTTCCGGTG
>JANQNZ010000356.1 GCA_028279315.1 Rhodophyticola sp. | reverse complement strand
AACCGGTGGTGATCGAAGAGGCCCCCGCCGCAACCACCGCCCCAGACCCCGCGGTCGCCGCGATCAGCGCAACGGGCGATTTGGACATCGCCGGCGCCTTAACCGCGCTTGCCGGCAGCTTTGAGGACGGGGAGGCAGAGGCCTTTGCCGCAATGCTCCTGGACATGCCCGAAGGCATCTCTGGCGACAGCTTTGGCCATCTCCTTTACACGCGGCGCCATTTCGACCGCGCCGCTTGGTTCTTCGGGGCGTCGGCGCAAAGCCCAAGCGCGCAGCCCGCGAGCCTCAGCAATTTCGGCGCGCTTCTGGGGGAGGTTCATGCCGATGCCCCCGACACCTGGCCCGAAAGCTTTTTGACCACCGCGTTCGATGCGCTCACCGCCGCCAACACCGCACAACCGGATGACCCCGCCATCCTCAACAATCTCGGCGTGGCCGCCCGGCGGCTTGGACGCCTGGAGGATGCGCTGGCCGCCGCAACCCGCGCGACGGAGCTTGCGCCGGATGAACCGCTCTACTGGACCAATCTCGCCCGCATCCATGACGCCGCAGGTGACGCCGAAGCGGCAGCCGCCGCCTTGGCCCGCGCGCATCTTCTTGAGCCCAACGGCCTGGCGCTTCTGGAAACCCTGCCCGCCTTGCCCGGCGCCGCGCCCGCCTATGGCCAAGCGATCCAAAACCAGTGCAACGTGAATTTCCGTTGCCAGGAAATCTGCCCCCGCTCGATCATCGGCGGGCTGATGTCCGTGACCTGCGAGATCGAGAACAGCTCAGCCCAGATCGCCTGTATGGAAGGGCGGCCCTACCCCACGACCTATGACTGCAATGAGGACCTGCCCGAATACGGCATCCTGATCCCGGGCCTGAACTCAGGCTTCTCCATCGCCGTCCCAGGTTTCTCGCTGCACGTCTTGGTGCAAGGGGATGGCAGCGTCGATGTCCGCGCCGAAGCAGGGGTCAGCATCGGGCCGGTTACGCCCTACATCCGAGGTGACGGGCATTTCTCCCCCTCTGGCGGCGCCAGTTTCGACAATCTGGGTGGCGGCGTGCGGGTGAATGTCCTGCCGAATTCTCCGGCCAATCAACTGGCAAGTGATCTGGGCCATCCGCCCGTCCATATCGAGCTGGAGCAGGTCGGCGACGGACCCCGGCAGATCAATGTGGAGACCTATAATTACGGGCTGATTTCGTTCTAGGCCCCGGGCGGGTTTTGGCCGATCGCGGGCAGAGGTCTTGCCTGATCGGGCCGAAGCCTGCCAAGGTCGGCGCAATTGGGTTTTCTTCAGAAGGTGGTCCCTCCATGTTGCGTGCTGTTGCCCTTGCCCTGATGGTCCCGCTGGCGGGATGTGTCTTTGTGCCTTTTGATCCAGGCCCCGGCCCAAGGCCCACACCCATCGCGCCTGCCCCAAACCCCGCGCCTGCGCCCACCGTGAACGGCGTGCCCGTCACCTTGACCGATGGCAGCCGCGGCCTGGCGCTTTGGTGTGCAGTTCCGGGTGATTGCATCGCCGACACACGGACCGCCTGCAACGGGCGGCAATCCATCCGCACAAGCTCCGACATTGACCGCAGCGCCGCGGGCGCCGCTGAATTCTTCGCCCGCGCCGAAACCGAGCCCTCGACCCTGGTGGTGGCCTGCAGCTAACCCTGCCCCCATCTTTGCTTCCCAAATACTCCCGCCGGAGGCGGCCCGGGCCGAGGATGGCCCCGGGGCCGGGGCCTGACGAGGCCCGGCCCCCGCGAAACACTCGTGACACCCATGACACCCGCTTCCCCCCAGCCCCCAAACCTGCTCTAATACGAGCCAACAAACACAAGATAGAGCAGAGCCATGGCCGACGACCTCCTTTCCGGCGCGCCCGATCCATCCGCCTATGACGCCTCCGCCATCGAAGTCCTTGAGGGTTTGGAGCCGGTGCGCAAACGCCCGGGCATGTATATCGGCGGCACCGATGAGCGCGCGTTGCACCATCTGGTGGCCGAGGTTCTGGACAATTCCATGGATGAGGCCGTGGCGGGCCATGCCAACCGGATCGAGGTAGAATTAGGCGCGGATCACACGGTCACGATCCGCGATAATGGCCGTGGCATCCCTGTGGACCCGCATCCGAAATTCCCTAAGAAATCCGCGCTTGAGGTGATCCTCTGCACCCTCCACGCGGGCGGCAAATTCTCCGGCAAGGCCTATCAGACCTCGGGCGGCCTCCACGGTGTCGGCGTCTCGGTCGTGAACGCGCTCTCCGATCATCTGCGGGTCGAGGTTGCGCGGAACCGGGAACTCTTTGTGCAAGAGTTCTCTCGCGGCGTCCCCCTTGGCCCGGTCCAGGCCGCAGGCAGTGTGCCGAACCGGCGCGGAACCACGGTGAGTTTCCATGCCGATCCGGAGATTTTTGGCCATCACCGGTTCAAGCCCGCGCGCCTCTTCAAAATGGTGCGCTCCAAAGCCTATCTCTTCTCCGGGGTCGAGATCCGCTGGACATCGGAGATCGATGATGGCGAGACGCCAACCCAAGCGACCTTTCACTTCCCCGGCGGCTTGGCCGATTACCTGGGTGAAACCCTGGGCGACGCCTCAACTTATGCCGATAAGCCCTTCGCAGGAAAGGTAGATTTCGAAGAACGCTTCGATCAGCCCGGCTCCGTCGAATGGGCGATCAACTGGACACCCTCACGCGACGGGTTCATCCAAAGTTACTGTAACACGGTGCCCACGCCCGAAGGCGGCACCCATGAGCAAGGCTTTTGGGCCGCGGTTCTGAAAGGCATCCGAGCTTACGGCGAATTGGCCAATAACCGCAAAGCCGCGCAGATCACCCGCGACGATCTGATCACGGGGGGCTGCGCGCTGGTCTCTTGTTTCATACGAGAGCCGGAATTTGTCGGCCAAACCAAGGACCGGCTCGCCACAACTGAGGCCGCACGTATGGTCGAAGGCGCCGTCCGCGACCATTTCGACAATTGGCTCGCCGCCGACACGAAATCCGCGGGCGCCATCCTCGATTTCCTGATCCTCCGCGCCGAAGAGCGGCTGAGGCGGCGGCAGGAGAAAGAAACAGCGCGCAAATCGGCCACGAAGAAACTGCGCCTGCCCGGCAAGCTCGTCGATTGCGCGCAACAGGCGCGCGACGGCACTGAGCTTTTCATCGTCGAAGGCGACAGCGCCGGTGGCTCGGCCAAAATGGCGCGGGACCGGAAGACCCAAGCCCTCCTCCCGCTCCGGGGGAAAATCCTAAACGTCCTCGGCGCGGCCTCGTCAAAGCTTGGCCAGAACGCCGAAATTTCCGATCTCTGCCAGGCCCTTGGCGTCGGCATGGGCACGAAATTCAACCTCGACGATCTGCGGTATGATAAGGTCATCATCATGACCGACGCGGATGTGGACGGGGCGCATATCGCCTCTCTCCTCATGACGTTTTTCTTCACCCAAATGCGGCCGCTGATCGACGGCGGGCATCTCTACCTCGCCTGCCCGCCGCTCTTCCGCCTGACCCAAGGGGCGAGCCGGGTCTATTGCCTCGACGAGATGGAGCGGGATGCCTGGCTGGAGAAAGGCCTGGGCGGCAAAGGCAAAATCGACGTCTCGCGGTTTAAGGGCCTGGGTGAGATGGATGCGAAGGATCTGAAAGAGACGACGATGGACCCCGCGTCACGGAAGCTGATCCGGGTGAATGTGGTGGATGAGGAACCGGGTGAGACGGGCGATCTGGTGGAACGGCTGATGGGGAAGAAGCCGGAGTTGCGGTTTCAGTATATCCAAGAGAATGCCCGGTTTGTGGAGGAGTTGGATGTTTGAGTGATGTATCCGTTGATACATTCGACACCGAGGCGAACAAGCGACGGACAGAATATCGCGACACAATTCTCTTCATGCTTAACGCAATGAACGTGAATTTCATTCTTCTGGGTGTCCAGGATCAGACGAGCAAGGCGCCGCTGCCCCACAATCAACTTCGCGTTGCCAGTGGTCACATACTATCAGCAATTGCCACCGGAAAGACCATTTCGGCATTGCTCGATCCGCTTTCGATATGCAGCAAGGATGCATTGCCGCTCGCAAGAACCTTCTATGAATGTTTGCTTAATGCGTCTTTTGTCCTTTCAGATAGCGCTCTGGCCGTTCGAGCCACCAAATACACGATTTACAAGTTGTTTAAGAACCAGAACCAATTCTTCAACTTGGGTGGACAAAAGGGAGTTGTGAAGAGTGACTTCGGTCTAACCAAGGACAACCGACTTGTCGCTGAGGCACTCTCTGTATTTGGGGAGAAGGCCGGTGGTGGTGTTCGACCTTGTTTCACCGAAGGCCGCTCGGAAAAGATTGCTGAGATCGAGAAGATCTCAATTGGAGCAGCCATACTATTCCAAGGAGTCGAACACATGAGTTGGGATCTCGCTTCCGAGATCGCGCATGGGTCGCATTTCGGCTTTGAGGTAACTCAATCGGATTTATCTGGGTTCGGACCATTTTTTGGACCTGAGGAAATAGGTGCCTCTGCAACATATGCAATGATCTGTTCTGTCGACGCCTACCTGCGTGTTTTGAGAAGTGTTGTTGGGGACATTGGCGTAATGCAAGAGCTCGCAGAAGCCTGCATCTTGTTCTTTCAGGAAGAGGCACCGGAATTGGCCGAGAGACTTGAACGATTAAAACCAAGCTAGCCCTTGCCCCCAGGGACGGCCATGCGCGGGCGCGGCGGCTTCGCCTTGTTCCGCGCCTCAAATGCGCCGAACTCTCGTAGCGCAGGTCGTGTCCCACCAGTGGCTTCCGCGAAACGCCAAACCCTATCGCGATACCCTCAACCCTTGCTCGACCGCGCCGATCCGCGCAGGCTGGTCCCATTCGAACCGCCCCGAGGATCGTCATGCCCCGCCTGTTCTTCCGCGCGACCCTGCTCGCGCTTGCCGCCACGCTCACCCTCGCCACGCAAGCCCTCGCCCAGGACAACCCCGTCATCGCCCGCATGACCGAGCTTGCCGCCGCCTTCAACGCGCAGGATACCGCCGCCATCGCCACGTTCTATGCTTCAGATGCCGTTCTCCTCATGCCCGGACAGCGCTCCATCCTCGGGCGCGAGAACATCGCGCGGCACTATGCGCAGGCCTTCGAAAATGGCACGGGTGAGTTGCAATTCCAAATCTTCGACATCCGCGGCTTTGACCGGAACGCCGTCGAGATCGGGGAAACCGTCATCATGGTCGGCGAAACGCGGGTCGTCGGGCGGCATATGCATCTGTGGGAGGTTGTGGACGGCGAACTCCTCCTGACCCGCGACATGTATCACGTGCTGGTCGTGGAGTAGACGGGGCCGTCACTCCACCTGCACCGTCTCCAACCACCCAACCAGATCCACCACCTCGGCGCTCGTCAACAACGTCCCCACCCCCGGCTCCCGCAGCACCGTATCAAACGCCCCAAACACAAACCCAAAGATCGGCATCTCGCCGCCATGGGTCAGGATCGGGTCGCGCCCGTCGATGAGCCGCGCGATTTCGATCACCGGAAAGCCGCCATCGCGGCGGGCGGCGATCTGGGTCAGGTCCGAGGGCGGCGTGGCCAGCACCTCGGTCATCGGGCCGCCGCCGCGGGCCTCTTCCCCGTGGCAGACGGCGCAGTGTTGGAAGTAGAGCCGCTCTCCCCGGTCGAGGTCCTGCGCCACACCGGGCAATGCGATCACTGTAAGAACCGCCGCTAACAGGCTGGTGTGCATGAATTTCTCCTCCGATCGATCGTCGTGGGCATCACATCCAATCAAGGGGCCATCCTATTCCTGGACCGATTGCAGATAGGCAATCACATCGGCGATCGGCTGACTGGTTAAAAGCCGCTGACCACTTGGCAGCACCAGCGCCACAGTCGCATCCTCCATGAAGAACTGGCCAAAGAGCGGCATCTCACCCCCATGGGCCAAAAGCGGGTCGCGCCCGTCGATCTGCCAGGCAACCCGTTCGGTGGGGAACGCGCCCTCATTCCCTGCCGAAAGCTGCGTCAGATCAGGCGGCAGCACGGTCAGAAGCGGCGCCATCCGCCCGTCGCCGCGGGCCTCCTCCCCATGGCAGGCGGCGCAATAGGTCAAGAACAGATCGCGGCCGGCGCCAGCTTCCTGCGCTAGGGCCGGCGGCGCCATCAGAAGCGCGGCGATGAAGAGCGCGGATCGCATGTCTCGGGCCTCCCGTTGATGTCTCGCGGGCCCGATGCTGCGCCCATCCCGCCGCCCTCACCTTGATCCGCATCAATCGGGCGTTCACATCCCCGCGCCCGCGCCGTAGGTTTGCTCCCATGCGTCTGATCGGTTTCGTTCTGTTCCTGGGTCTCGCGGCGTGCGGCCGCCCGCTGACCGAGGCGGAACGCGCCTTCATGGCCGATCTGCAAGGCGCGCAATTGGATGTGGATCAAGTGCGGATCATCGAAAACCCGCTTGTGGGGCTAACCACCCTGCGCTTCCCGGCCCGGCCGCGCACCACCTGCCGGGAACGGATCTTGCCCGAGCCCACCGAGGCCGTCGTCGAAGGCCGCGTGGCAGGCGTCGTGCTCTTCAACCGCCTCCATGTCCGCAGCGATTGGTCGGTGCCGGACTATATCGACATGGAGCCGGGGCAGTTGAACCTCGTCGCGGCCATGTTCTTCGCCCATGAGATGACGCATATCTGGCAATGGCAGAACCGGGAGGTTACAGGCTATCACCCCGCCCGCGCCTTTGCCGAGCACCTGGCGACCGACGATCCCTATCTGCTCGATGGCCCCCCCGATTACCGCTTCCTCGATTACGGCTATGAGCAGCAGGCAAGCCTGGTTGAGGAATATGTCTGCTGCCGCGCGCTTGACCCAGATGGCGCCCGCACCAACCGGCTGGAGCGGCTCTTATCCGAGGTCATGCCGGTGCAACCTTTGCAATCCCGGGCGGATCATCCCGATCTCCTCCTCCCCTGGGCGGGGGTTCAGATCGACGGTATCTGCTCATGACCTTCATACGCACGGAACGGACCTTTCGTTGGCACAGCACGCAGCCATTATGCTTCTGGCCGGTATCGGCATCCCGATTTTGGCCGCTTTGAACGCGAGATTGGGGGCCAATATCGGCTCCCCCGCGGCGGCGGCCTTTGTGTTGTTCATCGTGGCCCTCACAGCCACCGGTGTGACGATGCTGATCACGGGGCCAAGCGCTTTGGCGAGCCTGGCCGGGCAGCCGAAACACCTGTTTTTGGCGGGGCTTCTGGTGGCGTTTTATGTGCTGTCGATCACCTATGTCGCGCCCACGTTCGGGGTTGGCAATGCGGTGTTCTTTGTGCTGTTGGGGCAGTTGATCTCCGCCGCCGCGATTGACCATTTTGGCCTCTTCGGCGCGCAACAGGCGGCGCTGTCGCCGATGCGCGCGGCGGGGATTTTTGTGATGGCGGCGGGCGTCGCGCTGACCCAATTTGCGGCGCGAGGGTAAGGGCTGGCGGTTCGATCGCCGGACAGGTCCGCTTGGCTCCCCGCGTAGGGCGGGACTTGTCCCGCCATCCACCCACGATTCGCCGTCTCGGCGGGACAAGTCCCGCCCTACGCACTCGTCTTTGTTTGACGCGTAACGCAACTTATCGCCAAAACCCTACCCGCCCGCCTTCTCCTCCAACACCAACCATTCCTCTTCCGCGGCGGAGAGCTTGGCCTGCCTCTCGGCCAAGGCTTCGGTCGCCTTCTGAAACTTCACCGGCTCTCGGGCATAAAGGTCGGCGTCGGACAGAAGCTCCCCCAGCTTGCCGATCTCCGCCTCAAGCCGCGCGATCTCATCTGGCAGCTCTTTCAGACGATGCGCCTCGGTGAAGGAGAGGCCCTTAGTCGCCGGTTCCTGGGCCGGAGGTGTTTCGGTCTGTCTCGCTGATGTCCGTGGCGCGCGTCCCGGCTTAGCGCTCTCAGGCGCCGTCGCCTTTGCCCCGCGCTGCACTTGATAATCCGACCAACCGCCCGCATAGGTCGTGGCCCGGCCATCGCCCTCCATCGCCACCGTACTGGTCACGACTCGGTCCAGGAAATCCCGATCATGGCTCACCAGAAGCACGGTGCCGGGATACTCCCCCAGAAGGTCTTGCAGCAGGTCCAGCGTCTCCACATCCAGATCGTTCGTCGGCTCATCCAACACCAGCAGGTTTGATTCCCGCGCCATCATCCGGGCCAGGAGCAGCCGCGCCTTCTCCCCACCCGACAGCGATTTGACCGGCGCCCGGGCCTGGGCCTCATCAAACAGGAAGTCCTTCAGGTAGCCGACCACATGGCGCGGTTGCCCCCGGACCAACACCTGGTCCGAGCGGCCATTCACCCCGATCTGCGGATCGTTCGTCAGACTGTCCCAAAGCCGCGCCTCGGCGTCGAGCGCGGCGCGGGTCTGATCGAACACCGCCATCTCGATCCCGGTGCCAAGGATCACGCTGCCGGTATCGGGTGCCTCTTGCCCCGTCAGAAGGTTCAGAAGCGTCGTCTTGCCCACACCATTTGGCCCCACAAAGCCCACCCGGTCGCCACGTAACACCCTGAGATCGAAGGGTTTGAGGATCAGCTTCTCCCCATAAGCCTTTGAAATACCCTTCGCTTCAATCACACGTTTGCCCGATTGCGTGCCCGCCTCCAGCGCCATGGCCGCCGCACCTTGTCGCCGGATCATCGCGGCGCGGTCGGCGCGAAGCTGCTGCAACGCCCGCACCCGGCCCATATTGCGCTTGCGCCGGGCCGAGATGCCTTCGACCGCCCAACGCGCTTCCGCCTTGATCTTGCGATCCAGTTTGTGGCGCGCCAGGTCCTCCTCGGCCCAGGTCTTGTCACGCCAGGTTTCGAAATCGGCAAAACCTTTGTCCTGCCGACGCACCTGCCCCCGGTCGATCCAAAGGGTTGCGCGGGTGAGTGCGGTCAGAAACGCCCGGTCGTGAGAGATCAGAACAAAACCGGCGCGAGTCCCCGCCAATTCCGCCTCCAACCACCCGATCGCCTCGATATCCAAATGGTTGGTCGGCTCATCCAGCAACATCAGATCGGGCGCTTCAGCCAGAAGCCGGGCCAGCGCCGCGCGCCGCCGTTCACCGCCTGAGGCCGCCCCCGGTTCGGCCTCCAAGGACAGTTTCAGCCCTTCCGCCACCGCCTCCACCCGCCAGGCTTGATCGGGGTCAAGCGTAGCCGTCGCAAAGTCCCCAAGCGTCGCAAAACCGGCAAAATCCGGTTCTTGCTCCAGATACCCAACATGGGTGCCGGGGGAGAGTACGCGTGTGCCCTGATCTGCTTCAACAAGACCGGCCATCAATTTGAGAAGCGTGGATTTTCCTGATCCGTTCCGCCCCACAAGGGCCACCCGATCCCCCTCATGCACCACAAGATCCAAACCGGCAAACACCGGATCACCGCCGAATGTCAGCGCAATGTCAGAGAGTTGGAGAAGCGGAGCGCGGGCCATGCTTGCGGCTACCGCCACCGCTCGCGACGGTCAAGACTGCCCCCATCAAAACCACCCCACTAAACACCACCCGTGAGTCGGGGCCCGGGTCAAGGATCGGCGCAGCCGACCGCGAAGCGGCTTGTCCTTGACGCGGGACGCGACTCACACAACCACAATCGAACAGGCCTGTTTGCGGCAAACCTGCCCGCAAACGGCCTCTCAGCAAGCTGCCCAGCAGCAAAGCTCGCGCCGCAGCTGACGGAAAATCACCACCCGCGCGGCGAAGCCCGCGCCACGCCCAACCCATAGAGGCCAAAGGCCGAATGGGGCGGGAGCGCGCCCGTCCGGTCACCTCACTCGCCCAACATCCACGCGCCATTCGGCCAAAACGCGTGATAGGCAAAGGCAAACATCACGTCATGGGGCAGATCATTGCCAGCCCCGTCACGCACCCGGATCATGCCCACATCGCGGCCCGCGGCCAGGTCTTCGGTATCGAGCGCCGAGGCTTTGCCCGCCCGCCAGGTGATGGTCACGCCTGCCTCGGTCAGTTCTTCGGCGTCGGCCAAACGCTCCAATGGCCAGGCCCGGTCCCCCACACGGACCACACGCGCCAAGGGCTCAATCCCATGGGGCGGCATCTCCCCATTATAGAGGAACGGTCGGGCCGAACTGTCATAGCCCACGTAAGGGTTCCGCCCATAAGGCCGCCGCCAATCAGGTTCCTCCATGATCAGCCCCTCGGGGTTCCGGGCGCGAAATGCAGCGAAGCTCTCCATCCAGCTTGGCAATTCGACCAGATCAACCCCCGTCATCTCCCCCACGATCCCCTCACCAATCGCCTGTTGCCACCAGCTTTCGGTTTCGCGGTCATACATGACCATATCGGAATGGCGGAGATTGCCGGAGACGCCAAAGGACAGCACCCGCGCGCCAACCCGCCGGTCAAAGGTGATGGCGGAGTTGCATAAGGGGCAGAACGTGACCGCAACGGGAATGCCGCCGACCTCATCATTCACGATCTCATGCCAGGTCAGATAGCGGATCGGATAGGCCCGTGGCGGGGCGCCGTCGAATTCCAACGTGATCACCGGTTCCAGATCACCGATGCGGGTCTCGCTGCCGACGGGGATGAAGTTTGGGTCGTCTAGCGCTGGAATGCCGTCGCGCCCCGGGCCACCTGACCGGATTTCGTTGAGGTCGACCGAGCGGGTCTCGAAATCCGTGTTCGGCCATTCCGCCGCCCACCCAGCCGGTTGCGCAGACGCCGAAACGGCGAGGCTTGCTGCAAAAAGCCCAGCAAAGATGGGTGTCAGTCGCATGAGGGTCAGCCCTCCAATCCTTAGACGGGAGGCTATGCTGCCAGATCGCCGACGGGCCGCCCAGCCCGCTCACGCAGTTGTGCAAAGACGGGCCGCTGGTGTTACTCCGCAGGCTCCGGCGCGGGATCGTCGTCCCGCACGCGAAGGGCCACCATCCGGTCGGGCTCGCCAATCACCGCGCCATTCCGACCGCGGCCCAGCTTGATCGCATCAACCACATCCATGCCGCCCACAACTTGGCCGACAACGGTATATTCCCCATCCAAATGCGGCGCAGGTGCAAACATGATGAAGAATTGGCTGTTGGCGCTGTTGGGGTCCGCCGTCCGGGCCATACCGATCACGCCGCGCTCAAAAGAGGCGTCGGAAAACTCGGCGGCCAGATCGGGATAGGTGCTGCCGCCCCGCCCCGCATACCGCATGTCCTGCCCCAACCGGCCAAACTCCACATCGCCAGTCTGGGCCATGAAGCCGTCGATCACCCGGTGGAACACCACATCGTCATAGGCGCCCTCAGTGGCGAGCGTGGTGATCCGCGCCACATGCTCCGGCGCAATCTCTTCGAAAAGGTCGATGGTGATTGTGCCTTCGGCTTCCCCGGCCACATCAATCTCAAGCCCTGTTGCAAAGGCCGGCCCCGCCAGAATGCAGAGCGCCAAGGTCAGTTTACGCATCGGCGGCCACCTTGACCGAGATCATCTGATCGGGATCCGCCGGCGGCTCCCCCCGTTTGATCGCGTCCACATGCTCCATCCCCTCAATGACGCGGCCATAGACGGTGTATTGCCCGTTCAGGAAATGGTTGTCGGTGAAGTTGATGAAGAACTGGCTGTTGGCCGAGTTCGGGTTCTGCGAGCGCGCGGCGCCAAGAGTGCCCCGGTCATGGGGCAGTTTGGAGAATTCCGCCGGCAGATCGGGCTTGTCCGAGCCTCCGGTGCCGCAGCGGCGCAGATCAAAGCCCGCATTGGCATTGCCATTGGCCACATCGCCGGTCTGGGCCATGAAACCCTCAATCACCCGGTGAAACACCACCCCGTCATAGGCGCCCTCCCGCGCCAGTTCTTTCATCCGGGCCACATGCTCGGGCGCCACATCGGCCAGAAGCTCAATGGTGACGGTGCCGTCTTTCAGCTCCATCAAGATGGTGTTTTCGGGGTCTTTGATCTCGGCCATTTGGCGCGCGCTCCTATCATGAGTTTGCGCGGACCCTAGCCCGGGTGTCCGGAAAGGAAAACCCGTCAGCGCGGGAACTTGGTCTTCAGCGCATCACGCACCGCAGGCGGCACAAAATGAGAGACATCGCCGCCCAACCGCGCAATCTCTTTCACCAGTTTGGAGGCGATGGCCTGACGGTCGGCCTCGGCCATCAGGAACACGGTCACAATATCCGGGTCAAGCTTCCGGTTCATGCCAACCATCTGAAATTCATATTCGAAATCGGCCACGGCGCGAAGGCCGCGAATGATCACCTCGGCCCCCACATCCCGGGCGCAGTCGATCAGCAGGTTTTCAAACGGATGCGCGACAATCTCGGTGCCGTTCTTTTCCGACAGTTTGGCGCATTCCGCCTCCACCATCGCCACACGATCTTCCAGAGAGAAAAGCGGCCCCTTATCCCGATTGATCGCCACGCCAATCACCAACCGGTCGACCAATTGGCAGGCCCGGCGGATGATATCGACATGGCCCAAAGTGATCGGGTCGAACGTTCCCGGGTACAATCCTACACGCATCGCCGCCAGCCCCTAATTCTGGTTACCGCCCTCGAACGCAACATTATTGCGCGGGGGATGGCAAGCCCTGGGGGCCAAGATGCGTCATCAGCGCCGCCTCAACTAACGTCGTGACATGACAAGCAGGTGCGGCAGTCCTGTCCTATCGCCCATATCTATGCTCAATATTGGAGGGAAGCCGCAGCCCCGTCACCGGACCCAGCAAGGTCGGCCAAGACTGAGACCGCCGTTTACGAGAGTGCCCATGTTTGAGACCCCCGCCATCGCTGAGAACCTGTGGCTGATGCCCGGAGACGATCTGCGCATGTATGGCATCCCCTTTACCACCCGATCCACGATTATCCGGTTGGCCTCAGGGGGGCTATGGATTCACTCCCCAGTCCTCCGGAACGACAAGGATTTCGAAGCGGTCGATGCGTTGGGCCCGGTCGCTTATCTGGTCGCACCCAACAAGATCCATAGTCTTGGGGTCACGCCCTGGAAAGCCCGGTATCCGCAGGCCGAAACATGGCTTTCGCCCGGATTTACTCAACGCCACCCCGATATAAAAGGCGACGCCACCTTTGGTGTCGATCCGCCAGGGGCTTGGCATGCGGAGATCGAATTTCACGTCTTTCAGGGCAGCGCGTTTCTTGATGAGGTGGTGTTTCTTCACAAACCCTCCCGGTCTTTGCTGGTGACCGATCTCATTCAAAAGCATGATCCAAAGGCGCAATCGCTGTTCTGGTGGGTCGTGAAAAAGGCCGCCGGGGTCCTTGGAAAGGATGGCGGGACAGGGCGCGATCTACGCGCGACATTCCGCGATCGAGCGGCGGCGCGACGAAGCCGGGATCAGATCATGAGTTGGGATTTCGACAATCTGATTATTTGCCATGGAGAATGCGTCAGAGGCGGCGCAAAAGCGGCGGTCGAGCAGGCGTTCTCCTGGCTGGGTCGCTAGGCACCGCGTTCGTCAGAGTTGGCGGAAAAGGCATGGCATCTCGGCCCGCCGTCTAGGCTTGATCTCTGGCCCCTAGAACCCCTTGATCATGCCCTCAAGCGCTTCTTTTTCCATCGCAAGCTTCGAAAGCTGCGCCTTGACCACATCGCCGATGGAGATCAGGCCGATCATCTCGGACCCGTCCATCACTGGCATGTGGCGGAACCGGCCCTTCGTCATCTTCGCCAATACTTCGTCCGAGCTTTCCTGCCCGGTGCAACTCACGATCTCCCGCGTCATCAGGGTATCGACGGTCTCGCTGAGGCAAGCAGGGCCGCGGGCGCCAAGTTCCCGCACGACATCCCGTTCCGACAGGATGCCCGCAACTTGTTTGCCGTCGGGCGAGACCACAAGCGCGCCAATCTTCTTTTGCGACAGGGCCGCTGCGGCATCGCCGACCGAGGTGCCGAGGGCAATGGTGTCGACCCCCTGGGTCGGTTTACTCTTGAGGATCTGCTGAACCAGCATCGGCACCTCCCTGAAATCTCAACAATGGGTCGTTGTCTTTGGGTCAACGTCCCTTGGATCACCCATTACTGTCAAGGCGGTGTGTTCGGCGGTTGCGCGGCCTCGCGGGTTTCAACCTCTGCCTCAAGCCGGGCGATTTCCTGGCGAAGGCCCGCGGATAGAAGCGCGGCGAACCGGTCTAATCGCCGGTCGCGTAAAGCTTGGGCGTGGCGGATCAGCCAGAAAGACCGGGTGAGCGCGATCTGATCCGGCAGGATACGGGTCAGGTCGGGCGCGGACGGCAGCGCGAAGTCATGGACCACCGCAAGCCCCGCGCCGCTTCGCGCCCAGTTGAGCTGTACCGAGACGGAGTTGGAGGTGAGCGGGACATGGGTGAGGCCAAGCTCGGCCAGATAGTCCAACTCTGCATCGAAGATCATATCGGGAATATAGCCGATCATCCGGGCGCCGCTCAGATCGGATGCGGCCTCTGGCATCCCATGGCGCGCAACCCAATCGTGAGAAGCGGCCAGCGACAGACGATAGTCGCTCAACTTCTCCGCTTTCAGCCGCAAGGTGCGGGGGCGGGAGACGGCGATGGCCAAATCCGCCTCTCGCCTCGACAAGTCGATAACCCGCGGCAAGGCCAGGATTTGCACCTCCAGCCCGGGATTGGCCTCGGCGATTGTCGCGCAGACCTGGGGCAGCAGGTAATTGGCACAGCCATCCGGCGCGCCGATCCGGATCGTCCCGGTGAGTGTCTCCCCTGCCCCCGTCAGCCCGGACCACCCCGCCGTCAGCGCCGCCTCGGCCTCTTCCGCGGCAGGCAGGAGCTTCTGCCCCGCTTCCGTCAGCCCATACCCTTGCGGCGATTTCAGGAACAGATCGGCACCCACCGCCGCCTCCAACCGCGCGATCCTTCGGCCCACGGTGGCGGGGTCAAGACGCAGGAGTTGACCCGCTCGCGTCAGGCTTTCCGCCCGAGCCACAGAGAGGAAAACACGCAAATCGTCCCAGTTCATCACCCGCTCCATACATGCATTCTTGCAAAATGACTTTGGCAACCTGCCCCTTTTCGGGGCAATCCCGCAAGGCTAGGCTACGTGTCGAGAGATTTTCGGCATTTTGGGAGGGTGAGATGGAAGAGCTTGGCCATTGGATCAACGGCAAACGGGTTGCGGGGCAATCGGGGCGTTTTGCGGATGTCTATAACCCCGCGACGGGGGAGGTGCAGGCCAAAGTCGCGCTTGCTTCAAAGGCCGAGCTCGACCAGGCCGTCGCCGATGCCGCCGCCGCGCAACCGGCTTGGGCCGCGATGAACCCGCAACGCCGCGCCCGGGTGATGATGAAGTTTGTCGATCTTCTGAACCGCGATATGGATAAGCTGGCCGAGGCCTTGAGCCGCGAGCATGGCAAGACCCTGCCCGATGCCAAAGGCGACGTGGTCCGGGGCCTGGAAGTGGTCGAGTTCTGCATCGGCGCGCCGCATCACCTGAAAGGGGAGTTCACCGATAGCGCCGGGCCGGGCATCGACATGTTCTCCATGCGCCAGCCCTTGGGTGTGGCCGCGGGCATCACGCCGTTCAACT
The DNA here is from genome assembly GCA_028279315.1 of Rhodophyticola sp. Classification (GTDB taxonomy): domain Bacteria; phylum Pseudomonadota; class Alphaproteobacteria; order Rhodobacterales; family Rhodobacteraceae; genus Rhodophyticola. Next base: position 2,232 of record JANQNZ010000356.1, on the reverse strand, counting down.
TCCCCGCCATGATCCCGATGTGGAAAATGGCGCCTGCGCTGGTCTGCGGCAATGCGTTTATCCTGAAACCGTCCGAGCGCGACCCCTCGGTGCCTCTGATGCTGGCTGAATTGCTGCAAGAGGCGGGGCTGCCCGATGGTGTGTTGCAGGTCGTGAATGGCGATAAGGAGGCCGTGGACGCGATCCTCGACAACGAGACCATCGCGGGTGTGGGCTTTGTCGGCTCCACGCCCATTGCGCAATATATCTATGAGCGCGGTTGTGCGAATGGCAAACGCGTCCAGTGTTTCGGCGGCGCGAAGAACCATATGATCATTATGCCCGACGCGGACCTGGATCAGGCCGCCGATGCGCTGGTGGGCGCAGGCTATGGCGCCGCGGGCGAACGCTGCATGGCGATCTCGGTCGCGGTGCCTGTAGGGGAGGCAACTGCCGATCAATTGGTCGAGAAGCTGGTGCCGCGCATCGAGGCCCTGAAGGTTGGCCCCTACACAGCCGGGGACGATGTGGATTTTGGCCCCGTGGTGACCGCCGCTGCCAAAGCCAATATCGAGCGGCTGGTGCAATCAGGCGTCGATCAGGGGGCCGAGCTGGTGGTCGATGGCCGCGGGTTTTCCATGCAAGGCTATGAAGACGGGTTCTTTGTGGGCGCGCATCTCTTTGATCGGGTGACGCCGGATATGGAGATCTACAAAACCGAGATCTTTGGCCCGGTCCTCTCAACCGTGCGGGCGGGAAGCTATGAAGAGGCATTGGGCCTCGCCATGAACCACGAATACGGCAACGGCACCGCGATCTTCACCCGCGATGGCGACACGGCGCGGGATTTCGCCTCTCGCGTGAATATCGGCATGGTGGGCGTGAATGTGCCGATCCCGGTGCCGCTGGCCTATCACACCTTCGGCGGCTGGAAGAAATCGGGCTTTGGGGATTTGAACCAGCACGGGCCCGATGCGTTCCGCTTCTATACACGCACCAAGACGGTCACCGCGCGCTGGCCGTCGGGGATCAAAGAGGGTGGCGAGTTCACCATTCCGGTTATGGAGTAAAGCTCAGAGGGATTGCGCCGGGCTAACGCCCGTCGCGAGAGGGGCGCGGCCTGACGGCCGCGCCCCTTTTGCCTCCGGCGGGAGTATTTTTGAAAGCAAAGATGGGGGCGTTTCCTATCGCGCCGATTGGGAAAGCTCTCGCCAAAACAAAGGATTGGGTGACATCTTCGTGAGGATGGGGGTGCCCGCTTGATCTGCATCCGACTTACTTCCAAATGACGGGCAAAGGCCCAAAAGAGCCGATTTGGAGACAGGATATGAGCAGATCACCCCTCACCCGGCGGAGCGCGCTAGCGGGCGCAGGCGCGGTTTTGGCCACGCCCATGCTGGCCCTGGCAGAGACACCCGTTCCGGCGGTCCGGAGCACAGACCAGGTGCGGCGCAACCTCTCGTCCTTCCGCACACAGCGCTGGCAGGATCATTTCGAGAGCTTGGGCCGGGCCACGATCCTGGCCGATATGGAAAGCCGCGCCGTGCATTATTGGAGCGCGGATGGCGCCGATTACCGGCTCTACCCCTCCTCCATTCCGCTGACCGAGGAACTGACCCGGCGCGGCTATACCGAAGTGGTCCGGAAACGCGTTGGCCCCGATTGGACGCCCACGCCCTCGATGCGCGAACGCGACCCCAGTCTGCCCGCCTATATGCCGCCCGGGCCCGATAATCCGCTTGGGACCCACGCGATGTATCTCACCTGGCCCGCCTATCTGATCCACGGCACCCATGACACGCGCAAGATCGGGCGGCGGTCGTCGTCGGGCTGTATCGGGCTTTTCAACGAGCATATCGAGGAGCTCTTTGGCCTGACGCCTGTCGGCGCGCAGGTCCGCCTCCTCTAAGCCCAAAGCGCGATTTTTCTTGGCATTTTGCCCGCGCCCCGCTTTCTTGGCTGGATAAGACCAAGAACGGGGGCGCTGCATGAGCGTATCCATGCCCGATTTCACCATCGGGATCGAAGAAGAATACCTGCTGGTCGACAAGGACAGCTTGGCGCTGGCCGAGGCACCGGACGCGCTGATGGAGGCCTGCAAGGCGGAGCTAGAGGGGCAGGTCAGCCCCGAATTCCTGCAATGCCAGATCGAGATCGGCACCAAGGTCTGTGCGAATATCACAGAGGCACGGGAGGATTTGAAGCGGCTGAGGCATTGCGTCGCCAAACACGCGGACCAATTCAACATGGCGC
>JANQNZ010000355.1 GCA_028279315.1 Rhodophyticola sp. | reverse complement strand
CTTCTCGCCCTCCGACGGATGCGCTTTGCTGGCGCGGGCGATGGGCCTGGCGCGGTTGATCTGATCGAGGGTCGGGTCCGCTATATGGGCCCGTTTTATGGCGGCACGGTCTCACTTGATGAGTTGGACGCCCTCTCGCTGCGCCGGGCCAGCGACGGCAAAGCCTATTGGGTCTTGGCCGAGGCCGAGGAAGTCTTGGTAATCCCAGTTGACGCAGCTGGGGCGGAGGTTCTGTTCGACGCCTTCACCCGGCTCGACAAGCTTTCCACCGCCCATCTTCTGGCCGCCCTTGACGGCACCGAGCCCAGCACGATCACGCTTTGGCGACGCCGCCCCCTCCCGGCCTTGACTTGACCTTAGGCCCGCGTCAGTCCTAGCGCTCACGTCGTGCCCAAAGCTTCGGGAGCCTTCAGCCCATGTCCATCCCCCAATCCGGCGGCGGCCCGATCACCTCTCCCGCGCAACTGGCGGAGTATCTGGAAGCTGGATGCAAGCCTATCGAGGATTGGCGCATCGGCACGGAGCATGAGAAATTCGGCTATTGCCGGGACACGCAGCGGCCATTGCCTTATGAGGGAGACCGCTCCGTCAAGGCCGTCCTCGAAGGGTTGCGCGACCGCTTTGGCTGGTCCCCGCTCCTTGAGGGCGACCATATCATCGGGCTGGAGAAAGACGGCGCCAATGTCAGCCTGGAACCCGGCGGGCAGTTGGAACTGTCGGGTGCGCCGTTAGAGAGTATTCATCAGACCTGTGACGAGGTGAACGAACATCTCCGCCAAGTGCGAGAAGTGGCTGACCGGATCGGCGTGGATTTCATCGGCCTGGGTGCGGCCCCGATCTGGCGCCATGAAGAGATGCCGGTGATGCCGAAGGGCCGCTATCGGTTGATGACCGACTATATGGACCGGGTCGGGAGTTTGGGCAAAACCATGATGTACCGGACCTGCACGGTACAGGTGAATCTCGATTTCGGGTCCGAGGCGGATATGGTTCAGAAGATGCGGGTTGCGCTGTCCTTGCAGCCGGTGGCAACCGCGCTTTTTGCCAATTCACCCTTCATCGATGGCCAGGTGAACGGCCACAAAAGCTGGCGCAGCCGGGTCTGGCGGGATCTCGACGCGGACCGGACGGGGATGCTGCCCTTTGTCTTCGAAGACGGGTTCGGGTTTGAGCGGTGGGTGGATTACGCGCTCGATGTGCCGATGTATTTTGTCTATCGCGACGGGGTTTATCACAACGCGCTTGGGCAAAGCTTCCGCGATTTCCTCGACGGCAAACTGCCTGCCCTGCCGGGCGAAATCCCCACGCTGTCCGATTGGGCTGACCATTTGACCACGATCTTCCCCGAAGCGCGGCTGAAGAAATTCATCGAGATGCGGGGCGCTGATGGTGGCCCGTGGCGCCGGCTTTGCGCCCTGCCCGCCTTTTGGGTTGGGTTGACCTATGACCAGGCCGCGCTGGATGCGGCCTATGATCTTGTAAAAGATTGGTCACATGAGCGGCGCGAGGCGCTGCGTGTCGCAGCCTCGGTTGACGGTCTGCAAGCCGAGGCCGACGGGATCAAGATGCACGACCTGGCCCGCCAAACCCTTGAGATTGCCGAGGCCGGTCTAAAGGCCCGCGCCTGCCCCGGCGCGGGCGGGCTTATTCCCGATGAGACACATTTCCTGAACGCGCTCAAAGAAAGCGTGGAAACGGGCCAGGTCCCCGCCGATGAACTCCTCACCAAATATCATGGCGAATGGGACGGGGACCTAAGCCGGGTTTACGCGGAATTCAGTTACTAGGGCACTTTGCGTTTTTGGCTGAGGCACATGAATCGCTTTTCGCGTTCGACCAAAGGGAGAGGCAGCGAAGACGCGATGCAAGCCAAACGCAAAGTGCTTTAGGCACCGGTGATCGGGTTTGGCCCGAACTCATTGCTGCCATCCTGGCTTGGTTGAATGTACCAATAGAGCAGGAGGAGCAGGCCAATGATCGGGATGAAGGCAACCAACTGCCACCAGCCCGAGCGACCGATATCATGCAGCCGCCGCGCGCCAACCGCGATGCTGGGGATCAGCACCGCCAGCGAGAAGAGCCCGCTCAGAATGCTTGCCCCCGCCCAGCCAAACAGGATGCCGTCAACAAAACTGAGGACGAGGCTGACCACAAGGTTGAAGAGCGCGAACCACCAAAGCTCTGACCGTCGCGCGCGGCCCGAGAAGGTCGCATATTTCTCAAGAAGAACTGTTCGAACTGCCGTCTGAAAATCCATTTGAGTCTCCTCAATTGATCTGTTGATGCCGATAGCGCAGGCGGCGCTACTTGCCGTCTGATCCTATCTTGGGTTCGGTGCCGGCGAAAAGACGTTCGATATTTGCTTGGTGACGGAGGAAGATAAGGGCGGCGAGGCCAACGGTCATCAAGGAGGCTTGAGGCATTCCGAGAAGCCAGATCCAAACTGGGGAAAGGGCCGCGGCCACCAACGCGGAGAGCGACGAGATCCGGAAGATCGCGGTCGTCACAAGCCAGGTCAGACAGGCGGCGAGCCCGGCGGGCCAGAACAGCGCCAGAAGTGTGCCCATGAAGGTTGCGACGCCTTTGCCGCCTTTGAAGCCCAGGAAGATCGGGAAGCAGTGGCCCAGAAAGGCGGCAAACCCCGCCACCTGGGCCGCGTCTTCCGCGAACAGGACCCGGGCGAGCAGGACCGCAATGGCGCCTTTGCCCGCATCCAGCACCAAGGTCAGGGCAGCGGCGAGCTTGTTTCCGGTGCGCAAGACATTGGTGGCGCCGATATTGCCGGAGCCGATCTGGCGCAAATCGCCAAGCCCGAAGACCCGCGCCATCACAATCCCGAAAGGGACAGAGCCCAAGAGATATGCCGCAAGCCCAACGAGGCCGAGCAAAACCAGCGGGGTCTCTAGGTCTGGAATCATCCCGCGCCCCTTTCGTAAACCGGCGCCCCACCAACAAAACTCGCCAACACCCGGCCTTGCATCCGCTGCCCGTCAAACGGCGTGTTTTTGGATTTCGACCGAAGCGTAAACCGGTCGAGCACAAAAGGCGCATCGGGGTCGAACAGCACCAGATCAGCGGGTGCCCCGACCGAGAGGCGCCCCTCGGCCAAGCCAAGCCGTTTGGCAGGATTCAGCGCCATCGCCCGGAAGAGTTGTGGCAGGGTCAATTGCTCAGCGTGATAGAGGCGCAGCGCGGCAGGCAGGAGGGTTTCCAGCCCAACGGCGCCTGAGGCCGCCGCCTCGAAGGGCAGGCGTTTGCTCTCCTCATCCTGGGGGGTGTGCATGGAACAGATTACGTCGATCACCCCGTCTCGGACGGCCTCTACCATCGCCAGCCGGTCCTCCTCGGCGCGAAGCGGCGGCTTCACCTTGAAGAAGGTCCGGTAATCGGCCACGTCCAGTTCATTCAGCGTCAGATGGTGGATCGAGACCCCGGCACTCACGTCAAGCCCGGCCTGTTTCGCACGGGCCAGCGCGGGAAGCGCCGCGGCGGTGCTGATCTGATCGGCGTGATAACGCGCCCCTGTCATCTCCACCAGCGCCAGATCGCGGTCGAGCCCGATCCGCTCGGCCATGGGGGAGACGGCGGGCAAGCCTTTGAGGGAGGCGAATTTGCCGGAGGTCACCGCGGCGCTTGCGCTTAGCCCTGGGTCCTGCGGATGGGCCACGATCAGCGCATCGAGAGAGCGGGCATAAGCCATGCAGCGGCTGAACACCTTGGTGTCCGCCACCACATGATCGCCATCGGTGAAGGCCACGGCACCTGCGTCGAGGAGAAACCCAAGCTCTGTCATCTCCCGCCCCGCGCGGCCTTTGGTCAGCGCCGCCATGGGTCGAAAATGCACCGGCGCGGCCTCTTGCCCCCGGCGGCGGACGAAATCCAGCACCTCGGGCGTGTCGATGGGCGTCGTCGTGTCCGGGCGGGTGACAATTGTCGTGACCCCGCCCGCTGCGGCGGCGGCGCCTGCAGTGCGGAAGCTCTCTTTGTGGCGCTCCCCCGGTTCACCAACCTTTACGCCCAGATCGACGATGCCGGGGGCGAGACATTGTCCGCCGCAATCCCGCCCGCCGGGCTTTGCGCCTTCGCCGATCTCAGCAATCAGCCCAGCCTCAACGCGGAGCCAGCCAAAGGTCTCGACCTCCACCTCGGGGTCGATCAGCCGCGCATTGGTGAAAAGCGCATTTGTCATGACCCAACCTCCGCCCGCGCAGCCTCAATCTCTGCAATAACCTGATCGGGGGCGCTTTGGTATTTGATGAGGTATTTGTCGCCGGTCTTGGTCACGATTTGCACCGCGCCCAAAAGGGTGCGCACGAGGTCGATCTTCTCAAGCGAGATCGCCCGGGCGCCGGGGCCAAGGAGGCGCTGATTGGTCAGGTCCCACCGGGTCTTCAACTCGTCGCTGGCCAGATAGAAGGCGCGGACGGCCACCGCGGCAAGCCCGCCAATGGCGCCGGTCCAGACATGGGGATTGCCGAGGGCGGCCAGGATGACCATGCCGGCAGCCATCGCAAAGGCCGCCATCCAGGCATGGGCGCGCCAGTAGACGGCCTTGTCGCCGGTGAAGCTGGTGAGGACACGCTCGCCCTCATTCAACTCGGATTGCGGCTCAAGCGTCGCGTGGCTGCGGATCACATCGCTCATGTGAGCCACCAGATCAGGAGCACCAGCAGTGCCGCGAGGACAAGGCCGACAGTGGCGGACCCGATGGGCGATGCTGCGGGTGCGTCGGGCGGCGGCGGTTCAGGCGACGGGTTCGGTCGCACATCGGCGGGGGGCAACTCCGCGCTGTGGTCGGGCCGGGCAAGCGGGAGAGAGGCGATGAGCGTCGCCTCTGCGCCCGGGTTCGGGGCCGCGTCGCTGGCCGCAGAGGGGACAAGCAAGACCGACCCACCGAGTGCATCAAGCCGCTTCGCCTCCCCCGCAAGCGCGGCCTCCTCCACGTCAAAGGCGGCGGTGAGATAGGCGCTGAGCGGCATCCCTGCGAGATCGGAGATCGGG
>JANQNZ010000351.1 GCA_028279315.1 Rhodophyticola sp. | reverse complement strand
CCGCGACCAGATCAAGCGCGGTCTCCCAATCGACGGGGATGAAAGGTTCGCGCCCACGCATCATCCCATCGGCGCGCTCACGGGACTGGAGCCAGCTTTGGCGGACCATGGGTTGCGCAATCCTGGTCCGGTCATGCACCAGGTCCGGGAAGTTCGTGATCATCGGGGTTGGCGCGGGGTCGGCGGCGAAAGGGGTCACGCCAACGGCGCGACCATTCTCGACGGACACCTCAAAGGCGCCCCAATGGGAGTTGGTCAGAACCTGCTCAGTGGTTGATGTGGCCCCGCGCGCAACAGCGGGCAAACATCCAACCAAGGCGCTTCCCGCCGTGCCCATCAGAAACCCGCGCCGGGAGGGTCCCCTGCCAAACGGTGTTCGTGTCATCGAAACCACTCCCAATCCGGCACCGGCACGTGCGCCTCGCTAGATTAAGACAGACCTTTGGTCGGCAGCGCCCCGGCAGAGGGTTCTCCCTCCAACTCGGGTCAGCCGGACCGATACACACGCACTCTCGATCCAATCGAGAGCTCCGTCAGCGAATGCAGGTCGTTCATGTAAGAGGAAGTCTAACACGGGAGTGTTGCGGTTTTTTGTCGGTCGGCGCCCTGCGACCAGATGACCCCGTCGCGCCGCCCGGTCTAAGCAGGCACCAACCGCCGGCCCAGGCTTGTCATCACCCAATCGGCGAACTCGACCAGCCATTGGTCCGAGGCGCGATCGAAGGCATCGACCAAGGCCGCCGTCGCGGTTGACCCTGCCGGGGCCGTGGCCACGAAGGTCCGGCTGGCCACAACGCTTGCATCCCGCTCCCGCACGAGGCGGGAGGTCATGCGCAGCGTGACAAGAGCGGCACCCTCCGCGCCGGTCAATTCGGCTTGAAAGTCCACAAGCTCGGTCACGATGGCGAAATCGCCGCTTCCGGCGAGCGGGCGGCGGCCCACATAGCGCAGGCCCCCTGTGTTTTCGAGCGCGCGCAGCATCAAAGTCTGCGCCATCACCGGCACCTCATCCCCCCAACGCACATCGGGCAGATATTGCGCTTGTAAGGCGTCGGGGCGGATCAGGATGCGGTCGGTCTGCAAGACACCGCTGGTGGTGGGCAGTTCGACTGTCACGTCGCGGGCCAGCGGGCCGCCTTGGACAACCGGCGCCCCCTGCGGCGCGCGGAGGTCGTAGACATCGAGCGGCGTCGATGCATCCCCAAGGGCGCCAAGCGCACCACAGCCCGCAAGCGTCGGCAGAAGTGCAATCAACAGGAACGATCTGAGGCGGACAGCAAACATCATCATCTATCTCTGGAATTCCGGCGATTGGCGGTCAAGGAAGAACCGCGCGGGGTCGCGCTGGATCTGTTGCGTGAGGCGGTCGAGATTGCGGATGAGCGCGCGGGTTTCATCCGCCAGGCGGGTGTAAAGCGGCAGGCCGGTGCGGGTGAATTCTGTCACCGCAGGGCCGGAGCTGGCGATCACGTCGCGGAGCGTGGCAAAGGCGTCTTCCGCCGATTGGCTGGCCGCGCGGAGATCGCCGGTGATCTCGGGGATGTCTTCGGACACCTGCGCAATTGCGCCGTTCAGCGTCGCAAGGCTCGCCTCCAAACCATCGACAATCCCGCCCAGATCTTCGGAGATCACCTGATCCGCACCGGCAAAGGCGCGTTCGGCGACCTCCAGTGTGCGTTCGCCCGTCACCATCGCCCCGGTAATCGCCTCAAGCGTGGTGTTGGCGTTGCTGAACGTCTCGGTCACTTGGGTGAGCGCGGTTTCGGCGGAGATGGTCAGCCCCTCGATCCGGCCACTGGCGCTGGAGAGGTCTTCGGCCACCTCGGCAATCACCGTGCTGGCGGTGTCCGTGGCGCTGCGGATATCGGCGACCATCTGGGGCAGGTCGGTTTCCGCCGCCGTGGCGATGACCTCGATGGCTTCGGTCGCCCGAGCAACCGCAGCACGCGCTTCGCTCAGAAGCGGGCCGCCTTCGGTTTCCAGAAGCGTCGTGACTTGGGCCGCGGCGGTATCCACCGAGCCAAGCGTCTCGGTCAGTTGCGTCACGGCGCCGTCAACAGCGTCAAGCGTCGCCTCAGCCTCCGTCAGGCGTGTGGTGGCCGTCTCGCCCGTTGTGTTGAAGGTCGCGATCAGCCCTTGGGCATCCTCGCTTAGCGTTGCGATCTCAGTCCGAAGCTCGGTCACTGTGACCCGCAGCGCATCGGTTGTGGCCGTCAGGTCTTCGGCGATATAGGTCTCCGCCGCGCTGATCGCGCCTTGGGCGACCTCCAGGGTTTCTGTCCCGGTGGTCAGCGCCATTTCCGCCTCATCGGACAACTCGCCGATGGCGGCCAGCGTGGTATCGGCGGTTTGCAGCACGTCTTCCAGATCGTCCGCGACAGTCTCTAGGATTGCGTTAAACTCCTCCACCCGTTCGGTGAATTCCGAGACGGAGGACGCGGCGGCGGAGAAGTCTTCCAGCGTCGTGGCCAGATCGTCCGACGCGTCTTCCACATTGACCAGGATGCGCTGGAATCGCGCCTGGTTCTCGCCGCCGAAGAGCAGCCCAACCTCTTCCACCACGCGCAAGGTCTCGTTGATCAATTGCGGCGCCTCTTCTGACAGCGATTGGAAGACCGAACGCCCGGCGGTCAATTCCGGCACCGGTTTCTCAGCGCTTGGTTCCAGCAAAGGCGCGGCCAGCGTGCCCGGCCCGATCAGGACAAAGGACACGCCTGTCACCCCTTGGGCCTCAATCGTGGCCACGCTGTCGACGCGGACAGGGGTCTCTGCGTCAACCTCGACACGGACCAGGATCGTGCCATCCTGATCCGGCGACAGGCGGACGTCGACGACCTGGCCCACAGGCAGACCGCTGAACCGCACATCCGAGGCCTCGCTCAGGCCCGAGACCGAGGTGAAGCGGATGTCGTAATAATCGAATTGCCGGTCCAGCTCGACCCGGGCGAACCACAGAAACAGACCGACAATGCCGATGGCCCCCGCCAGGGTGAACAGCCCGATCAGAATGAAATTGGCCCGGGTTTCCATCGCTTCGATCAGCCTCCGTTTAGCCCGGATTGCGCATCCCTCATCTCCAGCGCGGCGCGGGCGCGGGGGCCGTGGAAATACTCATGCACCCATGGGTGATCGACGGTCAGCATCTCTTCCATCGTTCCTGTCACCAGCACTTTGCGGTCCGCCAGCACAGCGATCCGATCACAGACGGCGTGGAGCGTATCGAGGTCATGGGTGACCAGAAACACCGTCAGCCCAAGCGCCCGGCTCAACCCCCGGATCAGCGTGTCGAAATCCGCCGCGCCAATCGGGTCCAGCCCCGCCGTCGGTTCGTCCAAGAACACGATCTGCGGATCAAGGGCAAGGGCGCGGGCCAATCCGGCGCGTTTGCGCATGCCCCCTGAGAGTTCCGAGGGGTATTTGTCGCCCGCGAAATAGGGCAGGCCAACCATGGAAATTTTCAGATCGGCCAATTGCCGGCGGATATCCGGATCAAGCCCCTCGACCGTCCGCATCGGCACCTCGACATTTTCGCGCACGGTGAGGGAGGAGAACAGCGCCCCATCCTGAAACATCACGCCCCATCGGCCCTCAACCTCATCACCGGGGTCGTGGGTTTCGGCCAAGACATCATCGCCCAAAACGGTCACCTGCCCCTCAGCCGGGCGGATGAGGCCGACAATCGTCCGCAGAAGCACCGATTTGCCTGTCCCTGAGCCGCCGACAACGCCCAGGATTTCCCCGCGATAGATGTCGAGGTCCAAGTCCTCATGAACCACCTGGGACCCAAACTGATTGCGGAGCCCTCGGATGGAGACGACGATATCGCGGCCCTCTGCGCCCATCCTCACATCCCGATCTGCGCGAAGAAGATGGAGAACAGCGCGTCGGCCACAATGACCGAGAAGATCGCGGTGACAACGGCGGCGGAGGTTCGCCGGCCAAGGGATTCCGCGTTGCTTTTCACCTGCATACCGGCGTGGCATCCAACAACCCCGATGATCACCGCAAAAACGGGCGCTTTGACCATCCCGACAATGACATGGGAGATATCGGTGCCGTCGACCAGCCGTGTGCTGAACATCGCAGGCGAAATTTGCAGCTCGACCCAGGCCATGACACAGCCGCCAATAAGCCCCATCAGATTGGCGATCAGCCCCAGGATCGGCAGCATGATGATCAGCGCCAGAATGCGCGGCAGGAAAAGCGACATGGCCGGATCGATGCCAAGGGTCTGCATCGCGTCGATCTCCTCCCGCATCTTCATCGATCCGATGGCCGCGGTGAAGGCCGAAGCGGTGCGGCCTGCAACGATGATGGCGGTTAAGAGGATCCCAAGCTCCCGCAGGATCGAAATCGCGATGAGGTCGACCACGAAGACCTCTGCCCCAAATTGGCGGAGTTGCGTGGCGCCTTGGAAGGCCAGGACCACGCCGATCAGAAACGCCATGAGGGACACGATGGGCACGGCCTTTAGCCCCACCTGCTCACAATGATGCACAAGGGCGGTGACGGGGAAGTCCCTCGGGTGGCGGAGCGCGCGGAAAAGGCTGATGAGGAAAAGCCCGAAATAACCCAAAAGCGCCAACAGGAAGGACAAGGCCCCTGCCACCACCTCCCCCAGATCGGCAAGAATGTTGCTCATCCGAAAGGGCGGCTCAGCGGGGTCGGAGGGGATCGGGATGGCCTCACCCACCGTCTGCAAGAGGCTTGCCGCGCCGGGCCCGGCGCCTTTGATCTCAAGGGATTGGCCAGCCGCATCGACGCGGGACTTGAGCGTCGACAGCGCCCATGCGGTGGCAGTGTCCAGCCGTGTGACAGCCGCCATATCAACCCCCAGAGGCCGATCTGACGGCAGCGCCCGCAGGTCCGCGTCAAGCCGCGTGACATCGGCCAGCGTCCAGGCGCCGCCAAGCGTCACGGTCACGACATCGGCGCCTTCAGCGATCTCGATCTCTGGGGTCTGGCCTTCATCCATCTGGAGGAGATTACGCCGCCCGGCCCGGCCTGAACAATGGGAATTCCGGGGTAGCTGTTACCGCAATGCGCCTCAGAACCCATAGAGCCGATCGGGATTGGAAACGAGGATTTGCGCCCGTGTCTCCTCATCCGGAACGGCCGCAAGGAACGCGTTCAGAAGGGCGCCCGCATCGGGCAGTTTTGCATCCGCCAGCATCAGATGCGGCCAGTCCGAGCCCCAGAGGCAGCGTTCAGGATTTGCGCGGGCAAGGGCCTGCACATGGGCCGACGCCTGATCATAAGGCGCGTCGCAGACCCGGTAGAGGCCCGAAAGTTTCACATAAGCATGGCCGTCGCCCACCATTCGGCAAAGCGCCTGAAACCCGGGTTCGTCCACACCCGCCGCCAGATCGGGCCAGCCAATATGGTCAAAAACCACCGGCACCGGCAGCTTGCGAACGGCCTCCTCCAGCCCCTCCGCATGGTCGGGCGCCGCCATCAGCATCTGAAGATGCATCCCTCTGGCGGCCAGGCGGGGGGCCATGGCCACCACTCCCTCCCAAGACAGCATCCCGCCATGGACATAGTTCAGCCGGATGCCGGAGACGCCCGCCGCCGCCAACGCATCAAGCGCCGCCTCAGGCGCATCATCAGGCAAAAGCGCGACGCCCCGCGCCCGGTCCGGCCCAAGCCGCCGCACGGCTTCCAGCGTGATGCGGTTGTCCCCGCCGTAAAGGATGGAATGCACAATGACGACGCGCGCGAGGCCAAGCGTGGTCAGGTGATAGTCAAGCCGGTTGAGCCAAGTCTCGAAATCGCCCGGGCCCGGGTCTTCCACGCGCCCCTTCCAAAGCGGGAACGCGCCCGAGGCATCGACCATATGCACATGGCTATCGCAGGCGCCCTTGGGCATCTCTGCGGAGGGCGCCAGGGGCGTTTTGACCGGCTGCACCGCAACGGGAAACCCGTCAGAAGGGTGATCACTCATTGCTCAGCCTTGGAATCTGTAACTTGCCGCCTGCGTCCCATCCCCGCCTCCCGCGTTCATTGCTCCAACTATCTTCTCGGCACCGGCAAAAAATGCTAGCCTGTTCTTGCATACGTATGCATATCTTATCACAACACGCCAGGCGTGAGTCTCTTCTTCACCGCCCAGCCAACACCGCCCATCTCTTCATTGGGATTTAGAGTCGCGAAGGACACTGCCATGCCGATCGAATACCTAAAGCACGGAAAGCCAGAGGCCGACCGGGCCGAGGATGACGCGAAAATCCGTGCCACCGTGGAGGCGACGCTGAAGGATATCGAGGCGCGCGGCGACGTGGCGGTGCGTGAGCTGTCGGAGACATTCGACAAATACAGCCCGCCGTCCTTTAAGCTGAGCGAAAGTGAGATCGAGGCGGTCATTTCCAAGGTCTCGGATCGAGAGATGGCCGATATCCGCTTCGCCCATGATCAGGTGCGGAACTTCGCCCAAGCCCAGCGCGACTCGATGCGGGATATCGAGGTTGAGACGCTGCCGGGCGTGATCCTTGGCCATAAGAACATCCCCGTGCAGTCGGTCGGCTGCTATGTGCCGGGGGGCAAGTTTCCCATGGTCGCCTCGGCCCATATGTCGGTGTGCACCGCTTCGGTCGCCGGTGTGCCTCGGATCATCGCCTGCACCCCGCCTTTCCAGGGGGAACCGAACCCCGGCGTGATTGCCGCCATGCATATGGGCGGCGCCCATGAAATCTATGTGATCGGCGGCATCCAGGCAGTCGGCGCGATGGCCCTTGGCACCGAGACGATTGACCCCGTGCATCTTCTGGTCGGCCCCGGCAATGCCTTTGTGGCCGAGGCGAAACGGCAGCTTTTTGGCCGCGTCGGCATCGACCTTTTTGCAGGCCCCACCGAGACCATGGTGATTGCCGATGACACCGTGGATGGGGAGATGTGTGCGACCGATCTTCTCGGGCAGGCCGAGCATGGCTATAACTCGCCTGCGGTTCTTGTAACCAACTCCCGAAAACTGGCCGAAGACACGCTCAGTGAAATCGACCGCATCCTGAAAATCCTGCCCACGGCGGAGACCGCCAGCGCCAGTTGGCGCGATTATGGTGAGGTGATCTTGTGCGATACCCATGAGGAGATGCTGGCGGTCGCCAACGACATCGCGTCGGAACATGTGCAGGTGATGACCGACCGGGACGATTGGTATCTGGAGCAC
>JANQNZ010000349.1 GCA_028279315.1 Rhodophyticola sp. | reverse complement strand
CGCTGACGGGCTGGCGCGGGCCAGTTTCGACATTCCGGCCTTTAATGGCACGGTGCGGGTCATGGCCATCGCCTGGTCCGAAACCGGCATTGGCCAGGCTGAGGCGGACGTGCTGGTGCGTGATCCGGTTGTGGTGACGGCGAGCTTGCCGCGGTTCCTCTCCCCAGGTGACGACGCCCGGATGTTGTTGGAGATCACCCATGCAACGGGGCCGACGGGCGAGATGCCGCTGCGGGTGTCTGGAAGTCCGGGGCTTGAACTGGGCCTCATGCCGTTCTCGATCAATTTGGGCGAAGAGGAGACGACCCGCCTCTCGGTGCCGTTAAGCGCCGGGGCCACAACCGGCCTTCAAGAGATTTCCGTGTCGCTCACCACGCCGGACGGCCGGGTGTTGACGCGCGACTTGGCCTTACCTGTGCAAGTAAACGACCCGGAGGTCGCAGAGACCAGTGTGATCGGCCTCGACCCGGGCCAGACCTTCACGCTGGACGCCGCCGCCTTCACCGGGTTCCGACCCGGCTCAGGCCGCGCCACAATCTCCGCCGGGCCGCTGGCGCGGTTCGATGCGCCCGGGCTTCTGGCGATGCTCGACCGCTACCCCTATGGCTGCACCGAACAGGTGACGAGCCAGGCGATGCCGCTCCTCTACCTCTCCTCGGTCGCCAAAGCGATGGAGCTGACAACCGCCGATGATCTCGACCGGCGGATTGCGCAGGCCATCGACGAGGTGCTGGTGAACCAAGCGGTGAATGGCGGTTTCGGCCTTTGGGCGGCCTATTCCGGGGACCTCTGGCTCGATGCCTATGTCACCGATTTCCTCTCCCGCGCGCGGGCACAAGGGTATGCGGTGCCCGATCTGGCGTTCTCGCGCGCTTTGGACAATCTCAGGAACGAAGTCGCCTTCTACCCCGATTTCGAAGCGGGGGGAGAGGATTTGGCCTATGCCCTGATGGTCCTGGCCCGCGAAGGCGCGGCCTCGATGGGCGATCTGCGCTATTATGCGGATGTGAAATCGGGTGAATTCGGCACGCCCATGGCCCTTGGCCAATTGGGTGCCGCGCTTGCCATGTATGGCGATCAGCCGCGCGCCGACGCGATGTTCCGCGCAGGATATGCGCTTTACCAGGCGCAAGCGGAAGGCTCCGAAGACCCGGTCTGGCGCGCTGATTACGGCAGCCAGCGGCGCGATGCGGCGGGGCTTCTGACCTTGGCCGTTGACGCCGGCACCGATGCCGTCCCGATCCCCGACCTCGCCCGGGCGCTGGCGCCGGCGGGCCGTCCGGTCTCCACCCAAGAGGCGGTGTGGAGCCTCTTGGCGGCAAACGCTCTGATCGACGCCGATCCGATCTCGGATTTCACCATCGACGGACAACCGGTGGCCGAGCCGCTCGTGGAGGTCCTGCGCGCGGGCGATACGCAGACCCGCGCGATCACCAATACCGACAGCGAGCGCCACGCGCTCACCTTCACCCGGTTCGGTGTGCCTGAGGGCGCAACCGAGGCCTTCGGCAACGGCTACCGCATCAATCGCAGCTATGTGACGCTTGACGGCCAACCCGCGGACCCGGCCAATGTGCCTGTCGGCACGCGGCTCGTGGCGCTTCTGACGGTCACCCCGTTTGAAGGGCGGGAAGCGCGGCTTATGGTCAGTGATCCCCTGCCCGCAGGCTTCGAGATCGACAATCCAAACCTGATCCGCGGCGGCGATATCCGCGCGCTGGATGGGTTTGGGTTGAGCGACGTCGCCACCCATACCGAGTTCCGCCAGGACCGCTTCCTCGCCGCTGTCGATTGGCGCGGCGGCGACAGTTTCCGCTTGGGCTATATTGTCCGCGCGGTCACGCCAGGTGCCTTCCACCACCCCGCGGCAAGCGTCGAGGATATGTACCGCCCGCAATACCGGGCGCAGACGGCCTCAGCCCGGTTGGTGGTAACGGAGTAACCCCATGCGGCTCGCCTTCCGCGCCACGCTTTGTCTGGCCGCGCTGGTTGCGGGGCTGTCGGTCGGGTGGCATCGGCTCGACCGCTGGATAGCAGATACCGACCTGCCACCTTTGGTGCTCGCCACGGGGGTGGAGGTGGTGGACCGGAATGGCGACGTTCTCCGCGCTTATACGGTGGAGGATGGCCGCTGGCGCCTGCCGGTCACTCTGGCCGAGGTCGATCCCGGCTTTGTCGACATGCTGGTGACCTATGAGGATCGCCGCTTCTGGACCCATCCAGGCGTGGACCTCCGCGCCTTTGCCCGTGCCGGGTGGCAGGCCGTCCGACATGGGCGGATCGTCTCCGGTGGCTCGACCCTGACCATGCAGGTCGCGCGGCTGTTGGAAGACAGCGGCACCGGCGCTTGGGCGGGCAAGCTCCGCCAGATCCGCGTGGCCCTGGCGCTGGAGCGGGTGCTGACAAAAGACCAAATCCTGACCCTCTACCTCCACCTCGCGCCTTATGGCGGCAATATCGAAGGCGTGCGTGCGGCGAGCCTCACCTGGTTCGGCACCGAGCCGCGCCGCCTGACCGCTGCGCAATCCGCCCTTCTGGTGGCCCTGCCGCAAGCCCCCGCAAGCCGCCGCCCGGACCGGTTTCCAGAGGCCGCGCGCATCGCCCGCAACCGGGTGCTCGACCGCGCCATCCGCTTCGGCGGGTTGACGGAGGCTGAAGTCGCCTGGGCCCGCGCCGCGCCGATCCCTGAGAGGCGGCGCGAGTTCCCGGCGCTTGCCCCCCATCTCGCCGACCGGATGCTGGAGACACATCCAACCCTCTCCCGCCACGCACTCCTCCTCGATGCCGGGGTGCAGGCGCAGATGGAGCGGCTCGCGGCCCAAGCGGTGGAGGGCCATGACGACCGCCTCAGCGCCGCAATCATGGTCTTGGACCATCAGACTGGCGCGCTTCTGTCCTCGGTCGGGGCCGCCGATTTCACCGATGACCGCCGCCAGGGCTTTGTGGATATGACCCAAGCCCTGCGCTCCCCCGGCTCAACCCTGAAACCGCTGATCTACGGGCTTGGCTTTGAGGCCGGGCTGATCCATCCCGAAAGCCTGATCGCCGACCGGCCCGTGCGTTTCGGCAGCTACGCCCCGCAGAATTTCGACAACATCTTTCGCGGCGATCTGAGTGTGCGCCGCGCCCTACAAGCCTCGCTCAATATCCCTGTTGTCAGCCTGCTCCATGAGATCGGCCCGGCGGAACTCTTGACCCGTCTGCGCCGCGCGGATGTCGACGCCGAGCTGCCGGAGGGCCAACCGGGTCTCGCCATCGCCCTTGGCGGTATCGGCACGCGGATGGAAGACCTGATGGCGCTTTACGCGGCACTTGCCAATGGCGGCG
>JANQNZ010000346.1 GCA_028279315.1 Rhodophyticola sp. | reverse complement strand
GATCTGGAACAGTGAGGTGCCGACGACGACTTTCGTCGGCATACCCAAAAGATAGATCATCGCGGGCACCATGATGAACCCGCCGCTGCTGGTCGGGCTGCTCGTCGGCATCCTGGCCGCGATCATGGGAGTCGGCGGCGGGTTCATCATGGTGCCCGCGATGATCTATCTTTTGGGAATGCCGACGAAAGTCGTCGTCGGCACCTCACTGTTCCAGATCATCTTTGTCACCGGCTTCGCCACACTTCTGCACGCCACCACGAATTTCACCGTCGATATGATGCTGGCCGTTCTGCTTCTGGTCGGCGGCGTCGTGGGGGCCCAGATCGGCACCCGCATTGGCGTGAAAATGAAGGCGGAGCAGTTACGCATCCTGCTCGCGATTATGGTGCTCGCGGTCTGCGGACGCCTGGCGCTGGACCTGCTTTTGCAACCGGCCGAGTTATATTCGATTGGCACGGGGGGCGGGCATTGATGATCCGGGCGCTCACCCTTCTTGCGGCTCTTACGCTGATGCCAAGCAAGGCCTTGGCCGAAGAGGTTGTGGCGGGCCTCAGCCAGGACGAGATTGCCATCACCACGAATTTCGAAGGCTCCGAAATCCTGATCTTCGGCGCGGTCCGGCGCGAGGCGCCGATCCCCGACACGGCACCTTTGGAGGTCATCATCACCGTCGAAGGCCCAACCCGCGCGGTCACCGTGCGCCGGAAAGAGCGGCGGTTTGGCATTTGGGTCAACACCGATGCGGCTGAGGTTGATGAGGCGCCCACCTTCTACGCCGTCTCCACCACCGGCCCGTTTGAGGAGGTCATCACCGACACCAACGACCTCCGCCACCGGATTTCGGTGAACCGGGCGATCCGCGCGGTGGATGCCAATGTCCTGGACCAAACCAATTTCACCGCGGCGCTGGCCCGAATTCGTGAGGCTGAGGAGCTGTATCAGACCAATGAAGGCACAGTGACGCTGCGCGACTCGACCCTTTTCGACACCGCCGTGCAACTGCCCGCGAACCTGGTCGAAGGTGACTACCGCACGCGCATCTTCCTGACCCGCGACCGGGAGATCGTGGCCGAATTCGACACCGTCATCGCGGTCCGCAAAGTGGGGCTGGAGCGCTTCATCTACAACCTCGCCCATGACCGCCCGCTGATCTATGGCCTTCTGTCGCTGGCGATTGCGATTGCGGCGGGTTGGCTGGCCTCGGCGGTGTTCCGGTACATTATTCGGACGTGAGGCGGCTGGGCGGTCTTTGCGTGAAGACGCCATCGACGCCGCTCCCTTGGCTATGGGTTGTGTTTGGGCGGCAAGCAAAGTCGCCATCCACACTATGGCCGCATTTTCATGGAATTGATGTGGAACTGTTCCCGACACCGGTACGGCAGCGCAAATGTCAGAAAACACTGACAAGAAGGACCACATAGCCACCTTTCTCCATTTCCAAAGAGGGCGTTTGAGCTACCGTCCCCTCTTTGGGGGCGCACTGTTTTGGATCGGTATCGTTGGTCTACTCATCCTCCCTCTTGCAACGGCCGACGCCTTTCAGAACCCGGCGAGTTCATCCCTTGAAAAGACTCAGGTCATCTTGGCGATGGTGATTGCACCCTACTTTGCTTGGACGGGCTTCGTTATCCGCTGGAAGTTCAAAGAGCTGATCATTGATGACGAGGGCATCAAGATCATGCCCTATGGGCTACATTTCGAACCGCAGCATATGGCTGATGTTGGCTTTGGGCGGAATTTTGCGGGAGCCAAGACCGTAAAGATCAAGCTTACCTCACCGCATTGGGTCTTTCACCCAATTGCGTGGTCAGTGGGTCGCAGGGCAACAATCTCAATCGCTCAACCTTTGGTTTTGGAACACCCGTCTTCGGACGGCTGACCGGCGATCGTTTGAGGCGCCGTGGGGCGGAACTTGTCCCGCCACCGACCGACGACCGGCGGGACAAGTCCCGCCCTACGCCCCTACCCCCGCCCCACATAAGGCATGTTCGTCGCCATCACCGTCTGGAAGAGGACATTGGCCGAAACCGGCATCTCAGCCATATGGAGCACGCTTTTCGCCGCGTCGTTCACATCCATCATCGGCATCAGCGGTTTGCCCTCGGCCTCCATTTTCGCGTTCAGGCTGTCCACCAGTTCCGTCCGCGCATTGCCGATATCGATCTGGCCTGCGGCGATCCCGAAGGGGCGGCCGTCGAGCGCCAGGGTCTTCGTCAGCCCGGTCACCCCGTGTTTTGTCGTGGTATACGTGACCGACCCCTCTCGTGGGGTGTAGGCCGAGATCGAGCCGTTATTGATGATCCGCCCGCCTTGGGGGTCTTGTGCGCGCATCTGGGCGAAGCTCACGCGGGCGGCATTGAACATACCGGTCAGATTGACGGCAAGCGCGCGGTACCAGTCCTCTGGATCAATCTCGTCGATGGTGCCTTGCGGCGTGAAGATACCGGCATTGTTGAAGAGCACATCCAACCGCCCCCAAGCCGCCGCCATGGCCCGAACCGCGCCCTCGACCTGGGCGAGGTCGGTGACATCACCGGGGAGAGGCATCGCGGTCTCCCTGTCCTCTGCCATCTCCTCCAACAGCTCGGCCCGACGCGCGAAGAGCCCCACGCGCCAACCATTGGCCAGGAACACCTCGGCGCAAGCGCGCCCGATCCCGGAACTGGCGCCGGTGATGAGGATTGTCTTCATGAGGTCTCTCCCTCCAACGTCAGGGGCGCGGCAGGTACGTCGAGATCGTCGATGGTCAAGCCCGACTGCGGCTTTGACAGCATATACCGGGTCACCCAGATCAGCCGGTGTTCGGCGCGCGTGATCGCGACATAGGCCAGCCGTTTCCAAAGCGCCTGGCCCGCCTCCTCCCGCCCTGACCGCGCGGCGGCGTAAAGGTCGGGGGCGAAGACCTGCACCGCTTCCCATTGCGAACCTTGGGCTTTATGGATCGTGACTGCCGAGCCATGCAGGAACGCCGCCCCCATCCGGGCGGCGAAGGGGATAAACGGCTCCTCCTCATCCGGTTTCTCGATTTTCACGATGGAGGCGGCGGAGAGGCGCGGGGCTTCGGCGCCCACCACATGGAGCCGCGAAAACCCAGGCTTGTTGCCGGGGCCGAGATAGACCACCTGCGCCCCTTTGATCAGGCCGCGTGCCTCCAGATCGATACGTTTCTTGCGATGTTTGATCGGCAATTCGATCCCGTCGCAGATCAAGGGTTCGCCCGGCAACAGCGCGTCTTCCGGCGCGTTATGGGCGGTGCGGAAGGCGCGGATCAGGCGGATGCGGGTGACGTTGCGCCAGACCAGAACCGGGCTGCGCGCCATCAGATCGCTATCAGCGCGGGGGGCCAGGACGATCCGGTCGTCACGGCCTGCAGCGTCTTCCACCATCCGTTCAAACGCCTCAAACCCCAGGCTCGGATCGCCAAGCGCATGGGCGAGATCAAGGATCGGGTTATCGGCCTCTTGCCGGTGCACCCGCGCCAGTTCCAGCTTATGCGGCGCCTGCAAGCGGTCAAACACCATCTCCCCCGATTGACCCACGGGCGCCAATTGCGCGGGATCGCCGAAGAGGATCAGCGACGGGAAGATCTCTTTCAGATCCTCGAACTGCTTTTCGTCGAGCATCGAGCTTTCATCGACCAACCCGATATCCAGCGGATCCTCTCGTCGCTTCCACCCGGTGATGAAATCGGACCCTCGCAGCCCCGCCGCGGCCAGCGCCGCGGGTACGGATTTATGGGCGTCATAAACCTGTTTCGCCCGGTCAAGCGCCGCATCGGTCAGGCTTTCGATCTCGGGCCGCGGGCCCTGCCCGGCCAGCCATTCGGCGACTTTCTCATATTCCGGATCGTAAACGGGGGTGTATAGGATGCGGTGGATCGTCGTGGCGGGCACACCCCGTGTGCGCAGAACGCTTGCCGCCTTATTTGTCGGCGCCAGGATCGCCACGGTCCGCCGTTCGCGGCGACGGCGCCCTTCCCAATCGCCGGAGATCAGATCGACGCCCGCGCGTTCCAGGGCTTGCACCAGTTGCGCCAGAAGAAGCGTCTTGCCCGATCCGGCCTTGCCGATCACAGCCAACACCGACGACGCGCCTTCCGCCAGGGGCGTCAGCGCCTCGCGGTCCAGATCGACGCCCGCGCCCTTCAGACGCTCGGTGATCGCGTCATAAGCGCTGGCCTGGTCGTCGGAAAAGGAGATCGCGGGGACCGGCATAGGGCGACATTATCGCCCCTGCATCGGCTCTGCCATGCGAAACACCCGGGCGGGCGCGAGGCTTGGCTCAGTCCATACGTCCGCCAGGTCCGGCGCCGCCGGACAAAGCCGGGAAACTCGGTTCAGCCGCACGATCGGTCAGAAGGGAGGATTCTGAGCGGTCTTGACCCGTGGACATGATGGTGAGGGAGGCGGCGGCAATAATCAGGCCGAGGGCGGCCAATATGGTCCAATCGACCACTGACATACCAGATTCCGCACGCCAAAACTGGGCTAGTTTCATTGCGTCACTCGTTACAAATACTCGATACGCCGCCAAACTGAGTTTCAAATGTGGCAGAAACAAGGCGAAGGCCGGGGCCTACCTGTCGGCCCCGACCTCCGATTGCTCTTGTTTCGCTGGCCTAACCGCCAGCGCGCGGGCGCTCGCCCTATTCCAGGATTTCCTGCATCTCATCAAAGCCGCCACCGGCATCGAAGGCCACAAGATCGCGCTGCGTTTCGCCGGTCAGGTCCTCAGCGCCGCCCGCCACAATGACCGTGACAGCCAGGCCAAGACCCACAACCATCGCCGTCATGACCGAATAGTCAACGACGAACACGCCGCTTTCATCTTTCCAAAAATCCAACAGTTTCATCACCCTACCTCAGTTTTCTTGCCGTGCGTTAACACATTAGGCGGGCATTGCGGCGGAAACATGGGGCCAATCTGGTCAAACTGGTGTCTTGTTGTGTCTGGCTTGGACGCATTGCATCCAAAGAAGGCCTTGACGCCAATTCCCCCCACCGCATGCATTTGGGCTTTCCGTTGCCCCGGCGCGGACGCTCCGCTACCGTTGCGATCAGTTTCTTTCTCAATTCTTGTCCGTTTCTAGATTTCGATGGCTGACACCACGCTCACCTGCCCCAATTGCGGCTATGGCTTTGCCGAGCTTCAGCGCGCGACCCGGATGTTCGATTGCCCGTCCTGCGGGACGACGCTCTTCCGGGGAGACCTCGCGCTGGAACCCATGGGCGATCATGGAGAGATGCATGAGATGCCGATGCTGTTTGGGCTTCATGACACGATCGAGACCGGGTCCGAACGGCTGACCGTCATTGGTCATGTGCGGTTCGACTATGGCCGCGGCTGGTGGGATGAGATGTGGGCCATCGATGGCAATGGCAACGGCGCCTGGATCAGCATCGATGAAGGCGATGTGGTGCTGCAACACCCAATCGCGCCCGACGATCAGCCGCGATGGAAAGCCTCGCCCGATCTTGGCAGCAGCTTCACCTTTCATGGCGAACCCTACACCGTGACGGAGACCGACCGCGGCACTGCGATTGCGATCCGGGGGGAATTGCCGGAGCAATTGCGCGTGGGTGAGGCCCATGACTTCGTGAACGCCAGCGGCCAGCGCGGTGGGCTGATCTCAGGCGAGTTCTGGGACGGCGGGCGCGCCTGGTATGAGGGGTACTGGCTTGATCCCTTCGAGATTCGGGTGGAGCGGGCCGCATGACGGGTGCGGCGGGCCTTTCATCAATCAACTGCACGCAATGCGGCGCTGGGTTGAGCGTGTTGGGCGGCGGCCGTGTCCTTAGCCATATCTGCGGCTATTGCGGCGCGGTCCTGGATGCGCAAGACAACTACAAAATCCTCACCTCGATCGGCAAACGGGATAATCCCTACAGCCCGGTCAAGATCGGCATGACGCTGAGCGTGGACGGGGCCGAGTTCACCGTCATCGGCACGCTTGGCATGGTCGAACGGTACCGGGGCCAGGTGTGGCGCTGGACCGAGCATCAGCTTTTTTCAGCCACCCATGGCTATGCCTGGCTGAGTTATGAGGAGGGCAATTTCGTCTTCACACGCAAGCTCCGGCGGATGCCGAACCCCTCCTGGATCACGCTCAAGACGGTCAACAATGCCGACACACCGCCACGGGCCTGGTATGGGCGCAAATACTATCGCTATTACGAGACGGTCGAGAAGGAGTTGGACTTCATCGAAGGGGAGTTCAATTGGGTGCCGGAGCTTGGCGCGAAGACCACATCGGTCACGCTGATGTCTTCAGACGCGATGCTGAGCTACAGCCAGACACCAACCGAGCGGGAGGTTGAACGCAGCACGCTTTTGGATCGGGCGGCCACCTTGGCCGATCTCGGTATTGACCCAAATGCCATACCCGGCGCCAAACACCACCCCCTGACCCCGTTCCGGCCTTTCGCCCATGAGGGCTTTGTCCGGACCACGCTTCTGGGCTTCGCCGCGGCCTCCCTCCTGCTGGCGATGACCTTCGCCGTCATCGGCGGCTCCACGGTCCTGCGGACCGACCGTCTGGCCGTGGATCGGCTGCCGCAGAGCATTCCGTTTGAGCTGAGCAACACCGCGCAGCTGGTCCGGGTCGATCTGCAAAGCGATGTCAACAACGCTTATGCGCTCTTCTCAACCGAGATCACTGGCCCCGACGGACAACCACTTGTGGCCGCCGCCCGCGCGACGCAGTTCTATACTGGTGTCGAAGGCGGCGAGCGCTGGCGCGAAGGCTCCCGCAATGCGCGCTATCTGTTCCGCGCCGAAGCGCCGGGCGTCCATGAGATCACGCTCGACTTAGAAGAGGCCGAAAGCTGGCGCGGATCGCATGTACCGGTGCGCGAGGTCACGCTTCGCATTCGGGAAGGGCAGCCGACCTATTTCTGGATGGTCATTGCAACGGTCGGCTTCATTCTCGGTGCGGGCGCTTTGGTGGCCCGCCGGGCAGTCCATGAAAAGCGCCGCTGGATGGGATCGGATTGGACCGATGAGTAGGGCACTTTGCGTTTTACCTGAGGCGAAAGCGATCGCTTTTCGCGTTCGACCGAAGGGAGAGGCAGCGAAGAAGCGATGCGCGTCAAACGCAAAGCGCCGCAGAAGCGTGAGGAGACCGACACCATGAGCCCCTTCCGCCTTGCCTTCCTGGCCGGATGCACCGTCGCCCTTCTCGGCGCGGTTTACCTGTCTTATTACGGCGTCGGTCGCGAAAGCTCTGGCATTGCCACCGCCGCCTCGATCCGCGCCGGCAGCCCCGGCGGCGGCTATAACTCACTTGGCCGCATCAAATGACCTTGAAGGAGCCCGTGACATGAATGTCTTCGAACTCATCATCCTGGCCGAGTTCATCTCGACCCTCTTCTACACATTTGTCGGGCTTGTCCTGCTTTGGGTCGCGTGGAAGGTGCTTGACCTGATGACGCCGTTTTCCATCGTCAAGGAAATCGAAGAGGATCAGAATAGCGCACTGGCGATCCTGGTCGCGGCGGTCTTCCTGTCGATCTCGATCATCATCGGCGCCGTCATCCTGTCTTGACGACCCGCCCCTCCGTCACGCCCAAGGTCGCTTGGCTGCTGGCGGCCACCTTTGTGGTGGCGGTGGCAGGCCTGATCTATGAGCTGATCGCGGCGACGATCTCGGCCTATCTGATCGGCGATAGCGTCCGGCAGTTTTCCTTTGTCATTGGCGTGTTTCTGACGGCCATGGGGCTTGGCGCCTATCTGTCGCGCTTTGTGGGCGATGCGCTTGGCGGGTTTGTGCGAGCGCAGATCGCCCTTGGGGTCTTTGGCGGCGCCTCCGGCCCGATCCTGTTCTTCGCTTATGCTTGGACGGGCCATGTGGGGGTGCCGCTTTACTCCCTCCTGATCCTGATCGGCGTCCTCTCGGGGATGGAGATCCCCCTGATCACCCGGGTCTTGAAAGAGATCGGGGCCGCGCAATTCCGCTTTGAAAACGTCCTAACGGCCGACTATGTGGGCGCGCTGGCCGCCTCGCTGGCCTTCCCGCTTCTGATCATCCCCAACCTCTCGCTCATCGCAGCCAGCCTTGCCTTTGGGACCCTGAACCTTCTGGTCGCAGGGTTTTCGATCTGGCTTTTTCGCGACCGGTTGGGCCGTGGGTTCTGGCTTCCCTGGGGTGTCTTCCTTAGCGCCACATTGGCCGCTTTTGTGATGAGCGACCGGCTGGTTTCCACCAT
This sequence comes from Rhodophyticola sp., assembly GCA_028279315.1. GTDB lineage: Bacteria > Pseudomonadota > Alphaproteobacteria > Rhodobacterales > Rhodobacteraceae > Rhodophyticola. The sequence goes on along the minus strand of JANQNZ010000346.1, from coordinate 8,450 downwards.
CGATGCGCAGCTTTTCGAGGATGAGGTGATCCTGTCGGAACAAACCCCATATCAGGCGATCACCATCACCCGCTTCGACGACCGCATCCGACTGTTCCTGGACCAATCGATCCAATTCGACAGCCTGGATGAGCACCGCTATCACGAGGCGCTGGTGCATCCGGCCATGGGGCTGGCTCCGCGCGTGGCCAATGTCCTTATTCTCGGCGGCGGTGACGGGATGGCAGCGCGCGAGGTCCTGCGCCACGAAGACGTAGAAACGGTCACCTTAGTCGATCTCGATCCACGGGTGACGGAGCTTTTTACCACCAACCCAGTCCTGACGACCCTCAACGACAGCGCCCTCACCGACCCACGCGTCACGATCCAAAATGAAGATGCCTGGGCCTTCATCGCTGAAGATGACGCGCTCTACGACATCATCATCGCCGATCTGCCGGACCCAAAAACCATCGCGCTCTCGAAACTCTACTCCATCGAGTTCTACGCGATGCTCGCCGAACGCCTCACCGCCCAAGGCCTGATCGTGACCCAAGCCGGTTCCCCCACTTTCGCACGGCAAGCCTTCTGGACCATCGACGCGACGCTGGCCGCCACCCGCAACCCAAGCGCCCCGGGTGAAGCGCTCGCCACCCTGCCCTATCATGTCTATGTGCCAAGCTTTGGCGATTGGGGCTTCGTGATGGCCAGCCAAGCGGCGATGACCCCGCGCACCCCGGCCCTACCGCAGGACCTGCGCTTCTTGACGCCTGAGCTGTGGCAAGCCGCGCAAATCTTCAGCGCCGATACCGGGCCGCTAGAGGTGGAGGTGAACTCGATCCAAGGCCACCCCCTTGTGCCCCTCTATCACGCAGGCTGGAACTATTGGTTCCGTTGAGGGGGCGATCCCCGCCCCTTCTCTATCCTTCAAATATGGCGGGGTCTGGGGCAGAGCCCCAGCCCTCCCTCACGTATTCAGAACCGCCCGCATGAAGCCAACGCCTTCGGCGGCAATCCCGTGTCCCGCGCCAGACATGACTTGGAACGTGACCTCCGCCCCGAGATTGCGGAACACCTCGGCACTCTCCTCGGCCCGTTTCAGCGGAATATGCGGGTCGCGCTCATGGACTGCGACCAGCGTAGGAACGCCGTCTAACCGCTGATCATAGTCGAAGCGCTTCGCCGCGAAGCCATAGAGGTTTGGATCAGCGGCCTCCCCCGCATCGCCTGTACCGACCAACCCCCCGGACAGACCAAACACCGCCAGACCCCCGCCCCGCCGGGCCGCGTATTCCAGGGCCAGACAGGCGCCTTGGCTAAAGCCTGCCAAGGCGATCCGCTCCCGCACCAGACCGCCTTCGACAAGCGCGTCGATAGCCTTGTCAATCGCGCCAAGACCGGCGTCGACATAGGGCTCCATCTGATCGGACGGTGCCAGAAAGGAGGTTGGCCACCAGCTGTGACCAGCGGCCTCCGGCGCTACAAGCGCGATCTCGGGCAGGCCAAGCGCCTCCCCCAATCCCAGGATATCGGCGCCCGTGCCACCCCGCCCATGGACCAACACCAGTCCACGCGTCGCGCGGGCCGGGCTGGCCCCGCCAAAACTCAGCGGGGCCGTGATTTGCGCGCTCATTGCGTCACCTTCAGAGGCGGCAAAACCTCTTCGATCCGATCGCGATGGGCCTCATACTGCGGCGGCAGTTTCAGGGTCTCGCCCAGATGCGCGGCCTCCTCATCCACCGCAAATCCCGGCGGATCGGTGGCGATCTCGAAAAGCACACCGCCCGGCTCCCGGAAGTAGATCGCATTGAAATACTGCCGGTCGATCACGGGCGTGGGCGCATATCCGGCACTGGCCAAGGCCTCACGCCAGGTGAGCTGCACCTCATCACTTTCGGCCCGGAAGGCCACATGGTGGATCGATCCCGCACCCTGCCGCCCAATCGACGGCGCGTCCGAGCGCATCAGATCCACCACCGCGCCGCGGGCATCACCGGGCGCTTGCAGCCGCAGCCGCTCACCGCCCTCTTCGGTCTCATGGCCAAGCTCTTCATAGCCGAAGATATCGGTCAAAAGCCGCGCGGTGGGTGCGATATCGTCTTCCCAGAGCGTGACGGAATGGAACCCGTCCAGCGGCGCTTGGCTCTCGCGGAACGTTTCAACCAGTTCCACAGGCGCGCTGTCTGGATCGTGGAGCGTGATTACGCGAAGACCAAACCGCTCCACAGGCCCATCGAACTCAATCGCCTGTTCGGCAAGCCGCCCCATCCAGGCATCAAATTCCCCTGCGGGCACGGCATAGGCATAAGCCGACGCCATGCCTGGACCCGCGCGACCGGGGCCAGCATTCACAAACGGAAAGAAGGTCAGGATCGTGCCAGGGCTGCCCGCCTCATCCCCATAATAGAGGTGATAGGTGCCGGGATCGTCGAAATTGACGGTTTTCTTCACCAGGCGCTGATTAAGAACCTTCGTGAAGAAATCGACATTGGCCTGGGGTGGGCCCGAAATGGCCGTGACATGGTGCAAACCAGGAATAGACCGGGTCATGAGAGAACCTCCAATAAGATGGATATGGAGCCGAAGCCCCGCTTGACCCGATATCTGTGGCGGAGCATGCAGCGCATCAATGCACATCCGCGCGCTGTTTCTGTGCGGAGATGAACGGTACGCGGCGGATCGACAGATGCGTTGAATGAAACACAAATGCCGTTGCTCATGGCGTATTGAGTGACTTGCGATCGTCAGCTCTGACCAAACGGTTTGGATGCACCTCGTTCGGCTTCAACTTCGATACGCCTGGATCACGAGGTTTCCCCCGGGATCAGCGTGAATTGAAGGTCTGTCACGCGCGGAACCCCTTGGCCCGCCAAAGCGTTCAGAACCGCCCGCGCCGCGCGCTGACCAACGCCAAAGCGCGGGAACCGAACCGTTGTCAGCTTTCGCGGCAGGGATTGGCCAATGTCGAGGCCGCCAAACCCCGCAATCGCGAGGCGTCCAGGCACATCCCATCCCCTCTCTTGGCAAAGAAACAGGGCGCCAACCGCCATGAGGTCATTACCGAAAATGACCGCATCGATCTTGTCGTCGTTTTCAAGCAGGCGCAGCAGACCCGCCCGGCCCTCGGCAACGCCTGGCGGGGCGTCGTAGAGGCTGGGCGCGATCATCGGATATCCGCGCGCGGCCAGATGATCGCGCACCGCCGCATAACGGGCCGAGGCCGCGAAGGCGGTGCCGTGCCAGCCAAGAAAGCCGATCCGGCGATAGCCTTTGGACAACAGGTGATCGGTCAACGCCCGGGCCGCCGCGCCATGATCGAACCCGACGCAGCGGTCGATCGGCTGGCCCGACACTTCCATGATCTCGATCACCGGAACCTCGGCCCGGGACAACAGTCTCTTGGTGCGGGTGGTGTGGACGAAATCGTTGACGATAAGGCCAGCGGCATTCCAGGACAGGAGCGATTCCACAAGGCTTTCCTCGCGGTCCACATCGTAATCCGTGACGCCCACAACCGGGTTATATCCAGCCTTCTCAAGCTCTTTGGTGATCCCGGCCAGAACCTCGGGGAAGATGCCGACCTGCATCGACGGAAGGATCACACCGATCTGGTTCGACCGCGCGGAACTGAGCGATCCGGCCATGCGGTTCTTCACATACCCCATCTCTTCAACCGCGGCGAGAACCCGCTCTCGCGTGCGAAGGGACACCGTGCCGCGACCCGACAGGACGCGGCTAACGGTCATATCGGACAGCCCCAAGGATCGCGCGATGTCCTTCTGTGTGTATCGATGGTTAGTCAGCTTTTCTTCCCTAATTGTTGGCGTCTGACATTCAACAGTATCAGGCCTTGCGGGCGGCGGCTACAGTTCCTCCAAATTCTAAGGGAGGACAAACCAATGACGATGAGAGCCACTCTGATCGGCGCCAGCGCGCTTGCCTTGGCCGCAGGCGCCGCCATGGCCGAATACCCTGAGCGCGCGGTGACCATCATGGTGCCGTTTGCTGCCGGCGGTGGGGCGGATGTGCCGGCGCGGTTCCTGGCCCAAGAGCTGGAGCGCGAGCTTGGCCAATCGATTGTGGTGACCAATGTGGTCGGCGCGGGTGGCACCATCGGCGCCACGCAATTGGCCGACGGCCCCTCGGACGGTTACAATATTGGCTTCATGCCGGTGGGCACCACGACGACACAGCCGCATCTGCGCGGCACCAGCTATAACGACGAAAGCTTCACACCGATCTGCATGGTCGCCTCTGGCCCCTTCTATTTGGTGGTCAGCCCTGACGGCGGAATTGAAAGCTGGGAAGACTTTGAGGCCAAGGCCACGGGCGAAGGGGCGACCTTCACAGGCGCGGCGCCGGGTTCTCTGGCTCATGTCACCTCGGTCGCGCTTGGCGCGATGTTTGACAGCGAAATCGGCTATCTGCCGACCTCCGGCGGCGGCGAGGCGGTGAATGAAGTGATGGGCGGCCGGGCCGACGCGACGGCCTGGTTCTCCGATTACGATGTCCGGTTCGGGTTGAACGCCCTGGCGATCTTCGCGCCAGAACGCTCGGAGATCCACCCCGACGTGCCGACAAGTGGCGAGTTTGGCCACCCCTCGGACATCGCGGTTTGGATGGGGCTTTTTGCGCCCGCAGACACCCCGGATGACGTGATCGCAACCTTGGATGCGGCCTGTGCGGCGGCGGTGTCCTCCGACGGGTTCGTCACCAACATGACCGAGGCGAACCGGGAAATCCGGCATATGGATGCCGCGGCGTTCGATACGTTCTTCCACGCCGCCTATGAGCAGAATGGAGAGCTTCTGCGCAATGCCGGCCTTGTGAGCAACTGACCACGCGCCTACGCGCCGCCGCCACGTTACGGCGGCGGTGTCCTCTGTCGGCGGGGCGCTCGACAGAGGCAAGGGCTGGGTAGGTTTGCTAGAGTATCCAAAGCCATGCGACATCTGGAACTCACACTTGCGGCGACACTGCTGCTGACGGGCATCGGGCTTTTGTCGGTCACCTTCTCGCCCGCCTTCGATGTCCCGACCTTCGGCGGCGATGTGGGCCCGGCCTTTGCGCCACGGGGGTATCTGATCGCTTGGATTGTCCTGGCCCTGATCATCCTGGTTCAGGCCAGGCAGGCCAACCCGGCGCCCTTGTCGGATTACGGCGATATGCGGCGGCTTCTGGCCGTTGTGGCGATTGGCGTCGCCACCGGTTTTGCCATGCTGTGGGTGGGGTTTGTCATCGCAGCCATCCCGGGCTTCTTCGCCTTCGCCTACGCGCTTGGATATCGGCGGCTTGGGGTGCTGATCACGCTCAGCATTGCCGCGCCGCTGGCGATCTGGGCGCTTTTCACCTTCGGCTTTGAGCTTCTTCTACCGCGCTCCCCCTGGTTCGGGAGGCTTTGAGCCATGGACCTGATCCTGCAAGCCTTTGGCCAATTCAACAGCCCCACGGTGCTAGTCGCGCTGGTGATCGGCGGGCTGTGGGGGACGCTTGCGGGCGTCTTGCCCGGGATCGGGACCGTGGCGGCCCTGATCATCGCCCTGCCTTTCACCTTTGCCATGACCACCGAAGCGTCGATGGCGCTGTTCCTGTCGATCTATGTGACCAGCGTTTATGGCGGCTCGATCTCGGCGATCTTGATCAACACACCCGGCACCCCGCAATCGGCGGCCACGGTGCTGGACGGCTTTCCAATGGCCCAAGCGGGTAAGGCGGATTTGGCGATTGGCTGGGCGACGGTGGCAAGCTTTGTGGGCGGCATCTTCTCCCTGATCATCCTGATCCTGGCCGCGCCTGCCTTGGCCCGGGTCTCGGTCGCCTTCGGCCCGCCCGCGATCTTCGCTATCGTCCTTTTCGCCCTCACCTGCATCGCTTGGCTGTCGGAGGGGAGCATGGCCAAGGGCCTTCTGGGCGGCATGATCGGGCTATGGCTGACCACCATCGGGCCGGACAATTACACCGGCATGACCCGGTTCCATTTCGGAACCGAGATGCTCAGGGGCGGGTTGACCCTGATCCCGATCCTGATCGGTCTTTTTGCCCTGTCCGAGGTCTTTGTGCGCGCCGCCAATCTGGGCCAGACGACGCCGGGGACTGAGATGAATGTGGGCTTCCGCCTGCCGCCCATAGGGGACATGCTGCGCCGCTGGCGGGAGTTTCTGCGCGCGAGCGTCATGGGCACTTTCATCGGCATCCTGCCAGGCACGGGCGCCATGGCCGCGACCTTCGCCACCTATACCGCCGCCAAGCGCTTCTCGCCGAACCGCGACAAGCTTGGCACGGGCGAGCCTGACGGGCTGATCGCGTCGGAGACCTCCAACAACGCGGTCACAGGCGGGGCGCTGGTGCCAACCATGGCGCTTGGCATTCCTGGCGATGGCGGCACGCTGGTCCTTCTCGGCGTCATGACGATCAAAGGCGTCACCCCCGGCTTCGATCTGGTCAACAACAACCCCCATGTCCTGACCGCTGCCTTCATGATGGTGTTTCTGGCCAATATCATCATGGTCGGCACCGGTGTCTTCTCGGCCCGGCTGTTCCGGCACCTCCTGCGGGTGCCGGAGCCGCTGTTGATGGGGATGATCCTGCTTTTCTCACTGGTCGGCGCCTTTGTCGTCCGCGGCAATCCGCTGGACCTGATTGTCTGTGTACTCGCCGGGATGGCCGGCGTCCTGTTGCGCCTGGCACGCTACCCGGTGGCGCCAATTGTGATCGGCGTGGCGCTTGGCTTCATCTTCGAGGCCAAGCTGCGCCAGGGGCTGATCGCCAGCCGCGGCAGCGTCTGGGATTTCATCACCGATCCGATCGCCCTGCCAATCTTCGCCCTAACCGCCGTCATCCTCGTGGCCTCTGTTGCCCGGGCGGTCCGCGCCACACCCGTTAAGGAGGCCCCATGACGCGCCCCAACGTTCTTCTGATCGTCACCGATCACTGGTCCGCCAACCTTCTTGGCGCAGCAGGCCATCCGGCGATCCGCACCCCTACGCTGGACCAGTTGGCCCAATGCGGGACACGCTTCACCAACGCCTATTCCGAGCACCCCGTCTGCATCCCTGCCCGCCGGACGCTGATGACGGGTACCTCCGCCCGCGAACATGGCGACCGGACCTTCCAGGCCAAACTGCCGATGCCCGCCCATCTGCCAACCTTGGCGCAAACCTTCCGCGACGCGGGCTATCAGGCTTATGGCGTGGGCAAGACCCATACCTATCCGCAGCGGGATCGGTTGGGCTTCGACGATATCCTGATGGATGACGAGGGGCGCACCCATCACGGCGTGACCGACGATTATGAGATTTTCCTGGGTGACCAGGGCTATCTGGGCAAGCAATTCGGCCATGGCATCTCCAACAACGGCTATGGCGCAACGACCTGGCACCTGCCGGAAGAGGCCCATGCCACCAACTGGGCGACCGAGCAGATGTGCCGGATCATGCGCCGCCGCGACCCGACCCGGCCCGCGTTTTGGTATCTGGGCTATCGCCATCCGCACCCGCCGCTGGTGCCGCCCCAGCGCTTTCTGGAATTCTATCGCGATGTCGACCTGGACGAGGCTTATTCGGGCGATTGGACCAATGACGACGAGCTGCCGCTGACGCTTCAGGCCTTCCGCGCGCGCTACAAGCTCAGCCATGACGAGGCGCAATGGGCGCGCAAGCATTTCTACGCGCTCTGCACCCAGATCGACCAGCAGATCGGACGGCTGATCGGAACCCTGCGAGAGGAGGGGCAGCTCGACAACACAATCATCATGTTCACCTCGGACCATGGCGAAAGCCTGGGCAATCACGGCATCTGGGCGAAGCAGAATTTCTATGAGGCCTCAGCGGGGATCCCGATGCTTCTGCTCAGCGTGAAGGATTGCCCGCGGGTTGGGAACGACCAGGCCGATGACCGCCTGGTCTGCCTGGCTGACATCATGCCGACGCTGCTTGATTTGGCGGGGGTGAGGGCGCCGGGGACGGTCACGGGCCGCTCGATGCTGGGAGAGCGGCGCGACCACCTTTACGGCGAGTTTGGCGAAGGTGAGTTGTCCAGCCGGATGATCCATGATGGTCGCCACAAGCTGATCTATTACGCCGCCGGAAACCGGTGCCAGCTGTTTGATCTGGAGGTGGATCCGCAGGAACTTTCCGATCTTGCGGATGATCCGGGCCATCGCGATACGCTCGACCGCCTCAAAACCCTGTTGATCGACGCACTCTATGGCAGCGATCTGGACTGGCTGACCGGCGGCGCGCTGACCGGCCTGCCGAACCGGCGTTACCGGCCCGCCCCAAACCGGGGGCTGGGCTTGATGCGCGGCCACCAATGGCCGGTGCCGCCGGTCAATCCCGACGGGTTGATGAACTTCTTTCCCGAGCAGGCGGACAGAAAGGACGCCGCGGAATGAGCCGTTTGGACCGGGCTCTGGTCACCGGCGCCACAAGCGGGATCGGCGCGGCCACCGTGCGGGCGCTGACCGCCTCAGG
>JANQNZ010000344.1 GCA_028279315.1 Rhodophyticola sp. | reverse complement strand
TGCCCTGCTGCGGCCACAGCGGCGTCTTCGGCCCGGAACCCAAGCGACACGCGGCCAGAGACGCCCTGCAAGCCACCGATCTCGACATTCTCACCATGGAAGGCGCCGTCCCTGATCTCCCCCTCCATCAGGTTCATGGCCGGGTTGCCGATGAACCCCGCCACAAAGGTGTTGGCGGGGCGGTCGTAGATCTCGGTCGGCGTGCCAACCTGCTGCACGATGCCTTGTTTCATGACCACCACGCGATCAGCCAGTGTCATGGCTTCGATCTGGTCATGGGTCACGTAGATCGTGGTCACCTTCAACTCGTGGCTCAGATTCTTGATCTGGGCCCGGGTCGAGACCCTGAGCTTCGCGTCCAAGTTCGATAGCGGCTCATCCATTAAGAAGACCTGGGGTTTGCGGACAATGGCGCGGGCCAGCGCCACGCGCTGCCGCTGACCACCGGACAAGGCCGCGGGCTTGCGGTGGAGGAAATCCATCAGTTCCACCATCTCGGCGGCGCGCATCACCCGATCATGATGCTCCTTTTCCGGGACTTTGCGAACCTTCAGGGGAAAGCGGATGTTCTGATAGACATCCATGTTCGGATAAAGCCCGTAGGACTGGAACACCATCGCCACGTCCCGGTCTTTGGGGTCAAGCTGCGTGACCTCCCGATCGCCGATCCAAATCTCACCACCGGTTGGGTCTTCCAACCCTGCGATCATCCGCATTGTCGTGGTCTTGCCACAGCCCGAGGGGCCCAGAAGCACCAGGAACTCCTCATCGGCGATATCCAGATGGAAATCGTCGACCCCGACGAAATCACCCCATCGCTTCGACACGTTCTTCAACCGGATTTCTGCCATCACCGGAACCCTCCCAGAAGATGCCGACCATCTAGACAGGCGCGGAAAGATCAGGCAAGGCATTTTTGCATAGGAATGCAAAAGAAGGCTGAAACGAGGGTCAAATGCGCGATCTGGTGGCGGAGAAACAGGCGGTGAAAGCGCATTTGGAGGCCCTGGCGAAAGGCGCGGACCCCGCCGGCATCTTCGCCGCCGATGCCGTTGCCAACCTGGTCTATCCGTGGGGCCAATTGCGCGGACCAGAGGAGATTGGTGCCTTCTACACGGCGCTCTCAGCGGCCTTCCCCGGTTATGAACGCCGGGAGGATCTGTTTCTGGCCGGCGAGAATCATCCCGACCCGCGCATCCAAACCCCGCGCCCGACGCCCCTGGTGGCAAGCCTTGGCCACCTGCAAGCGATCTTCGACCGCCCGTTCCTCGACATCCCGCCCACCCATGGGGTGATCCATCTGCGTCTGGCTGAGGCGCATCACCTGAACGAACACGGGCAGATCGCCCAAAGCTGGATCTTCCCTGATCTCCTCGACCTCATTGACCAAACCGGACATTGGCCACTCGCCCCGATGTTGGGCGCCCGAGGCCTCTGGCCGGGTCCGAAAGGCGGTGGCGGGGCGCGGTTCGATCAGGTGGATCAGGACCAAGGCGCGGCAAGCCTCGCCCGCGTTCTGAAGATGCATGACGATCTGCACGCGTTCGACGGGATCACCATCGAGTCCATGCCGATGGAGGCCTGGGCTGAAGATTTCATGTATTACGCCGCCGCCGGGATCGGGATCAGCCGCGGGATCGACGGGTTCCGGGCGCATCACCAAATCCCGTTCCTCCGCGCCTTTCCCGACCGGCGCGGCGCGGGGCATTTCATTCGGATCGGAGATGGGGACTTTGCGGTGACCGGCGGCGATGTCGCGATCACCCATAAAGGCGAATACCTGGGCATGGCGCCCACGGGCCGCCAATTGACCGCCCGGGTGATGGATTTCTATCGCTTCGATGCCGACGGCAAAATCGTCGAGAATTGGTTGCCCTTCGACGTGCTGGGTTTGGCCGCCCAGATGGGGGTGGATGTGTTGGGGCGGCTGCGCCACCGGCATGGGAATCCCAGGCGCAGCTTGGACTGACCGTCAGACACCACCCCACAGCAAAGGGTGTGCCGGACGGGTCAGCTGCGTCCTGCCGGTGTCAGACCGGCATATCGTTGAACAGATCGTCCAACTGATCGTCTTCCAGTTCCGGGGCCGATTGCAGCAGATCAATCGGTGGTCCGTCCTTGGCGGCCGGTTTTGCGCCGTCCGGGTTAAGCCGCCGCACCTCCGTATGCACCTCTTCCGGTGGTCGGACTGAGTCCTTTGGCTTTGCCATCATTCGCTCCCCTCTTGGTGTCACGCGTTAGTCGTCAGATCGGAAGCCAATTCGCCGCTCCCTTGGCGACTGACCCAACCTGCGCCACATGGGTGGTATCGATGTCGGCCTCCTCATGCGCGGATAGGCTCTCCATCACGCGCAATTGTACATCGGCCATCATAACGTGAGTCTGCCAATCGGCATAGTTGCGCGTCAGCTGCCGCTGAACCGCTTTGCCAGCCGCTTTGCTGGTTAAGAACCCACGGATTGCGGCTTCGATCTCGGCTTTTGGTCGTTTCTCGGGCATTGGTCCCCCCGTTTATTTGGCGTCTCCGCCTTGTCTTGCCGCCGTCTCCTTTTTGTCTTCGTCTTCTGCACGCGTTGATCAGCCGGTCAGCTTGCGCATCTCCGGCAAAACGGCGTGAAGGGCAGAACATCCAAACGCTCTTCCGAGATTTGGTTGCCGCATTTCACGCAGAACCCGTACTCACCATCATCCATCCGTTTCAGCGCCGCCTTGATCTGGCGAATCTCCGCCTGACCAGAGACACCCATCCGTTCAAGCACCTCATCGCCTTCGCGTTCGGTGGCCAGTTCCTCCCAATCCTTCGATTGATGGCTGTCGAGCTCATCCTCAATCTCATGCAGCCGCAGATCCAGATCGGCCAGCCGGTCGGTCAGTTGCTTGCGGCGCTCAGTGAGGTTTTTCATGCCAACTCTCCCCAGGAATGGACTCAAGAGTCCGATGGCTGATCCCGAAAACGTAGCGGAGCCCGGAAGCGCCAACTTTGATGTCGATCAAAAGACGACGGCAATCTTGACGACCGGCGGGAAAACGCCAATTATTGATTGACATCGCCAACTGATTGGATGGACATCATGCAGCCCCAGGTCACCGCCTTCTTTGATGACGCGACCAATACGATCTCTTACGTGGTGCGCGACCCCACCGGAACGGCGGCGGCCATCATCGACTCGGTGCTTGATTTCGATCAGGCCTCAGGCCGCACAACAACGGACAGCGCGGATCAGATCATCGAGCACGTAACCACCGAGGGGCTGGACGTGCAATGGGTGCTGGAAACCCATGTCCATGCCGACCACCTCTCTGCCGCGCCGTATCTGCAAGAGAAGCTGGGCGGCAAGATCGGGATCGGGGCCAATATCACCGTGGTGCAGGACACCTTCGGCAAGATCTTCAATGAGGGGACGGAGTTCCAGCGCGACGGCAGCCAGTTCGACGCGCTTTTCACCGATGGGGACAGTTTTCATATCGGCCAGACAAGGGGCGACGTGCTGCACACGCCCGGCCATACGCCCGCCTGCATGACCTATGTGATCGGCGATGCGGCCTTTGTCGGCGACACGCTGTTTATGCCCGATTTCGGCACCGCGCGCTGTGATTTCCCCGGGGGCTCTGCCGCTGATCTCTATAACTCGATCCAACGCATCCTGGCGCTGCCTGATGAGACGCGAATCTTTGTCGGCCATGACTACAAAGCGCCAGGCCGCGACCGTTATGCCTGGGAAACCACAGTGGGTGAGCAGAAGGCGCTGAACGTGCATGTGGGCCAAGGCCGCCCGGTTGAGGAATTTGTCGAGATGCGAGAGGCGCGGGATGCGACGCTTGGCATGCCGCGGCTGATCCTGCCGTCCTTGCAGGTGAATATGCGGGCCGGGCAAATGCCGCCGCCTGAGGATGACGGGACCTCCTATTTGAAACTGCCGCTGAATAAGCTGTGAAGGAAGGCGCGTCTCCAAAGACCCCGCAAACCCGATTTTGCGCTTAGCACCGCGGCGAGCCGGGCATCGCCAGACCGGGGGATGGCGACCTTACCTTTGAAGGGCAGTACTTAATGGCAGCCAAACACATCTTCTATCCGATCGGCGCACCCAGCCCAACCAAATCGCCAGCCCGCGGGACGGTCTGGCGATGCCCGGCGCCTTCGGCGCATTATTCGGGCGGGGAAACACTTCTACGGGCGTACCAGCGTCAATCCAACCCGAAAGCCCTTTGATATGGACCCAAGCTATCTCACCGGCCTTCTGGGCGGGCTTATGATTGGCACCGCCGCCGCCGTCCTCCTCCTCATTAACGGGCGGATCATGGGGGCGAGCGGCATCCTCGGAACGGTTGTCGATGGCAGTTCCAAAGGGGCCGACCGGCGCGAGAAGCTGGCCTTCATCGCCGGGCTCATTGGCGCGCCGGGGCTGGTCGCGCTGATCTTTGGGGCAAACCCCACGAATCTGACGCCCAACATCGCCGTCATCATCATCGCGGGGCTATTGGTTGGGATCGGCACCCGCATCGCCAATGGATGCACCTCGGGCCATGGAGTCTGCGGCATCTCGCGCCTCTCCCTCCGCGGGATCGTGGCGACGATGTTCTATTTGCTGGCGGGCGCGATCACGGTTGTGGTGTTCCGCCACCTTTTGGGGGTGATCTGAGCCATGCGGATGCTGATCTCCGCCGCCGCGGGTGCGCTCTTTGGGTTGGGCCTTATGGTCTCAGGCATGACTGACACGGCCCGGGTGATTGGGTGGCTCGACATTTTTGGCGCCTGGGACCCGACCTTGGCCTTCGTCCTTGGCGGCGCAATCCTGCCCATGGCAGGCGCTTGGGCCATGACCCGCCGCCTCGCGCAACCGGCCCTGGGCGAAGCTTTTCCGCCCAAGCCAGGCGTTGAGATTGACCGGAACCTCGCCGCGGGATCGGTCCTGTTCGGCATGGGCTGGGGCCTTGCGGGCCTCTGCCCGGGCCCCGCCATGGCGTCGCTGGTTTGGGGTGGCACTGGCGGTCTCCTCTTCCTTCTGGCGATGACTGCGGGCATGGTGGCCACGCCGCCCCTGCGCCGCCTGGTGGCGCTGAACTGACAATTGAAGGAGTGCCCCAGGCATGGACCTGCGCCCGATCACCGAAACCTATTCCGTCTCGCCACAGATGGAGCCCACAGACATGGCCGCGCTGGCCGAGATGGGCGTGACCACGGTCATCTGCAACCGCCCGGATGGCGAGAACCCTGGCCCCCTCCAAGCCGCCGCGATGCAAGAGGCCGCCGAGGCCGCGGGCCTGCATTTTGTCTTCAACCCGATCACCGGCGGGGCGATGACCCTGCAAAATGTCGAGGAGCAGGCCGAGGCCATGGCCGCCGCTGACGGCGCCGTGGTCGCCTATTGCGCGAGCGGCAACCGGTCGAGCATCGTTTGGGCGCTTGGCCAGGCGGGCAATCTGTCGACCGATGAGATCCTGGCGGCCACACAAGCGGCGGGCTATGACCTCTCAGGTTTGCGCCCGCAGCTTGACGCGATGGCCGCCCAGGCCAAAGGCTGAGCGCCCGGGCGGGGCCTTTCACCTCATGGGCGTGTCGAACGCACAACGCTTTACCTGGTCCAATTGGATGGTCGACCGGGTGGCCCGCGGCTTGATCGCCACGGCCCGGGCCCTTCCGTACGAACGCCGGGTGCCCCTGATGGGTTGGCTGATGCGCCGCGGCGTTGGTGGCCTGACCGGCGCGCGGGCGCGCGTGAAAGAGCAACTCTACCATATCTGGCCCGATCTGCCCGAGGCGGAAGTCGCGCGGATCACCGAAGAGGTGTTGGATAATTTCGGGCGCACGCTCATCGAAAACTACTCGACGGAGGAACTTCTGACCCGCGCCGAGGCTTGGGAGCCGCAGGGCCCCGGCCTCGACGCTTTGGCCGAGGCCCGCGAGGCCGGGCGTCCGGCGCTTCTGATCACCGGGCATTTTGGCAATTACGAAGCACCCCGGGCCGCGCTGACCGTCCGGGGCTATTCGATCGGCGGGCTCTACCGGCCAATGAATAACGGCTATTTCAACCGCCACTATATCGCGACAATGGAGAGCTTTGGCGGGCCGGTCTTTCCACGCGGCACAAAAGGCGTTGGCGGCTTCGTCAGGCACCTGAAGAAAGGTGGCCAAGGGGTTATTCTCACAGATCAATATGCCGCTGAGGGGGAGGTGCTGGACTTCCTGGGGAAGCCCGCGCCAACCGCCACCGCCGCCGCCGAGATTGCACTCAAATACGACGCGCCGTTGATCCCGTTTTACGGCACAAGGCGCGCGGATGGCTTGAATTTCGACGTGGAGCTAGAGGCGCCCATCCCGCGAAGCGATCCGATCCAGATGACGCAGGCCTTAAATGACAGCCTCGCCGCTCGGATCACCGCCAATCCCGGTCAGTGGTTTTGGGTGCATCGGCGCTGGAAACCCGGGCGCCAGGCCCGGTTCTTCGCGGACACCAACACCGCCGCAAACACCCCCTAATCGAGCCGCGCGGCCCCAAGGATCCGTCCATGCGCACCCGCCTGGACGATCACCGCCATCGGGTACCCATCACCCGCCGCGATCTCTGCTTGGAACGGCTCCGCACCATCCCACTCCTCCACGATATCCCAGGCCATCACCACATTGTGGTATTCGGCCATCCGGCCCGCATTCTCGCCCCGGCTGATATCCACCTCTTCATGGGGGGAGAAGGTCACCAGATGAACCAACATCTGCGGGCGCGGCGGGTCCATTTCCGCCACGGCCTCAATGCGGTAGCCATTGGACCCATTGGCGACGGTCACCGTCACCGGATAACCCACCGCCCGATGCCGCATGATCAGATCGGCCACATTCATCGGTTGGTACCCCACAACGATGTCGATACCACCCACAACGAATTGCGGGGTATAGACCACGTTGTTCCCCGCCTCATGCCCATAACCATACTGGCGCGCCGTAAAGGCGGGTGAGGCGAAGGTGTCGGGCCAGCCGATATAGTCCCAATAATCTACATGCAGGCTGAGCGGGATCACGTCGTCGCGGCCCGAAAGCTCCCGCAGAAGCGCATCAGCCGGCGGGCAGGCCGAACAGCCTTGGGAGGTGAAAAGCTCCACCACCACCGGCCCCTCCGCCTTTGCAATTGTCACTGGCAGCGCCGCAGAAAAAGCCAAGATCATAGAGAGCAGTAAGCGCACGACCGTCCCCTCAGTGTTGCGTTTCACGGAAATAGCTAGACACGCCCGATAGAAATTACCAATCAAGGAATTGAGAGAGAGCGTTACAACCAGCGCCGTGTGGCTTGAAAATACCGCTCTGCCTCGGGTCCAAAGGCCTCCCTCAGCCGCGCCTCCTCAGGCTGGATAAACCGCTGCGTGAGGACCGCGAAAAGCAACACAGGCAGAGGCAACGGGCTAAGCGCGCCGAGCCAAAGCACGTAGCCCACAAGCATCATCACCATCCCGAGATAGATCGGATTCCGCGATAAGCGGAATGGTCCCTCAGTGATGAGCGCGCTTGGGGTGTGATGCGGTTCAATCGTGGTCCGCTTGCGCCGGAACCAAACCGCCGACCACACAATCGCAGTCGCCCCGGCAACCGAAATGACAACGCCGAGGCCCTGATAAAGCGGCCCAAAGAGCTGAAGAAGCGGCAGGTAAGTCGCCAAAACCCAGGCTGTGACCAGGCAACCGATGAGCCAAATCGGCGGGAGGTCGGGGAAGCCTTTCATCTCATCGCTCCGCTATGCATCCCAGGCCGCGGCCCGTGCCTGGTTCTCATAAATTGCCGTCACCCGCCGGAACTCTGCCTCGATCAATTTAAACCCCTTGTCCAGCAGCATATCATGCACCTCGATAAAGGTATGCTCCTGCGCCGCGCCACGCTCATAGCCGCAATCAACTGCCACATAATCGATCATCGGTAAGGTCGTCGCGGCACCTTGCAACACCTCCGGCTCCGCCCCTTCGGCTTCGAGCTTGAAGATGTTGGTGCCCGCGCGCTCCGTCAAATCCACGGCGCCATCCAAGGTCACCGCCTCAATCTCGACGGATGGGTGGGTGGCGTCGATCTCTAAGACCGAGCTATCGGCGGTGTCCGGTTTTGAGAAGAAGGTCAGCGTGGTGTCTTCCTTCCAAAGCGCCTTCCGGATCGTGCCCGCGTCGCCGTCGAAATTGTTGAGGTCGCAGCACTCGGCTTCCAGTGCCTCGGGCTCAAACGCGATGTATCCCATACCACGCGCGCGCGCCCAATACCCCATCTCCCCCACATTGGCGCCGCAGTCGATGAAGGTTCCGCCCGGCGTCACGTCCAATTTGTGCAATTGATACTGCCTCGCGACACCTTCCGCCCCGGCCAACACACCGCGTTTGTAGCGCCGATGACGACCGCGGCGGCAAATTCTGATCTCGGCCTCTCCATCTCGAACGACATGAATGCCGTTATTTCCTTCAGGCATGATCCGATACGGCATGCCTTGAATGGCGCGCCGCGCATTGATCAACCTGCAATAGGTCGACAAAGACACCGAATGCACCAAGCGGTGCTTCAGCTCTCTAAGCAAGTTCTGTCCCTTTTCGCCTGTCCCTGGCGGTGCGGCCTTTATAAGCGGAACCGCTCGCGGACAAAACCGGTGTCGATCAATCGTCACCATCGGGCGGCGGGATGCGCAAATCTGGCCAGGTCACGGCGGGGCGAATGTGCATCCGTTGCCCCTTCGACGCGCGCAACAGCTGCCGCAACCCCATTTGTAACTGCGCCAGCACCCTCCGGCGGCGGAACGCTTTCTGCTCCGCCTCGCTATACTTATCGGTCGCCGGTGGCTTTTGGACGGCATCAATCAAGGACGCGGTTTCAAGCGGCTGCGCGACGCCATAGGCCGCGCATTGGTCCAATTGGATCACAAGCGCCGGATCGGCCTGGTAGCTCGCCATGCGATAGGTGGAGGAGATGATGGCGTCCGAAGGGCCGCCCGCGGTTCGGGCCGTCTGCAACATCTCGCGCGCGCCCCTTGGCCAGGCGATATAGGCCGCCGAGCCGGTTCGGTCCTGCCACAGCCGCCGGATCGGGGCGGTTGGATGCATGTGGAAGGCGACGAATTTCTTCCGGCTGCGCGTCTCCAGGCTCACATGGTCGATTTCGGGCAAGGGCGCGATGCGCTCCAGGAACGCAGGCAGGTCGCTCGCCAGAAGCGCATCGTCTTCCAAGATCAGGCAGGGCGCGTCCAGCTCCAAAACCCGCTCCCAGGCCTTCATGTGGGAGGCGCAAAGGGCCATTTCAGTGACCCGCAAAGGCCGTTGCCAACGGTGCCAGACCGGGTCATCCGCGGGCGGATCCAAGGTGTCCGGCGTGACCGCCTCGATCCATTCCCATTGGAAACCGAAATGCGCCATCTGGGCGGCCATGAACCGCATCCGTTTGGTCGCTGAGGCCATGTTGATGATCAGAACCCGCATCGAACCGGCCTAATAGGTGCCGTTGAAGATGTCGAAATAGCGGTCGAGCACGGCTTCGCGGGTGAACTGCGCGGCAAGTGTCTCGGCCCCTCCGGCGACAAGCACCTCGGCCAGGCCTGCCTCAGTCTGGACCCGTTTAATCGCATTCGCCATGCCCGCCACATCGTCGATCTCAACCAGCAGGCTGTCTTTGCCATCGGTCGCAAACCAGCTTGGGCCTTCGGACCGGGTCGAGATCACCGGCACCTGAGCCTTCCAGCTTTCTAGGATCACATTGCCAAGGGGTTCGTGCCGGGAGGGCATCACGAAGACATCCGCCGCGGCGAGGATATGCATCGGCTCCTCCACCCAGCCCAGAAACCGGGTCCGGTCTGAGAGCCTAAGCTCCGCCACCTGCGCCTCCATCTCGCGCCGCGTCTCGCCCTCACCCACAAGCCACAGCCACGCATCTGGCACCTGCGAAGCCGCCTGGATCAGCGTGTCGAAGCCTTTGCGCCGAATAAACCGCCCGACGCCGCAGATCAGAAAGGCGTCCTCGGGCGTGTCATAAGCGGCGCGGGTCACCGGAACCGGCGTCACCTCCCGCGCGAAGTTTGAGATGATGTGCAGCGGGCGCGTCCAACCCAGTGCCTGACACGCCTCCGCAATCCCCGGCGCATTTGCGACAATCAGGTCGTTGTGGCGGAAGTGCTTGAGATGTCTGGGATAATCCCCCAGCCGGGTCAGCTTCACCGCGCCTGGATAGTCGGGCACAAGCCGGGAGGATCGGGACATCCACGCCATGATCACCTGGGGCCCCCACTCTTTGATCATCCGATGCACGCGCCAGGTCAGGATCGGGGTCATGGGCGAGAGCCTGCGGTAATGGCTTTCGATGATCGGCCCCAATGCGGCGATCTCGTCATGCCAAATCCGCCCCGGCCTTGTGACAAACCGCTGCTCCGCCCCGCGTTCGGCAAAGCCCTGAACCAGATTGACAAAAAACCGCTCCGCCCCGCCATCGAGCCCGAAATGCATATGTAGAATCTTCATGATCCCGCGCCTCTCCGCGCGCGCCTGAGCTGCCGCTCATAGCTTAACCGGTAGCGCAGATTATGGAGCGCCTGGCCAATCCGGCTGCGCCCCGACCGCATCGCGCGGCGGGTTTGGCCAATTGTCCCGGTCGCAGCCTCTTGATCACCGACAACAATCGGCGGCGGCAGGATCAGCGCCACCCTTAGGCCCGTTTCCCAGAAGAACTTCTGGTCCTCATCGACGGGCCGGAAGAAGGGCAGCGCTCGGGCCACCAACCGGGCCGCGCCCGCCTTGGTCAGGCCATAGCCGATCAGACAGGTCGGCACTCGGTAAGGAATGCCGATGCGGAACCGGCCAAGGGCCTCCTCCGACACTAAGTCCGGCGCCTCATCGAAGGAGAAGAGCTTCACCATGTCCCATTGGTCCTGAGGCGCGCTGAGCAGCGTCACGGCCTCCCCCAAATCCGCATTGGCGGCGAAATCATCCTCGAAGATGAACCCGCCCCCCGCGCGCCCCTCTGCGATCTGCCGCCAGGCCGCGATATGGCTCAGGTAACAGCCAATTTCAGGCCGGACCAAAGGATGTTTGCCCGCGCGCGCATTCCGCGTCGCATCATAGACCTGATCGACCTCCGGCTGGCTCATCGCCCAGCCATTCACGCCCTCGATCCGCGCCCACGGCAGACTATGCGCGTCGAGCTGCCCGGCGCTGTTGGCCATCCGCCGCGTATTGTCGGCCAGATTGATCACATAAGACGGCCAAGGCGCCATCGGGGGTCCTCACGGCAGACAGACAGGTTCGGCGCCCGTTTAGGCCCGTGCCCGGCCAAAAACAAGCCAAGGGCCGCCACCCTTGCCCCGCGCGGCCCTTTCGTGACAGAAGGCGCCGGTCCACGCCCCTGCCCCGGCCCCCGATGCCCCACACGATCCCGATCTATGTCATCAACCTGACCCGCCGCCCCGACCGGCTGGAGCGGATTGGGGCGCATCTGGCCGAGCGCGGGGTGATGTTCCATCGGCAAGAGGCTTGCGACGCGGAAACCGTGCCCGAGGCGGCTATTGCGCCGGTCATCCAGGATCGGGGCCCGCTTGGACAGCTTGGCCTTGGCGACAGGGCCTGCACGGTCAGCCATACCTGGGCTTGGCAGGCTTTTCTTGAGAGTGATGCCTCTCATGCGCTGTTTTTGGAGGACGATGTCCATCTCGCCCAAGACCTGGACGCTTGTCTTGCGACCACGGAGTGGATTCCCGCCGGCACCCATGCCGTGAAGCTGGAGAAATTCGGCGATGGCGCCTCAAAACTCCTCTTGGGGCGGCAAATCGGCGAGACACCCACAGGCCGCGCCCTTCACCCGATGCGCTCCCGCCATGTAGGGGGCGGGGCCTATATCCTTAGCCGCCAAGGCGCCGAGACTGCGCTCTCTTATCGCGGCCAAATGCGGGTGCCTGTCGATCATTTCCTCTTCAACGACACGGTGTCGCCCATCCGCCGGGCGCTGAACGCCGCGATCATTGTCCCCGCCATGGCCACCCAACGCGCCCAAGGTTGGAACTCCGATATCGCGCCGTTCGGCAAGGCGATCCGGCCCACGGGTTGGCGCAAACGCCTCCGTACGCTGCGCCGGGGGGCGAATGAGATCAACCAAGCGCCGCGCCAGATTGTGCAATACCTGACGGGCCAAGCGCGGATCGTGGAAGTTCGGTTTGAGGAGGCGCCGCCGACCTGATCCAGCAGCGGGGCGCCACTCAGGGTAAAGGCCTGGTGTCACGCAAGCCGGGCGCGCGCCTGCCCGTGGGATGGCGCCGCGACGGCAGTCTTGATCACTTTATGGCAGCCGAGTCATTGCTCCGAACGAGCGGTGCGCGAGATGATCACCGCGCCAGCCCGCCGGGACGGTC